>CAYXPN010000423.1:0-3884 GCA_964467075.1 uncultured Planctomycetaceae bacterium
CGCCTTTTCGCCCTTTCGTGCTTTCGTGGTTCCTCTGTAATGTTGCTACAGACTCCTTTTTCTATGGGGTTTGCACCCGGCGGTCCACGCTCTGGCGAGCGTGGCTACCGTTTTGACACAAAAGCCCAGCACCGGCGAGGCTTTGCTTCTGGGCAAGCGGTGGCACGCCGGATTTCCGGACACATTCGCTTTTTTGCAAGTTCTGTGCCGGCACAGAACTTGCGAAACAGGAAGAGGGCGACGGCGCCCGACAAACACGCCCGGCCACATGGACGGGGAGCCGATCCAGGCAGACACAGCAGGACTCAAGTGAGCTTATGCGCTATTACGCTCTGGCCGCCGATTATGATGGGACGCTGGCCAGCGACGGCCATGTCGACGAACCTGTGATTGATGCTTTGAGGCGTTTGCGGGCCTCGGGGCGGAGATTGATTCTTGTCACCGGTCGTGAGCTGGCCGATCTCCAACGTGTCTTCCCCCACCTTGAGCTGTTTGACCAGGTGGTGGTCGAGAACGGGGGAGTGCTCTATTGCCCGGCAACTGGCGAAACAGAACCGCTCGGTCCCCGTCCTCCCACACGCTTCGTGGACGAGTTGCGCCGCCGAGGGGTGGAGCAGCTTTCGGTGGGGCGCGTGATCGTGTCCACCTGGCTACCCCACGAGGTGAAGGTCTTCGAAGTGATCCGCGACTTGCAGCTCGAGCTGCAAGTGGTATTCAACAAAGGCGCGGTGATGGTGCTGCCCTCCGGAGTGAACAAGGCCACCGGCCTCTGGGCGGCCCTGGACGCCATGGGGCTCTCCCCGCATAACGTGGTCGGTGTGGGAGACGCGGAAAACGACCAGGCCTTTCTCCGTTTGTGCGAGTGCGCCGTGGCCGTGGCCAATGCCCTCCCCTCGGTCAAGGAGTATGCCGACATGGTCACCAGCGGCGCGCGGGGCCGGGGCGTCGTCGAGTTGGCCCAATGGCTGATCGAGTCGGATCTCCGTCAGGCGGAAAACCGACTCGACCGGCATGAGATCCTGCTGGGAACCGGTTATGACGGCTCAGAGGTTCGACTGAAGCCCTATGGCAAGAGCGTGCTGCTGTGTGGGAGCTCGGGCGCCGGGAAGTCGACCCTGGCCACCGGGCTTTTCGAACGGATCGCCCAGGCAGGGTACCAGTTCTGTCTGGTCGACCCGGAAGGCGAGTATCGAGGTTCCCTTAACGCCGTGGTGCTCGGCAGCGCACACCGTACACCCACGGTCGAAGAGGTCGTCGAGCTTCTCAATCAACCGAGGCAGAACGCGGTGGTGAATCTGCTGGGCGCTTCGATCGACCATCGCCCCGCCTATTTCGGCAGCCTGCTGCCCGCGCTGTTGGAATGCCGGGCGCGGACCGGCCGCCCTCATTGGATCGCCATTGACGAAGCGCAATACGTGCTGCCGGGCTCGTGGGCACCGCTGCTGCACACCGCGCCCGAGCAGCTCCAGGGAATGATTCTGATCAGCGCCTATCCCGAGCGCATCGCGCCGCAGGTGCTGGCATCGGTCGATCTGGTGGTCATCGTCGGCCAGAGGATGGACGACGCGGTGCGCAAGCTCAGCGAAGCGCTGGGACGGCCGCCGCCGATGGTCCCCGCACCGGATTGGGAGGACGATAACGACCGAGAGCGAAGTCTCGTGTGGCGGCGACACCCGCCCGCCGAGCCGTCCTGGTTCCGCGCGCCCCTGCCGCGGGGAGAGCACCGCCGCCATCAACGCAAGTACGTCGAAGGCGAGTTGCGACCGGACATTCATTTCTACTTCCGCGGTCCGGGAGGGAAGCTGCGGCTACGGGCACAGAACCTGGCCATGTTTCTGCACCTGGCCGAAGGGGTCGACGACGAGAGCTGGACCTATCACCTGCGCCGGCATGACTACTCGCGATGGTTTCGCGACGCGATCCGCGATCGCGGCCTGGCCGAAGAGGCGAGGCACGTGGAGAACGATCAGGGCCTCTCGCCGCGGGAGTCCCGCTCGATCATCAGAAGGATAATCCAGCGCCGCTACACCGGCGTGACGTGATGCCGCCGGCAAAACCTGTGCTGGCAGATACTGCCAAGCGGAGATCGGCAAAGGTTGCACGGTCGGGGTTGGAAGAAAAAGGTGACAGGCACCATTTGCCTTTGGGCGGCCCGCGACCAACCTTCGGTCGGTGCCCGGCTTCGCACAAATGGTGCCTGTCACCTTTTTCCAGGCCGCCAAGCCACCGTGCAAACATTAGTTGGTCCCGCTTAGCTGCGGCCTCTGGCCGCGTTAGGGCTTATTGCAGAAGAGCGCCCTCCAATCCGCGGAACCTACACCTTTACGAGCCCTCAACCCGGGAGGAAGACATGAGCCTGACAGAGATTTCCGCGTTTCAAAGCACGCTGCAAACAACGGCTGGCTGGCTGCAGGAGCTGAGCAACGAGCTGGGACGCGACGATCCACAGCACGCGTATCGAGTGCTTCGCGCAGTGCTGATGGCCTTGCGCGACCGTTTGACGGTCGAGGAGGCAACAGACCTCGGAGCGCAACTGCCCATGTTGGCCCCGCGGCGCTTGCCTCCCTGGCGAATGTTCTCCGTGGCCGCGTCGAAGATGCGCATGAACGCCACCGGCCCTGAAGATGTCCCGCCCGTGCTGGCCACCAGGTCGCCCTCGGGTCGCAGCTTCGAGAAGGAGAATCCGGTGCCGCCGCCGGACTGCTGGATCAGCGCCATTTGCTTGAGCGAGTCGAAGATGCCGGCCATGTCGTCTTCCACGGGAAGCACGAAACAGGCACTCAGTTGCCGCAGCGGAGTGCCCGCGTTCATCAGCGTCGGCGAGTTGGGCAGGAAGTCCAGACGAACCAGAGCGTCGAAGAAGCGCTCTTGCCAGTGTCCCCGCACCCTGGCATCGGCAAAGCGTTGCTCCGGGGCCGCTACTGCGCCGGCCACCCGCTGAAACAGCTCCGCGGGCGTCTCCGCCACGCGGCCTTCCTCGTCGCGGCGCAGGTACCTGGCTTCGAGGACCTTCTGCGCATTGTCCGACAGGTTTGGTGCGGGCATTTGTCAAGTCGCATGGGCCTCTTCGTCGGCACTCGACGTTGGAACTCGTAAGCGAATTGATTCCGCAATCGTGGCCTCACGGATGGGTGGCCGGGACTCACGGCGAAGCGAAGCCCCGGGAAATGATTCCCTTATCAGTTCTTAGGGCTCGGGCAGGGCGCAACGGCGGCAGCGCTACTCCCGCAAACGCCGTACCGCGTGTCAGCAGCGGTTCTCGTTTCGGGTCCGGCCACGGCGGCATGGTCATGCCGGCAGGCTCGGCGACAACACGTCGCAGATCCACGACAACATGACGCGGCCGCTCCGCTTGTCCCGGCCGGAGACGTCGTTGAGAGCCTATCCCAAAACCTGTCCGGAGACCTTCGGTCGAGGCCAGTGGCTCGGTCGGGACACCGGCCACAACGAGCCGGCCCGTCCGGAGGCGTCGCTAACTCGAAATCACCGTGCGCGATTTGTGGGCGCTGCGATTGGACACACGGGACACCCTACGCGCCTGGCAGCGACACGAGTGTTGAGGAATTGCGCACGGTGCTCTGAAAACCGCGCGCCTGCTCCAGCAGAAGCCGCAGGTCTTTCCGCGTTCTCTTCATGACCGAGGTCCAGCAGGCAGGTACACATCCGCCCCCCGTTCTATTGCGCGGGGTAACGGTTCGGCTTTCTCCAAAAGTGCGCTGGCCTGAAGAAGATATCTGCGAGCCATTCTGGTATTGTCTGCCCTGCGAGAAGCGCCGGGCCTCAGGCAGCAGCCCGAGCGCGCCGGCGCCGCCGCCACCAGCAGAGGCCCACTACCAGGACCGCCCCCGCGGCCAGGCAATACCCGCCCCAGCCGTAGCGCACGG
>CAYXPN010000424.1:0-3816 GCA_964467075.1 uncultured Planctomycetaceae bacterium
GGTGCCTGTCACCTTTTCCCCGCAATTGCGGAAACAATTCCTTTACAATTTCTAAACCGTTGTGAATCTTGACGTTGTGCAATACGTATAGCGGGTTTTGCGGCGAACGCGTGTCGCCCTCCGCCACGGCGAGCCTCGTTGCCGCCATCCAAAACGCGACGAAATCACGATTTGTCGGAAAAACAAGGGGTTTTGCGAGGTCAGGTAAGACCTTTACAGGGGTGGCTCGACCCACCCTACGGATCTTGACCCCATTCCTGACCAAACAGCACGCCTGATGTCAAGCGTCAAGAGTTGACCCCATTCCTCCGTTGACCCCATTCCTCCCCCCATTCCTCCGTCACTTGTGTCATGCCGTCACTCAGTTGGCTGAAGTGTTACCATGCACTGATGTCTTGCTCTTTCGCCCGCTCGACCTGCCGCGGCTGGCTATTCGCCCGGCGGACCCGACGGCTTGGCCAATACCACCGGCCGGGTCGGCTCGCCAGCCGCGCGCTGGTCGTCGCGGCTGTCCAGGGCGACCACACGATAGCTCAACGGTTTCTCGGGCGGGGCCAGGAAGTCGATCCACTGGGGCGGATTCTCGGGGTGGCCCTGGATTTGCGGAGGCCGGTAGGCGATCACCCGCCACGGACCCTCGCCGATGCGCCGGTCGATGCGAAAGCCCACCTCGCCCGTGGCCGTGTCCTTCCAGGTGATCTTCACGGCGTCGCCTTCGTGGATCGTGGCCCGGACCGCGGCGGGTGGTGAGAGCTTGCCGCCCGGATCGCCCAGTTGGGCCCCGGCAAGCGGTTTTTCGCCCGCGCCCGCCTGGTTGCCCACAAAGGCCACGTCCTCGGCCTCGCGCTGAGCCACCTTAGCCGCACCGATCCATCCGGGCGTGCGGTTCCAGCCGAAAAGGGCCCCGGCCATGTTCACGTCCCAGCCGCCGATGTAGCTCGTGCTGCCGTCGCCCTGGTCGTGCTGGTTGTAGGTGATGGCCCAGGAGTAGACCTGGGTGCCGCCGTGGGCCTGGCAGAGGATGCCTTCGCCGTCGTTGCCCGGCGAGGAGCCCAGGTTGTTGTAGGTGTTGGCATGGACCCAAAGGTTGCGGCCGCCCAGGTCGAAGGCCCGCGAGAGGTTGTCGGAGATGAATCCCGGCCCGCCGGGCGCGGTCTCGATGTGGCCGTCGAGCGTCAGCTCCCAGCCGCCGATGCGCTCCGGGTCGTAGCCTTCGCGCAGCACCTGGCGCTGGTTGTGGTTGCCGGCGATGGTCACCCAGTTGCCGGAGACGTTGAAGCCCTTGTGGCCGTGGTTGGAAACGTAGTTGTCCTTCACCACCACGCCGGGCATAAAGTAGCCTTCGCCGGCCGGACCGGTGGCCGAGGTCTTGGTGTAGCCCAGCATCTCTTTGTTCACGTCGATTCCTGCGACCTTGTTGTAGTCGAAGAAAACCACGCTCCGCCGCGGCGGGTCGTAGCCGGCCCGATGCCCGCCCAGCGGAAACGTGCGCCGCGTGGTCTGCTCATACTTGAAGTTGCGCCCGCGGCTTGGCGGCAAGAGGTTGTTGGCCACGAACACGCGCGAGCCGTAGGCCGCGATGCGCGCGGCGAACTTGTGCATGTAGAAGCCCTGCGGGCCGAAGCCTTGCGGGTAGTCGGGCCGGCCCATGTTGACCGAGCGGTTGAGCACCGCGGCGTCTTCGAGCACGCAGCCGAACACCAGGCGCCCGTCGCCCGCGCCGACGAACGTCTGAGTGCCGCCGGCAAAGGGGTCCCAGGGATGGGTGCCGTCGGGCCGGCGCTGGTCCCAAGGCGGCATGGCATACGGGCTCTTCCACGAGCCGGCCGTAGCCCAGGTCTCGCCCCACTCGATATCCGGCCCGAACCAGATCGTCGCGCCGACCAGATGGACCCACACGATGCCCACGTCGTTTACGTCTTTGATCCGTTTGCCGCGCTGGGGCAAGAGGCCGATGAGGTTCCATTCGCGCGGGGTCTCGGGCCGGATGTCCAGTGCGCGCCCGGTTACCTTGCCTTTGGCCGGTCGGTCGCGGCAGCGCCCGGTGTAGCTGCCGGTCAGTTCGTCGCCCTGGCGGGTAAGCTGGATTTCGTAGCTGGCCGCGCCGGGGTGTTCGGTATCGCGAACTTCCAGCTTCACGGAGAGCTTCAGGCGCTCGCCCGATTGCTCGACCTGCGCTGTACCCGGCCAGAGATCGCGCCCGTAGCCGCGGCGGAAGCCCTGGACCTCTTCACCAAGCTTGCCGCCCTGCACCGGAAAGCTGAGGATCAGCGGCGCGGGCTCGTAGACCACTTGGGCCGGGGTGCGCGTGCCGTCGGGTAGCTTCTGGGGTTTGATCTGCCGGATGCGCACGTCCGCGCCTTCCAGCTCGAGGGTCAGCCGCGACCCCACATCCACCGCCTGCTTCTGCTGATGGAAACCAAACACGAACCGCGTGGGCAGCTCCATCCGTCCGTCGCAGGCACGCACCTTTCCCGCGGGCGTCTGGCCGCGGATGACTACCCCGCTCGGCAGCATGAGCCCGCGGCCCTGCGGTCCGTCAAAGGGACCCTCTGAAAAGTCGTAGGTGCCGGCCGGATAGTAGAGCACGCCGCCGCCCTGGGCCGCCAGCTCGTCGCGGGCGTTTTCGAACTTCTCGAACTCCGTGCGCCCGCGTGCATACTGCTTCATGTCGATCACCCGGTCCCAGCGGATGCGGTCCGTCCAGGCCGGATAGCCTTCGTCGCCCGAGTAGTAGGCGGCCACGGGATTGTCCGTTGGCGCCTCTGCGGCATCGAGAACCGCTGCCGCTCCAAAGAGCCGGCCTGCGACCAACGCCGCGGCAAACCACGCCCGCGAGCCGCTACCAAACAGCGAAACCATCTCGTCCATCTCCTTTGCCACCCCGGTACGGAAGGACCGCACACCGGCTCGTCGTGGCCCGATTCGTCGCGGCTTCGCAGCGGCCCGATTCATCAGGCCCTGTGAGGACCATACGGACACAGCCGCTCCAAGCCGGGCAGGAAAACGCAGGCGGGCTCTGTGGCGGGCGCGACCCAAAGGGCGCGCGGGGTGCTCAGGGAGGTGGTTGCCCACCGGGCAATCGGCTCCCAGTGTAGCAAGGGGGACGGGCAAACGCAACTCGCGCCCCGCGCGAGCTTACGTCGGGCGTCCGGGAGGTCGCTGCCGACACCTCCTGGCTTCCTCGAGCGACCGAGGAAGGTCCTCGTACCGAACTACCTGATCATAGCCACCTTTGTTGAACCTGCTGCAGTCGATTACACATTGCTTGGGGACGGGGACGCGTACAAGGCACTGAGGGCAGGGGTTCTGCAATATCAGCGCATGGCAACTATCGTCGATGCGTAGGATCCGTTCTCCGGCCGTTTTGCGGTCCAGGAGAAGCCTGTCCCACGCCGTTGTCTCTGTGGCGGTCTTGAACTTGCCATCGAGCAACTCACGCCACATTTCCGCGTCAAGATAGGCAAGAATCTCGTCGTCGGGGACATCGAGCACCCAGAGTGTCCGAATCTCGTCGCCGGTCCAATGAGAGTAGCGAGGCTCGCAATAAATGAATTGGCACGTTCCAAGCTTTCTGTGCAGCTTGTCGTAGAGCTGTTCGAGCCGTTTGATGTCATTCCAAGCCGTTCGAGCCCGTTCCAGATCGCGCGGCGTATCGCAGATATTCCACTGCGGGGACTGCCAAGTCCAAAGGCGCATGATGTCATTCCTGCAAGGAGGTTTGCGACCCGAAGGCGCCTGTTCGCTCGGGCGCAACCCGCGAACGTTTGCTCGCATGGAGGAGCCGGTCACGATACGGCCGGGGCGCCCCGAGTC
>CAYXPN010000425.1:0-3801 GCA_964467075.1 uncultured Planctomycetaceae bacterium
GGCGTAGGGTGGGTCAAGCCGTAGGCGCAGACCCACCAGGAAAGCCTTGTCGGTGGGTCTCGCTTTTTGCTCGACCCACCCTACAAACTCCAAAAGCCCTTGCGGCCGAATGTCCGCTGAGCGCAAGGGCGCCGGAGCACGCGGTCGATTGATATCCGTCCAACAAACCCGTCGTTTCCGCCCCATGAATCCTATGCACTACCGACCGGGTGGGGGAATCACCCGGCGCGAGGTCCCCGCCCGACCGCTCGTGAACGTTCAGGCCGGCCGCCCCGAGCGCACCCGCTCGAGGGTGGTCTCGTAGAGCTGCACGTACTGCCGGGCGCTGCGTGCCCACGACCAGTCCTGCGCCATTCCGGTGGCGATCAGCCGGTGCCAGAGGTCCGTCTGGCGATAGGCCTGGCAGGCGCGGCGCAGGGTCTCTTCCAGCGCGGCCCCGCTGTATTCGCGGAAGCTGAACCCGTTGGCCGGCGGGGACTCGCCGCCGGCTTGCTCCAGGTCGACGATCGTGTCGGCCAGCCCGCCCGTGGCCCGCACCACCGGCACCGTGCCGTAGCGCAGACTGTACATCTGGTTGAGCCCGCAGGGCTCGAAGCGGCTGGGCATCAGGAACATGTCGGCGCCGGCCTCGATGCGATGGGCCACCGGATCGGAGAACTCCAGGCGCACGGCCACCCGCTGGGGAAAGCGTTCGGCCAGGGCCTCCAGCAGGCGGTGATACTGCGGCTGTCCGGTGCCCAGGATCACCCATTGCACCTCCTCGCGCAGCACCCAGCGCTGGATCACCTCGGTGATCAGGTCCAGTCCCTTCTGGTCGGTCAGCCGGCCCACAAAACCCATCAGCGGCACATCCGCGCGCTCGGGCAGTCCCATCTCCGCCTGCAAGGCGGCCTTGCAGGCCCGTTTGCCGTCGACCGCGCGCTCGGCCGCGTAGTTGGCGGGCAAATGCGGGTCTGCGGCCGGGTTCCAGTGTTCGGTGTCGATCCCGTTCAGAATCCCAGTGATCACTTCGCCGCGATGCTGCAAGAGGTTTTCCAGGCCGTAGCCGAGCGGCGAGACCTGGATTTCCTGGGCGTATCGGGGGCTTACCGTAGTGATTGCGTCGGCGAAAACCAGGCCCGTCTTCAACAGGTTCAGCCTGCCGTGGAACTCCATCTGCCGCCAGTTGAAATACTTCCAGTCCAGGCCGGTTAACAACATGTCCCAGTGCCAGAATACGCCCTGGAACGCCATGTTGTGGATCGTCATCACCGTGGCGATGCGCCCATAGCGGGGTACGGTGTGGTATTCGATCTTCAAGTACGCCGGAATCAGCCCGGTCTGCCAGTCGTTTACGTGCAGCACGTCCACGTCCAACTCCAGCAGGCGCACCGCCTCCATCACCGCGCGGCAAAAGAACACAAACCGCTCGCAGTTGTCGATGTAGTCCTTGCCGTCGGCCCCGTAGAGCCCGTCGCGGTCGTAATACTGATCCTGCTCGACCAGGAAGACCGGCACGTCCGCGCCCGGCAGGCGGCTGCGCAGCAATCGGCCCGAGACCATCTTGCTGCCTACCGGCACGATGAACTCGATGCCCAGCCGCTCGATCGGCTGGTTGCAGTAGCGCGCCTGGCGATAGGCCGGCAGGATGAGCGTTGCCTGGTGGCCCAGCCTGGCCAGCTCCACGGGCAGCGCGGCCGACACGTCGGCCAGTCCACCGGTCTTGGCAAAAGGTACTGCTTCACTGGTTGCCAGAAGGATGTTCACCCCGGTGGCTCCGATTGGTTGAAAGCCTGCCGTTCCTGCCTGGGCGTGCGGGCGCAGGACGCATGATTATGCTCAATCCGCTGACTGGGCAAAAGGCGGAAATATCCAACGCAACTCCGTCCCCCAGGGGCGGGGTGGCTGCAGAGCCGGCCCATTCTAATTTAGGTCACCAGAATTCCCCAGATTGCCCTAAGTGCCTGGAATTGCACTGGTTGAAGGCGCGTGGAACGGTGCGCGTTACGCACAGACCACCACTATAGGGGGTTTGGGCGAAGCGGCGTTCACTCACTGCTCCCCGCCGGCTCTGCACGCGCGCCCTGTCTCGCTTTGTCGGCAGAGGATCGGACGTGCGTAAGGACCACGGGCCGGCGCACGCCTGGAACGCCCCCAGCGCACCTCCGACTGTGCCGCTACTCTGGCATCCGCGCCACAGAACCGCCTGCGCTTTGCTCAGATGCCAGCGGCAGACGCTCGGCCAGCCACGCGCTCTGAGGCGTGGCCGGCAGGGTATCGCACGTTTCGCTTTCAGCCGGACACAGCGCACGCACGAGCGCAACCAGCGGCAGCGGCTGGCGGGCCGAGGGAGGTTCGCCGAGCAGCCATTGCCGACCGCCGGCGATGATCGTGCCCGGCCCACCCGCGGCACAGCGACCGCGGAACCAAACGCCGCGCGCGTCAACGGCCAGGGAGAATGCCAACTGATCGAACGGCACCGTCTCGCTGTCGGCAGGCGTCTGGCCGAACGGCTGCCACCCCAGCCAGCGCGTGGCCGAATCCAATGCGCGGCGACCCACCACTCCGGGGCCGGCGGTGATAGTGGCGCTGGCCTGTTCGAGGCGTCCGTGGCGGAAGCGGGCGTTGTTGATCGTCACCTCAGCCGTGCCGGCCATGCGCCAGCCCGCGTGCTCGCCGGCCAGCCGGCCCAGGTCCACGTCGAGCAATTGCCCGCTCAGCTCGCCCTCCCAGCCCGCGCCTGTTGCGCCGGGCGTTTGGTTGGCCCAGAGGTAGCCGGAGAATCGGGCGTTGGGGCCCATCGAGCGGCAGGTGCCCAGACGCTGGGCCAAGAGCGCGCAGGGCAAGGCGGCGGTTCCGGTATCCAACTCAAAGCCGCTGGCCGGCGGCTGGGTCTGGCGGTTGCGCACCAGGCGCAAGCGGATCGGCTCGGCCGTTGGGCTGTCGTCCAAGGAGAAGGTCAGTTGGGCCTGGACCCCGCCGGGAAGCTCCTCCAGGCGGCCGTCCACTCTGGCCAGCACCAGCGGCCCGGCCTGGGTGTGCAGCCGGAGTGTGGCGGCCGCAAAGTCCACGTCCACCGGCTCTGCACCCACTCGCCGGCGCAACGCGCGCCCGAGAAGCTCCCAAAGCGGCTCGATCGCCGCAGGGTCGAAATGAAGCCCGTCGGCTTCGAGCTGGAGCACCTCGCGCCGGTTGCCCGCCTGGTCGATCCGTCGGCCCCACTCTGTTGTCAATGCGCGCATCGACGCCAGCCGGCGCCCGGTCTCCGGATCGGACAGGGCGAGGTCTTCGTAGCGAACCACGCCCGGGTGTGGGTGACAGACGGCCCCCAGTTCCACACCGAGCCCCAAGAGGCCGCTTAAGCGGCGCGCCTCGACTTCCACGCGCCCGGGGAGGCGCCGCTCGGCGCCCACCCAGAGCACCAGCGCGGTGGGCACCACGCAGCAGACCACAAAGCTGGCGGCCAGAAGCCTGCGCTGTGTTCGCTCGTGGAGGCGGAACATCCGTGTCCCTCTGCCCTATCGCGGCCTTACGGCCGCAACCAAGGTCGGAAGTGGGAAGTCGGAGGTGGGAGGTCGGCGCACGGCGAGCCGGGAGCGTGAGCTCCCGGTTCGGATAAAAACCGGAAAGCCGAAAGCGGAGTGTAGAAAAACACTCCACCATGATCCCGCCGATCCTGTAATCCTGTCTCCTTGCCAGAGACACGCAGGGTAGGTCAAGCCGGAGGCGCACACCCACTATTCTGCCTTGTCGGTGGGTCTCGCTATCGCTCGACCCACCCTACACCCCCTCACCCCCTCACCCCCTCACCGCGCCGCCGCC
>CAYXPN010000426.1:0-3779 GCA_964467075.1 uncultured Planctomycetaceae bacterium
CTGGCAGGGCCAGCGGCACCCGCGCGAGGTTCACCTCGAGGCGGTTTCGCATAGGGGAGACACGATGGCATTTGAGATCCTAGAATGGCGCGAGGCCGATGCTGGGACGTTTGTCGAATTCTGGTCACAACACTACTCTTATGACCTCGAGAAGCTGTATGAGGAGAACATTGACCAGCCGCTCACGGAAGAACGTGTCTGGGATTTGTTTGGATGGAAGAACGGCACCAAACAAATCGCGGGGCAAAAACAACAGTCCATTCGCACAAACTACTTGCCCGAAATCGGACGCACGCCGCCTCTGAACACCGTAGATGAGGGACGGGGGTACCTGGCCAGACTCCACGGGGGTCCGATTTGGGACATCTTCTGGCTCCATTGCCTCCGACCAGCGATGTTTCCCATCTTCGACCAACACACATACCGGGCAATGGCACGTGTCAAGGGGCTTACGCCTGCCGAACTCCCCGCTTCACGCGAGCAGATAATCACCATCTACTTTGAGCAGTTCATTCCCTTCTTTCAAGGTGTGGGCGACCTCGATCAAAGGGTGCGGGACAAAGCTCTCTTCGCGTACGGTCGGTTCCTCAAATGGGGTTTCGAAGGAAAATGATTGCCCAGCGAATGCGCTGCAGCACGGCGCGCGGGTGCCAGTGCTCGCTTGTCCAGCAGTGCGGTTCCGTAGGGTGCGTGCTTGCACGCACGCGAGCTTCCAGGCGGCACCACGAGATCAATGGAGGGCCACGCTCCGTCGTGGCCGCGAATCAGCACCCAATGCACGCAGCGGACGCGAGGGACCGCGTCCCTCCAGCAGTGCTGGCAATGACCCGATGAATCGGGGTCACTACCAATAGCAAGCCGTAGGGTGCGTGCTTTGCACGCACGCGGCCTTGCTGGCCCGCAAGCGGGTCCTCATTTCCTCTGGTAGGCCGTAGGCCGGAACAAGCGCAGCGCCGTTCCGGCGGAAACCTCCTGCTGCCGGAACATCGTCGCTGGCGCGACTCGTTCCAGCCTACAATCTACGGTGACAGATGGCCTTCGGCCATATTGATTCGGTCGCTTGCCACACGTGGTCCGATCTCGCCAGGCAAACCGCCATGACCTCGCGCGAACGAGTGCTCACCGCCTTTGCACATGAAGAGCCCGATCGGGTGCCGGCCTGGTGCGGGGCATCGACCGCATTCTGGGAGGGCGCCAAGTCGGCCCTGCAATTGGACCACGAGCAGTTGCGCCGCCGACTGGGCGACGATTTCCGCCGGGTGTTCGCCCCCTATGCGCGCCCGCTGCCCGAGTTGCCGCCAGAGGCCACCTCGGTCACGCCCTTTGGCGTGTTGCGTGCCGGGCTGGAATACGGCCAGCCGATCCACCACCCGCTGGCCGAGGCCGCGCTCGATGAAGTACACGCCTACGCGTGGCCTGATCCGGCCCTGGTCGATGTCTCGCAGGTGCGCGCGCAGGCCGCGGCGTATGGCGGCCAGTACGCGATCCTGGGCGGCGACTGGTCGCCGTTCTGGCACGACCTGATCGACCTGTTGGGCATGGAGAACATGTACCTGAAGATGTACGACCAGCCCGAGCTGATCGACGGTGTGCTGGGCCACCTGGTGGACTACTATGCCGAGGCCAGCCGGCGCATCTTCGAGGCCGCGGCCGACATGATCGACGTCTTCTTCATCGGCAACGACTTCGGCAGCCAGCGCGGGCCGCTGCTCTCAGAGGCCATGTTCCGGCGGTTCATCCTGCCCCATCTGGCCCGGCTGGTGGACCTGGGCCATGCCTATGGGCTCAAGGTGATGCTGCACTGCTGCGGCGGCTTCACGCCGCTCATACCGGCGATGATCGAGATCGGCCTGGACGGGTTGCACGCCTTGCAGCCTTCGTGCGCGGGCATGGGCCCCGAGCACTTGAAACGCGAGTTCGGCGCCCGTATCCTGCTCAACGGGGCGATCGACTCGCACCACGTGCTGCTCGAAGGCACACCCGAGTCGGTGCGCGAGGCCACGCGCAGGACGCTTCAGATCATGAAACCTGGCGGCGGCTACGTGGCCGGGGCCAGTCACGATTGGATTCTGCCCGAGACCCCGCTGGAGAACATGCTGGCCATGTTCGACGCGATCCGGGAGTTTGGGGCGTACGAGCATTGAGGGAGACGGCCCGGCCGCGGCGCACGCCGCACTGCCGGACAAGCCGGCAGGTGTAGGGTGCGTGCTCGCACGCACGCGTCGGGTGCCAGTGCCGGCTTGCCCAGCAGTGCTGAGCCGAACACCTCAACCGGCCAGAGTGTCAGGCACGGGAGTGCCTGACCTACATTGGTTTGGGGCGGTCATCCAGCGCGGGGAGGTCTTTGCGATGAGTTCCATGACCAGCAAGGAGCGATTGCTCTGCGCACTGGAGCGGGGCAAACCCGACCGCCTGCCGGTCACCGTGCACCAGTGGCAGCCCTATCACCTGGAGGAGTATCTCGGCGGCATCAGCGACCTGGAGGCGTTCGAGCGTTTCGGTATGGACGCCCAAATCCAGTATTTCGAATCCATGGGGCAGTTCTGGCTGATCGAGGCCGACTTCGCCAGGTTCTCTACTCCCCAGTGGCGCGATGAGGCCGCCATCCTGAGCGACGACCCGGACAATCGCGTCGTTCACCACGAAATCCATACGCCCGAGGGCACGCTCACCTACAAGACCGCGGGCGACCGCAAGACCACGTGGCTGACCGAGTATCTCATCAAGCGCGACGAGGACATCCACCTGATCCGCCGGTACATGCCCGTGCCGCGGCTGGACCTCAAACCGATCGTGGAGCTCTACGACCGCATCGGCGACCGGGGCATCCTGCGCGGGTTTGTCTGGGGCGACCAGGTGGGCTGCTGGCAGCATGCCTGCTGTCTGATGGACGTGCAGGAGCTGATCCTGCGCACGTTCGACCGGCCCGACTGGGTCCACGAACTGCTGGGCATTCTGCTGGAGAAGAAGCTGCGATTCATCGAGTCGATGAAGGGTGCCAGGTTCGACCTGGTGGAGACGGGCGGCGGGGCCGCCTCGTCTACGGTCATCTCGCCCAAGCTGCACCAGGAGTTCTGCCTGCCCTACGACCGCCGGCTTCACGACGCCCTGCGCGAGTTGGGTTTTCGGGTGACCTATCACACGTGCGGCGGCACGCGCGGCATCGAGGAGCTGATCGTGGCCAACGGCTGCCACGCCTCCGAGACCCTGGCCCCGCGCAGCGTGGGCGGAAACCAGGAGCCCTGGGAGCTGGCCGAGAAGATCGCCGGGCGCGTGGCACTCGTCGGCGGGGTGGACCAGTTCAACGTGGTGACCGACGGCTCAGCGGAATTGATCCGCAAGACCGTCCACAAGCTGTTCGAGACCGTGGGGCGCAACGGCGGGTATATTTGCTCCTTGAGCGATCACTTCTTCGAGACTCCGCCCGAGAAGCTGCAGACCTACGCCGATGCCGCGCGGGAGTGCGCCTATTGACACACGGCGACGCGTCGATTGACGCAGCGCGCGGTGGCCCCGTCGGGAGACCGGGCCTCAACGCGGGGGGGCACGCCCTCAGAAGGGCGTGGCAACGCAACGAACCGACGCTTACCACGCCCATCGCTGGCGCTCTGGGGCGTGCCACCCAACCGGCCTGCGTTTCCACCCAATTCCCGGCCGCGGTCAGGGGTCGTCTTGGTAATCCTGCCCGGCCAGGCTGCGTTCGACCGAGGCCTGCCACTGTTCAAGCTGGGCCTTCATGCGCGCGACCCTCTCGGGCTCTTGCGCGGCCAGGTCCTTGG
>CAYXPN010000427.1:0-3771 GCA_964467075.1 uncultured Planctomycetaceae bacterium
AGCGAAGCCCCGGGAAGTAATACTCTTACAAGTTCTAAACTGTGGCGTGCCACGGTTGGCTTGCCCAACCGTGCATTCGGCACTGCTGGACAAGCCAGCAGTGGCACCCAACTCGACGGTGGCCCCAACTCGAGACTTCACGTGTGTCGGACTACCAGGGGGCAGGCCGTCCTGCCCGCGGGGCGTGGGAGCCGCAGGCGCGCGATCCACGACCCCGCACCATTGTACTCGCCGGGCATGACGCCGCAACTGCCGAAACGAGCGACCCACCAGCCGGGTGCTGCGGCAGGGGAACGTTCAGCGCTCGGCCTCGGGCCCCTCAGAGGTGCCCCATTGGGGCAGGATCACGTCGGCCAGCAGATAGCGGCGCAGCGACTTGACCACCGCCACAAACCGGTCCCAGTTGACCGGCTTGGTCAGATAGCTCTCCACGTGGAGCTGTTCGCTGCGCAGCACTTCCTCGTGCGTGGGAGAAACCGTGAGCACCACCACGGGGATCGGGCTCAAATCGGGGTCGGCCTTCATCTCGGCCAACACCTCGCGCCCGCTCTTGCGCGGCAGTTTCAAGTCCAGCAACAGCACGTCGGGGCGCGGGGCCCGGGCATATCGGCCCTCGCGGCGCAAGAACTCCAGGGCCTCCTCCCCGTCGCACACCAGGCTCACGCGACAGGGAATCTCTCCGTGGCGGAGGGCCTCGATCGTCGCGCCCGCGTCCTCCAGATCATCCTCGACCAGCAGGATTTCCATCGGCCGGCCGATCGTCTCGGGACTCATTTGCGCATGCCCCCAAACTGGTGCATACAACGCGTGTCCGAAAAGCTGCTCTCAAGCGCAGCCTCTCATCTATTTGACTATAACACCCTGCGCGTGCCGCGAGTAGGCTCCTAGGCCCGAAACGCCTCAAGACGCATGCCCAAAGCGGGCAACCCCGGCGCGCCTGCGAGCGGCCTGCTGCCCCCCCGTCTGACCAGCGCAGTCTCGCGTTTTCTCGCAGTCTAAACGCCAGGCGCCGGTCGCGGCCGCGGCACGTCCGGGCGTTTGGCGCGTGCTACCGAGTGTCGGCTGGGTCCTGCCGACAGCGTACGAAGTGTTGCGGGCCTTGTGCCCCCGTCTCGGGAGTCAGTCGGCCCCGGAACGGGGGAACTCTTGACCTCAGGGAGTGGATAGGGTATGCAGACTAATGGTGGGGCGAGCCCTTTGATTTCGCTTTTCTCAGGTTGCGACCGAGGGGCGGTGGGGGTCCACTACGAGGAGAGGTGGTCATGTCAGGTGTCGTCGCAAGCGAATCCGCGCAGGTCCGCCGGGGCGTTTCTGTGTGGCAAGAGAAGGTAGGCCGGGCGCGGAGCGATCGTGCCCGCTACCGGGCCTCGCGCCTGGGTTTCACGCTGGTCGAGCTGTTGGTGGTAATCTCCATCATTGGCATCTTGGTCATGATTATGATTCCCGCCAGTCAGCGCGGGCTCGAGGCTGCGCGGCGCTTGCGCTGCAAGAACAACCTGACCCAACTTGCCAACGCCTGCGAGCAGCACCTGACCAAGCACGGCTTCTATCCCACCGGCGGCTGGGGTTGGGGCTGGGCCGGGGACCCGGACCAGGGATTCACGAAAGACCAGCCCTGCGGTTGGGGCTACAACATCCTTCCCTATATCGAGCAGCAAGCCCTCCACGATCTGGGCAAGGGCCTGTCCCAGTCGGAAAAACGCCGGTTGGGGCGCGAGGTCACCTCGACCCCGATTGCGCTCTACCATTGCCCCTCTCGCCGCAAGGCCGTCGCCTATCCCTACGTACACCCGCACCCCTACACCAACATTGAAAAACCCGACGTAATCGGACGCACCGACTACGCCATCAACGGCGGCGATTTCCATCCCAGCGTCGGCAACTCGGAGTGTCCCGCAGCCGGCGGCATCGAATACGGGCCCGGCTCGATCTCCCAGGGCATGAACCCCGACTACTGGAAAGGCAGCGGCGCGAAACGCGGGTGTGTGATCAGGTTTTCCACCGGCGTCTCCTACCTGCGCAGCGAGGTTCAGGCCGCCCACGTGCGCGACGGCCAGAGCAACACCTATCTGATCGCCGAACGCTACGTGAACCCGGACGGGATGTACAGCGGCAAGCCCGCGGACGACGACCAGGGCTGGAACCTCGGCTACGACTGGGATACGCTGCGTTGGGCCCATGCCAGCTTGCAGCCCAGACGCGACCGGCCGGGCTACAACAACGTGCTGATCTTCGGCAGCGCCCATGTGGGCGGCTTCAACGCCGCCTTCTGCGACGGCAGCGTGCGCACCATGCTCTACGGCATCGACCCGCTGATCCACCAATACCTGGGCAACCGGCAAGACCGCCAGGTCATCCCGGGCGACGCCTTCTAAGGGTGCCCTGGGCCACGTTCGGCTGAGAGACGATCTGCAAGCCGATTCTCGGAGGCGGAGGGCTGGGAAGGCAAGCGATACTTGGGAGGGCGAGCGAGATTTGGGAGGGCGAGGCTCCCGATTCAGCTCTACGGCTCGTCGGCCTGCTTCGGCCGCACCTCGTCCCGCCCGCCGGTCGCCGCCTGGCCGTCGATGTCCACGCGCCCGCCGCGATCGACCCAGCCGGGTGCGGTGTTGCCGAGCAGATGGCTGTTGCGCACGTGGGTCTGGGACCAGGGCAGGGTCAACAACTGGGCCTCGCCGTTGTTGCCCACCAGCGAGATGTCGATTTCCACCTTCGAGGCCCCGCCCACGGTGATGCCGCTGCGCCCGTTGCCCCGGCAGGTCAGTCCGGCCAGATAGACATCGCGGGCCGAATTGGCCGCCTGAATGCCGTCGAGCTGGAACCCCTGCACCGTCAGATCGACCACAGCCACGCGACGCACGTGGTACAACGTGATCCCGGTGCGCAGGCGCGCGTAGGTCAGCTCGTATTCGTCGGGCAGCTTGCTCGGCTCGACACAGAAGTAGATGAATCCTCCTGCCAGACACCACTGGAGCGCCTCGAGCTCCGGCGGACCCTGGGCCGGTGTGCCCACGGCCACGCGCGCCGCCGGCCGGCCCGCAAGGAACAACTGCTGATAGGCCTTGCCCGGCGGCTCAAAACGAAACACCGGCCCGCGACAGCGCTGCCAGGCGTCCGGCGGCACGGGCGCTGAACCGTCCAGCACCGCACCATTGCCCTCGATCACCAGCGGGCGCTGGGCATAGCCGCTCAGGCGACTGCCCGCCAGCGTGATGCTCTCGCGGTAAGGCTCTTCGTTGGCCGCCAGCACGATGCGGTCGCCGGACTGGGCCAGTTGCAGGGCCCGCGTGATCGTGCGCACCGGGCCGCTCAGGTCGAAGGTCGCTCGGCGCTGGGAACCGGTGAAGCTGTCGTCGCCCGCCGCATTGTCCACATAAATCTCCCTGGCCCGAGCCGACGGACTCGCCAGCAGAACCAGTGCAGCAAGAGCCAGCGCAGTCGTCTTCCAAACCCACGTGCCGGCACGCGAGCGAACAGAGCAGGACGTTGAGCCGGCTTTGTGCATCGAAGCGCCGCCTTTTCTTTTCGGACGCAGGCCCCCCCAAGAAACCACACGCCGCGTACCCGGCCGCACCACCGCGGGCCGCTCAACCCCGGGGGACTCGCGCCGTGCCCGGGGTCGGCCCTCTATTGTAGCATAGCCGCGTTTGGCCGAGGCCACGGCCACGATTGCCGTGTGTGGCCAGGTTTTCCGGCGGGATTGCGTTGAATCGCGTGCGGCCACGACAAAGCGTGGCCCTCCAAGGGCCGACGCAAGGCGGCCACGACAAA
>CAYXPN010000428.1:0-2185 GCA_964467075.1 uncultured Planctomycetaceae bacterium
GCCTGGCCGTGCTGGTGCGCAGCGACAGCCCCCTGAACGACCACCCGGCACTGAAGCCCGAGACAGGCAACGCCGAAGAAGCCTTTGGGCTGGGGCTCACACTGGTTTTCGCCGACCGCTTGAACCAGGCAGTGGCGCACCTGGCGCGGGCGTTGCGACTGAAGCCGCAGTACCGCGAGAGGTGCCTGCGCACGGCCGAAGAGCTTGCCTGGCAGCAGTCCACCGCGCGCGCCGCCGCACTCTACACTGCGGCCCTGGTCGCAGCACCGGAGCAGGAGGCGACGTATCTGGCGCAAGCCAACCTGCTGGTACGTCAGGGATATGCGCACCTGGCCGTGCCGTACTATTGGGCCCTGCTGCGCGTGAACCGAGAGAACACCGACGCCCGGCTCGGATTGGGACTCGCACTGGCTGCTGCCGGGCAATTGGAGGCAGCCGCGCACCAGTATCGGTGGGTGCTGCGCATCGACCCGGAGATGCTCTCCGCGCGTATCCATCTGGCTGAGACACTGGCCGCCTTGGGCGATGTGACCGGCGCGGCCGCTGAATACGGCGAAGCACTCAAGTTGGCCGAGGGAGAGGCGGAGATGGTCGAGCAGATACGCCGCGCGATCGAGCAGCTTGCGCCCGCGGAGCCGCGGGAGCGGGAAGAAGGGTTCCAGCAGTGAGGCGGCGCGCGGAGCAACCGTAGTAGTCCGACACAGCTAAACTGTAGGGTGCCACGGCTGGCTTGCCCAACCGTGCACTCGGCACTGCTGGACAAGCCAGCAGTGGCACCCAACTCCACACTTCGCGCGTGTCGGACTGGTAGCCCTACCGGGCAAGCGGGGCACGTGAGGATACGTTTCCGGGCGGAATCAGGCGCCCACGCCGCTCTTGCGTGCCTTGATGGCCGGATCGCCTGTCAGCGGCAGGCTGACGGCCCGACCGGTCTCGGCCGCTTTGTAGATGCCGAGGATCACTTCCACGGCGCGCCGTCCTTCGGGCCCGTCAATGAGCGGCTGACTGCCGCGGCGGATGGCGCCGAGCACCTCCTTGAACTGGCGCGCGTGGCCGTGGTGGCCGATGGCCGCGGGGTCGGCCGCTCCGCCGCCGCCGCTTTGGCGCTGGGCCATGCGCTGGTGGACGGCCTGGTCGCTCTTGCGCTGTCGGGCGAAGTCCCACTTGACGATGTCCTCTTCCTCCATCACCGCGGAACCCTGGGAGCCGTGGATTTCGATGCGCTTGAGGTAGCCGGGATAGGCCGCGGTGGTTGCCTCGATCGTGCCCAGGGCCCCGTTGGCGAATTGCAGCGAGGCTGTGGCCACGTCTTCGACGGCGATGCGCTCGTGGGCCAACATTGCGGTATGGGCACGGATTTGGGCCACCGGACCCATCAGCCACACCAGCAGATCGACGCTGTGGATGGCCTGGTTCATCAAGGCCCCACCGCCGTCGAGCTCCCAGGTGCCGCGCCACTGGCCGCTGTCGTAGTACTGCTGGGTGCGATACCATTTGACGATCGCGTCGCCGAGCGTGAGCCGGCCGAACCGCCCCTGGTCCACGGCCTTCTTGAGCAACTGGCTCGAATCGTGGAAGCGCGAGGGAAAGATGGTCGAGAGGACTACGCCTGCCTTTTCACATTCTGCGATGATCCGATCGCAGCGACGCAGGGTGATCTCCAGGGGCTTTTCTACGATCACGTGCTTTGCGGCCCGTGCCGCGGCTACGGCGGGCTCCAGGTGGGCCCCGCTGGGCGTGCCGATCACCACCACGTCGATCTGGGGGTCGGCCAGCAAGTCGTCCAGCTTCTGGCAGGCACGGCAGGCGAACTCCGCGGCCAGCCGGTCGGCCGCGGCGGGAATCGTATCGTAACAGCCCACCAGCTTTGCTCCCGGCACGTCGGCAATGGCCCGGGCGTGGAAACGGGAAATCATACCGCAGCCGATGATGCCGAAACCTGTGGCCATGGGAGAACCTCCTCTCGTGTGCGGGGTTTGTGCGGCGCGTGTCTGTCTTTGAAGTCGGAAGTCGGAAGTCGGAAAGGAAAACGTCAATGAGCAATGACCAAGCACCAATGACCAATGCCGTGAATCCTGCGAGCGTTTGGCGTTCTCGCCCTTTCGTGCTTTGGTGATTCTCTTCCTTGTGGTCTGCGCAGAGACCGCGTGCGTGCAAGCACGCACCCTACGGGACTTGTGGTCTG
>CAYXPN010000428.1:2285-3768 GCA_964467075.1 uncultured Planctomycetaceae bacterium
GTCTGCGCAGAGACCGCGTGCGTGCAAGCACGCACCCTACGGGACTTGTGGTCTGTGCAGAGACCGCGTGCGTGCAAGCACGCACCTACGGAACTACGGAACCGCGCGCATGCGAGCACGCACCCTACGGACTGTTATGGGCATTGTAGCGGTCGGCGCGCGAAACACCAGCCCCCGGGAGCGGGTGTAGGCCGGCGACGGAGCGGTTTGAGGCGGCGACGACTATCGTATCACAAAGACCATCAACACCGTGGTGGCGTTGAAGGTCATGTGGGCCACGATCGCGGCCACGATGCGATGGGTGCGGAAATAGAGCAGGCCCAGCACCAGGGCCAGTGGGAACAGCGGGATGGGGTCGGGCGCCACGTGCTCGGGCACCACCAGCGCAGAGGCCCAGAACAGGAAATACACCGGCGGGGTGGCCAACAGCCAGGCCCCCAGCCCGATCTGCACGTCGCGACGCAGCTTGGACGGCGCAATGCCCAGGGTCTCCAGGCTCAGCGGGCCGTGGAGCCGGGCCAGGCCGACAATCAGCAGGAGTGTGACCACGCTGGTTGCCGCCTGGACGGCCAGCACGAAGGCGATCCTTTCGGCCGGCCCGAGCGGCGCGCCCTTGCGCGCGTGTACGCCCGCAAAAATCAACGACGAGAGCACGATCGACAGCGTGCCCGGCGCCACGCGCGCGGCCGCGGGCAGTGCCCGACGCAGCCATCGCCATCGGGTCTCAATCCACCCTTGCAGGATCAACCGGAAGACGTATTCCTCCGCCACCGGGGCCACGACCACCGCGGTCAAGATCGCCAAGAGCACCCAGGCGGGGCTCTGCGACTCCAAGAGCCTGGCGACCGGATGGACGGTTTCGGACATGGCGGCCGCTTCGGGCACGGCCTCGGTGCCGGGCAGACCGAAGAACCAGATTCCCGCCACTGCCACACTGGGCGGTCCGACGAACCACCAGAGCATAATGATCGCCACGTCGGGGCCTTCCCACGGGAAACGGCCGCGCGGCTCGTAGTCCAGCACCCTCCGGCCGCGCGCCCAACGTGCGAAAACTCTCCACCAGAGGATCATCGAGGCCGCGAACAGGCCGGCCATCATGGCCCACAGCCTGGCGGTCTCGGGTTGCTGGGCGAAGAGTTCCATGGGACTCCGCAGGACGACTGATGTCTCTATTGTCAATGATCGGTAGATCAAGCCCGAGTATATTGGAAACCGGGCTCCCGTTAGTCGGCCTCGCTCATTGGCGGTCCAGGGCCCACTAAGAACTTGTAAGAGTATTACTTGCCGGGGCTGCGCTTCGCTCCAGCCCCGGCCACCCGGGGCTGCGCATCGAATTCGGCAAACAATTCCTTTACAAGTCCTAAGTTCAAGTTTCGCACTTTTTGAGGTGGTTTTCGGGAAGAATTGAAGTCGGCCGCCGAGCCCGAATCTCTCAACGCGGCCCCAGGGCCGCAACCAAATGTAGCAGCGGCTGCCAGCCGCC
>CAYXPN010000429.1:0-3752 GCA_964467075.1 uncultured Planctomycetaceae bacterium
GCGCTTCGCTCCAGCCCCGGCCACCCGGGGCTGCGCATCGAATTCGGCAAACAATATCCTTTACAAGTCCTGATTTGGTTCATCGCGTGTCCGAAGGCCCTTGTTGCCGTGCGCGTCTGCGCCGCTGGCGGCCGCGCAGGCCGTAAGCCAGTCCAATGCCCATCACGATCATCGCGCTGCCGGCGTATTTCAGACCTCGCCCCGGATCAGCGTTGATGCTCAGGCGCGACAGATACAGCTCGTCGCGCGCCCCATGGAGCCCGACGAGTTCATCATATTCCGGGTCGCCGGGCCGAAAGGGTCCGCTGAAGCTGGTCTGGAAGAACCGATAGACCCGGCCCGAGCGCGGGTCTTTCAGCTCCACGGGCGCGTTGAGCGTGATCAACACGTTCTCGCGCAGGAGTTCTCCGCCCGGCGATTCCTCGTTCAGTCGGCCGGGCGACTCCTGGGCCTCGCGGCCGGGCTGTGTCAGGGGGCCGTGTTCGGGCCTGGTGAAGAAATCGACCAGGCTGGAATAGTGGGCGGCCCGTTGGCTGCCGGGATCGAGCTGCTGCCGGAAGCGGCGCAAATAGAGCTGGAACCCCAGGTCGATCGGCTCGAAGCCCAGGCTCACGCGCACGTTTCGTCGCGGCGACCGCACCTGGTGCACCACGTCGGGCGCCTGGCTGTGGCGGCCGGCCAGCCAGAACCGGCTGCTCTGGCCGTCCACGGTCAAGCGGAGTTCAGCCCGGGGCGTTGTGCCGGACTTGTCCTTGTCAAACGGGAGCGGCTTGACCTGCCAGCCGGGGCGCGCGGCCGGGACGAACTCGCGCAACACCAGCTCCAAGGGCCGGCCCGAACCGGCAAACACCGTGACCCGGCCGCCGAGCTGCTCCTCCCCGCGCGGCGGGGCCGGCCAGCGCGCGGCTGCCCGGACCCGGCCGGCCTCCACCGTGCGATAGTAGAGCTGCTGGTCATGGCCCTGGAGGATTTCCACCCGGGCGAGAGCTGCTTCGCGCAGGGTGGGCTCGCTGAAGGCTTCGCCCTGCGCGTCTGCCGCGGCTGTCGCGGGGTCGAACCAGTAGGCCCCGTAGACGCCGTGCTTGGTATCGTATTGATTGGCATAAGGCAAATAGGCGAACAGGAACATGCGCTGTGGCGGCTCGCCCGGGCGGGAGACGGCCAACTGTACGCCGAGCATCCAGGGGTTCAACTCGCCCAGCTCCACTTCCAGCCCGGTGTTGCCCAGCGCCTGGCGCGGCTCGGTGCGCAACTGGGCCACGTCGAAGCGGAAGGCCTGCTGCCCGACGCACAGCACCACTTGGCCCAACGATCCGAGCTCGCCCTCGGGCACGGCGCGCAAGAATGCCTCGGTCTCGGCCTTTTTGCCGGTCATCCAGAACAACACGCGGCGGCCTTCTCCCAGCCAGGCGCGCTGCCCCATGCCCGCGGGCAGCAGGTCTGCCTGGGCCCCTTCGGCCGGCGTGACTTCGAGGGTGACCTGGTCGGTCGACACCACGCGGTCCGAGCCCTCCTCGCCGCGGCCGACCGAAAGCGTGATGCGCGGCACGCCCACGCGCCTCGAGTCGCTCAGGTAGTCGAGCACTTCCAGGCGGATGCGGTCGTGGTCGTAGATCACACCCTGGCTGCGCGAGGCCAAGTGCCACGGAAACACAGACAACCCGGCGTAGTCGCGCCAATTGAACGGCCCGCTGCGAAACGGGACGTGGACGGGTTCTGCCGCGGTCCCAAAGCGGTCCTCGCCCTGCCCGAGGTCCGTCACACGCAGCTCAAAGGCCTCGCGGTCCCTGTAGGCCGTATGGGTCGCGCGGCCCTCGAAGACCGGCAATTGGCCCTGCATGCCGTACCATCGGCCCAGCAAGCACCCTGCCAGCAGCACCAGAATGCCCGCGTGGGTGACCAGGAATCCCACGTGGCGCCGCTGCCAGGGGAATCGAACCAGCGCTGCGGAGAGCACGTTCAGTGCCAACAGCCAGCCCAGCCAGGCAAACCACCACGCCTGGTAGATGCCGAACTGCGCGGCCGCGGTCCCGTACCGGCTTTCGACCAGCGTGGCCCAGGCCAACACGCAGCCCAGACAACCCATCAACACCACGGCCAGCCGCAACGATCCGCAGGCCCGCAACAACCCCCCGGCCCAACGCACCGCCAGCGACCGGTTCTCGGGCACAGCCGGGCGTTGACTCGGAAGACTCATGGGCGACAAGGCCGGGAGGCGGGAAGGAACAGCAACCAGTGGGACCGGAGGGCGCGGAGACTGCCTCGGCTGCGGGGGAGTTGTGGACCGGCGCCGGCCCGGGCTTCCCCCCACCGGTGCAACGGGAACCGGTGCGGACCCCTTTGACGGACACGCCGCCCGGGCGTGCATCCGGTCCATTATACGGGGCGCGCCGGGCTTCGCCCAGGCTTGCCCCGGCTGGTGTATTATACGGGGCGCGCCGAGCCTCGCCCAGGCTTGCCCCGGCCGGTGTGCGGCGAGGTTTACGGGCAGGATTGAGTTGGATGGGATGCGGCCACGACCGCAGCGTGGCCCTCCAGACACGTAGCGCGGCGCATCTCCAGATTGTGGTGCAGGCGTCTGGGCTGCTCGCCGCTTGACAGAGCCAGCGCGAGTTCAGGAGACCGCTGCCGCCCGGCTGCGGGGGTTCAGTAGCGCTGCGTGTCGGATGCGGCCCAACCGACCACGGGCACTTCGGGCGCCATGACGTAGATTTCCGCGCGCCGGTTCTTTTGGCGGTCGCCCGGCGTGGCGTTCGGCGCAACCGGCTCGTGGTCTGCCAGCCCGACGATCCCCACCCGCTCCTCGGGCAGCCCGGCCTTGCGCAGCACGTCGGCCACGGCCAGGGCCCGGGCCGAGCTGAGGTGGAAATTGCTGGGATAGATTTCGCGCACCGGCTTGCCCTGGATTTGGCGGTCGTCCGTATGGCCCACGACCAGCACCTTCAGGTCGGCCGACTCGGGTGCACTGAGTGCGCGGGCCAGGCGCTCCAGCAGCTCCTGGGCGCCGGGCTTGACCTCGGCGCCGCCGCTGTCGAAGAGCACGTCCGTGTCCAGCTTGCTCACCCCGCTTAGGGGGTCGAACTGCAAGTCGGGGAACCTGCGCGACAGCTCGTTGAGCTGGGCGGCCACGTCGGGCGAGAGGCGGGCAATGCCCCAGACGAGCCCTTTGAGACGGTCTTGCAGCTCGGAGTGCTCGCGCTGGTAGTTGGCCAGTTGCTCGCGGTCCAGGCCCAGTTGCTCTTCGAGCAGCGCCAGCTCCTGCTCGGTGCGCATCAACTGGTTCTCGATATTGCGGCTGTGGGTCCGCAGATTCTCGATCTCCGCGACCTGGGCCCGATGCTGCTCGCGCAGGGTGCGCACCTGGGCCAGCGACTCGTAGAGCCGGGCACGGGGCACCATGCAGCCCGAACCCGTCATCCCCAGCGCGGGGAACAGCAGACACATCAGGAACTTGTAAACGAATTGTTTCCCCCATCCCGTGCTCAGGCCCGGGTGGCCGGGGCTGGAGCGAAGCGAAGCCCCGGGAAACAATACGTTTGCAGCTTCTAAGACCAGCCGGCCGGCCCTCATGATTCGACTCCTTTCGAACCGTCCGCCCCCGCCAGGCAATCAGCGCGGTGCGGCCGCGCCGCCGCTTTGCACCACGTGGCGAGGACAAAGCAAACGCGGGAGTTCGGAACGCCGCCTCCCGCTCGGCCTAAATCACCGTGCGCAATTCGTGGGCGCCGCCGTTTCGCGCCATCCTCGGAAGG
>CAYXPN010000430.1:0-3684 GCA_964467075.1 uncultured Planctomycetaceae bacterium
TCACATACGCGCCCAAGTCGCGGTCGTCCGGGTTGGCGCGCAGCTTCTGGAACAATGCCTCCAGGCGCTCCACCCCGCCCGGATACTCGCCCGACTGCACCGCCGCACTGACCATGTCGGCCAGTTGCCTCAGCCACAGCGCGCGGTCCTTGGGCGTGGCCGCCTGCTGGGCAATCCGCTCGATCAGGTCGGCCCGGCGCGCATTGTATTGGGCCAACTGCTCGGGCGTGGTGGCCTCGCCGGCCGATTGGTCGAGCTTCTCCAGCTCGGCCAGCAGCTCTTGGGCCGCGTCGCTCGGTGGTGCGGCGCCCATCTGGCCCTGCGGCGCAGGGGCCTGGAAGAACAGCCCGCCTAAAGTAAGCTCGGCCTGGCCCTCGGCCGTGGGTTGCGGCAGGTCGATCACGCGCCAACCGTTGCCCACCTCGACCAGTGTGCCGATCTGCACCTCGCCGTGCTCCGCGCCCGTCTGCACAATGGCCACCACGTTTTCATACACCTTCACGTCGCGCGTCGAGCCCTCCGTGCCCGCGGGCACCACGCCCGGCAGGCTGCCGCCGAACTGGACCCACCTGGTCTGCGGGCCGACGGCCTGCTGCTGCGAGGCCAGGGTCTTGAACCGCGCGGCCAGGTCGCCGATGCGCTCGGAGAGCAGGCCGGTCTTTTGCTCGCCCAGGCCCAGGCCCTTGAGCTCCTCGGGCCTAAGCGCTACCGCGGCGAACCGGGCCACGTTGCCCTCGGCCAGCGCGCGCACCACCTCCGCGGTCACTTCCTCGGCCGAGATGCTCTTCCAGCTTTCGATCACGCCGTCTTCGTTCGCGTCGAGCCCCCAGCGCGTGCCCGCGGTGTGGAACCAGCGATATTGGTCGGCCCGGCCGTTGAAGTTCAAGTCGATGTCGCGATAGACCTCCAGGCCGTCCTTGTAGTAGCACCACTGGTCCACCACGTTGTCGCCGTTGGTATCGGCGAATTTGCGCAACACCAGTCCGTCGGGCCCCTCGACCACCCAGCCCACGTGGCCGTCGATCTTTTCGGTTCTCAGCTTGCAGTTGGGCACTTCGTCTGCTGTAGGCTGCGAATAGTCCACGCCGGGCTGCACGGGTTTGAGCTTCAAGGCGGCGTCGGCCGTGGGGCTGGCCCCCAGCACCTGTTGCCCGGCCCAGAGCACGATCACGCCCAGCCCCCATCCCACCAGCCAGCTTGCCTGTCTCTTCATCGCGTTTTCTCCTCCTTGACTGCGAAAGACGAGCGGGAACACGAGTCGGCACACGACCCGCAGTGCCACTTGGAACCTAAATGACCGTGCGTGATTCTGTGAAACCCTATTCAGTCGAGCGTGCTCGGGGAGCAGTGTGCCACTGCTTCGACAGAAGCAGCGCCTCGCCCCGCGGTCCGCCCGGGCTGCCCCAGGGTCGGCCTATTCTACGGGCCGGGGCCGTGGCAAAGAACCCCGATTTGGGGCGCGCTGACCGACGGGCACCGGTGGGGGCCGCAAGGGTAGCTGCGCGCGCCGGCCGACGGGCAAGCACCGCAATCTGCCCGGCGCCCGAGATACCGCAGGCATTCGCCCCATTTCCCCGGAATTGCCCCGGTTAACGTCTGGCGCTTTCGGCTCCTCGGGAAAGCCGGATCCCCGGCGTCTGGCAAGGTTCCCAAGTGTGATCTCGCGCTGGGCGGGCCACGTTCCGCCGTGGCCGCACGCGTGGATTTTCGAGGGCTACGCTCCGCCGTGGACGCCGAACCCGCCGGACGAGATGGCTCGCCCGTACACATTGGATTCTGGAGGGCCACGCTCCGCCGTGGCCGCACGCGTGGATTTTCGCGGGCCACGTTCCGCCGTGGCCGCCGAACCCGCCGGACGAGATGGCTCGCCCGTACACATGGATTCTGGCGGGCCACGCTCCGCCGTGGCCGCACGCGTGGATTTTCGAGGGCCACGCTCCGTCGTGGCCGTAGCACGTGCAGCAAGATTCTGTCAGAAACCTTCGCCGCACACAGTCCCCGGTCGGGTTTGACAGGCTCGCTGGGCGGGGTAAAATACCGCGTTGGAAAGCCGCGGCCGCGAGACAAGGAGCCCTCGTTGGGGGGCCGGTTTCCGGACTGTCCGAACCGCCCGACCAGAGGCTTGGTTGTGGGGCGGTCCCCTCAGTTGAACGACCGCGCCACCCGCCCGACTCGTTGTGGGGCGCTCACTCGTTGTGGGGTGGTCGCCGGACTGCCCCACCCGGCGGCACGAGGGCGCCGATCGGGCCCCGAGCCGCTCCGCCCCAGAGCGCTCCGGTCAGACCTGCGGTTGGGTGCAAAGACGCGGGCGCATAGCTCAGTTGGTTAGAGCGCGTCCCTGATAAGGACGAGGTCCGAGGTTCGAGTCCTCGTGCGCCCACTTTGGGGGGTTGTCTGTACAGGTATGGAATCGCAAGTCATTGCAGGGATTGGAATTGCGGAAAGCGGTTGTACAGGTTCTTCCGGGGAGTGCGGCCCCTTGCGTGCATCTGCCGCAGCGCCTATGGCAGCGCGCTGCGGGGCCGGTTGCCACTGGGCAGCGCGGCGCAGGTGGGCCTCGGTCACCTGCCAGTAGTGCCGCTCGGCAATCGTGGGCGAGTGACCCAACCACTCGGCCACCACGTGCTGCGGAAACTCGGCCGTCAGGTCGGTTGCGCAGCTTGCCCGCAGGTTCTGGAAGACCCGCGGCCACGGCTCCAGGCCGGCCCGGCGGATAATCCGCAGCAGTTGCGTGCGCAGGTTGCAGTTGACCCACCCGTTTTTGCCCTGCGCCGCCCGGCGGTAGGTATCGTCTTGAATCACGTACACGCTGCCGGCTGGGGCTGCATCCCACGCTGCCTCAAGCCACGACCGCAAGGGGCCGAAGATCGGGCAGACCCGAAAGGGCTTGCCGTGGTGTTCGGTCTTGGGCTGGGGAACGCGCATCAGGCCCCGCTCCCAGTCGATCTGCTCCCACTTCAGCGATAGCGCTTCGCTTGGGCACCGCAGCCCGCCGAATCGGGCCAAGGCAATGATCGTGCGCCAATCGACGCTGGGGGCCGCTTCCAGAAGCCGCAGGGTGGTCGGCAGGTCGATGTAGCGCTGCCGGCCCTTGCAGTCCGCTTGGCCGGCTTCCACGTCCTGGAAGGGGTTTTCGGCAATGAGCTTGCCCCTGGCCAGCCACCGGAAGAATTGCCGGGCAATCTTGATTCGCCGGCCGACCGTGGCCGGGGCCAGCCCTTGGCCGAACAGGTAAGCTCGGAACCCCTCGGCATGGGCCGGGGTGATCGAATCCACAGGCCGGTCAGGGCCGAAGTGTTTGGTCAGGTTGCGGATGGTATGCCCCCAGCAGACCTTGGTGGCGGGCTTTGCGTCGGGCCGGCCGGCAACATACTCGGCCAGGTAGTCGGCCAGCTTCGGGGCTGCGGTGGTGGTGCTGCGGGCCTCGGCCAGCCCGAAACCGACCAGCTTAGCGTAGAGCTTGTCGGGCAGGCCGGCAAGCCAAGCTTGCGTCTGGCCGTCCAGGGTGGTGCCCAGTCGGCGGGCTTGCAACAGCCGTGCGAGAAAGGTGGCAAACTGCTCTGCCGAGCGCCGGGGACAGCGGCCGAGACTGAGGGTCTTGCGCTCGCCGCCGGGCAGGTAGAATTGGACGGCCTTTGCGCCGTTTCGACGTTGGGATAGACTGGCCATCGGATTGACCTTTCG
>CAYXPN010000431.1:0-3659 GCA_964467075.1 uncultured Planctomycetaceae bacterium
GAGGCCGGAGGTCGGAGGTCGGAAAGCCGAAGGACCGCATCCCTAATCCCCAATCCCTAATCCCCAATCCCCAATCCCCAATGACCAACAACTCCGTCGCCACGTGCTTTCCTCCAAACCATCGAACCGAGGATCAACATGCCCTGGATCGCCGAACGAGCAGATCAAATCAGCCCGGAACGGCTAGAACAGCTTGTGCGCGACGCGCTGGCTGAAGCCCGCCGCCGGCTCTGCCGCCAGCCGCGCCGCGTGCTGCTCCTGCCGCCGGACATCACGCGGGCCCATTCGGGCGCCGGACGTGTGACCGAGATGCTCTACGGGCTGCTGGCCGACGAGGCCGAAGTCCACGTGATCCCCACGCTCGGCCAGCACGTACCCCACACGCCCGAGGAAAACCGCCGCATGTTCGGCCGGATTCCCAACGAGCGCATCCATGCCCACGACTGGCGCGGCGGGTGTGTGCGGTTGGGCGAGTTGCCCGCCGATTACGTGCGCCAGGCCACCGCGGGGGCCGCGGATTGGGCCATCCCCGTGGTGCTCAATCGCATGCTCATCGAGGAGTCCTGGGACCTGATCGTTAACGTCGGCCACGTGGTGCCCCATGAGGTGCTGGGCTTTGCCAACCACAACAAGAACTATTTCATCGGGCTGGCGGGCAAGGACATGATCTGTGCGGCCCACATGGCGGCCGCCTGTTGCGGCATCGAAAACAACCTGGGCAATCTGGTCACCCCGCTGCGCGCCTGCTTCAACAAGGCCGAGGAGGATTTCCTCGGCGGGCTGCCCGACTGCTATCTGCTGGTGGTCCTCGCCCGCAACCCACAGGGAGAATTGGTCCACACCGGCTTCTATGCGGGCGACGACCTGGAGACCTATCTCGGGGCGGCGCGGCAATCGCGCGAGCAGAACATCACGGTGCTCGACGAGCCGCTGGGGAAGGTCGTCTGCGTGATGCAGGGCGACGAGTTCTTCAGCACCTGGGTGGCCAACAAGGCGATCTATCGCACGCGCATGGCGATTGCCGATGGTGGCGAGCTGGTGATCATCGCCCCGGGACTGAAGCGCTTCGGCGAACAGCCCGAGGTGGACACCTTGATCCGCCAATACGGCTATTGTGGCACCGAGCGGGTGATGGCGGCCTACGGCCAAGACCCGGTCTTGCAGGACCTGGCCCACGGCACGGCACATCTGATCCACGGTTCGACCGAAGGGCGTTTCACGGTCACCTATGCGCCGGGCCACCTCTCGCGCGAGGAGATCGAGGGGGTCCACTTCGGCTATGCCGAGCTTGGCGAGACGCTGCGGCGCTATCCTCCGGAGCGGCTCAAAGAAGGTTTCAACACCCTGCCCGACGGCGAGCGTATCTTCTTTATTCCCACGCCGTCCGCGGGTCTTTGGGCCACGCGCGAGCGCCTCTACGGCCGGCCCAGCGGGTTTGAATAGTTCGAGCAAGGCGCCGCGCGGCACGCTGTGGACGGCGGTTCAATCGAGGCAAACGCACCGAGCCGGCGGGTTTACACGGCCGGGAGCAGACTGTTGCCAGGGTCCGGCGGCGCTACCGCCGCAAAGCACTGCTGGACAAGCCAGCAGTGGCACCCGCCGCAAAGCACTGCTGGACAAGCCAGCAGTGGCACCCGCCGCAAAGCACTGCTGGACAAGCCAGCAGTGGCACCCGGCGCAAAGCACTGCTGGACAAGCCAGCAGTGGCACCCGGCGGCTCGCCGGCAAGCCGAGCGCGCCGGGCAGCGTCGGCCCTCATGGCCGGCGTTGGCTGGTCGAAAAGTGGGATTCTGAGCGAGGCCCTATGCGTCACGGCGTCGGCGCCGCTTGCGCGCTTTGCCCGCGCGTCCGTTGCCGCCGCGGGCGCGCAGTTGCCGGGCCTGGACTTCGAGCCGGGCCTTCTCGATCAGGTAGCCGCGGCGCAGGCGGTTGAAGTGCAGCTTGGTGGCCCACCAGTCGACCAGTGCCAACAGCGCCACCCACCCGACCAGCACCAGCATTCCGCCCCAATACAAGAGCACCACCAGCGGGGGACGGCGGATGAACACGCCCACCACCAGCCCCGCGGCCAGCAGGCCCAGCAGCCCGCTGGTCTGCATGCGCCGGCGAAACTGGCGCCGGCGATAGTCCAGCTCCGCTGCTTCGAGGTCCTGTTGCTTGGCGGCCCGCCACGAACTCAAGTGCCAGAGAACCAGGGCTACGGCACAGATCATCAGCAAACCGGCCACCACGATCGCCGGCCAGATTTCCTGGGCCGCGGGGGCCGGAGGGGCAGCAGGTTGCGCGGGCATGGCAGGTTCCGCGGTTGATTGCTGTCTCAGGATCCATGTGGTGGGCGGGTCGGGAGCCCTACCCACAGGTAACCGTAGGCCGGAACAAGCGCAGCGCTGTTCCGGCAATCATCATCCCCTCTCACCCCGTCACCCCGTCACCCCCCTCACAGCGCGTAGGGTGCGTGCTCGCACGCACGCGCAGTGGCCTGCGGCGCAGACGTACTCAGGGCACGGTGGTGAGCCACTCCTGGATCACCCAACCCACCTTGGCCAGGCTCAAGGCCGAACACTGCTCGGGTGTGTCGGCGCGCGTGTGCCAATGAGGATAGTCGTAGTCGATCACGTCGATGCACGGGATACCGCCGATGTCGTGCAGGCGCAGATGATCGTCGCGGATGGCGTATTTGCGCCGCGGGATGAACTCGCGCACCCCCAGCCGGCGCGCCACCTCCCAAATCTGCCCCACCAGGGGGCGCGTATCCCGCCACCAGACGCTGTGGCCTTCCTGGTAAAGCTGCAAGTCGCGGTCGCCCACCATATCCAGCAACACACCCCAACGGTAGCGATACGCCGGCGGCTCGGCCACGTATTGGCGCGCGAAGTATTCCGAGCCCAGGAAGAAACGATCCGTGTCCTGGAAGATATACTCCTCGGCGTCCAGCAGCACGAAGTCGATGCCGTAGTTGCACTTCAGCTTCGGGATCACATGGGCCAGCTCCATCAGCAACGCCACCCCGCTGGCATTGTCGTTGGCGCCGACGAACACGCCCTGCGGGTCATCGCGGTCGAGCATGGGATAGGGCAGCGTGTCGTAGTGGGCACACAAGAGGATGCGCCGCTTGGTCTGCGGGTGCCAGTGTACGATCAGGTTGGCCATGGGCACGGGCGAGCCGTCGCGCGGATCAGGGGCGCGGAACCGCTGGAAGCGCACCCGGCCGCCGCATTGCTGAAAATGCTCGGCCAGGAGCTTTTGCTGCGCCGCCATGCCCGGCGAGCCGCTCGGGCGCCGGCCGATCTCACAAAGCTGCTTGAGATACTTGTAGGCCCGTTGGCCGTTGAAAGGGATGTCCTCCAGGCGCAGGTCCGAGACGGCCCCGTGGCCGTTGCCTGGCGAAGCACCCGGCCCAAACAAGAGCCACCAGCCCATGAGCCCGCCCGCGGCCAGCGCGCCTGCCGCCAGCAAAGCGGCTGAGACCCTCAGGCGTCGGCTCGACAGGCGGCCGGGGCGGGCGCGCGCATTCTCTGCGCCCGTTCGGGCGAGGCGACGACGGCGAACCGGTGTCGAGCTGGTCTTCGACGCTTCCAACACAGACCGTCCCTTGTCTCAGTGTGCGATCGATGCCGATTCGCGTGCGTGCAAGCACGCACCCTACAGCACTCAGCGCG
>CAYXPN010000432.1:0-3653 GCA_964467075.1 uncultured Planctomycetaceae bacterium
GTGCAAAGCACGCACCCTACGCGCTATCCGCCCGTAGCCACCGAAAGCCAGACGGTGGACGGCCTGTTGGTTACGAAACGTCGCGCTGCGGTCCACGCTCTGGCGAGCGTGGCTACAGCCGCGTGCGTGCAAAGCACGCACCCTACGCGCTATCCGCCCGTAGCCACCGAAAGCCAGACGGTGGACGGCCTGTTGGTTACGAAACGTCGCGCTGCGGTCCACGCTCTGGCGAGCGTGGCTACAGCCGCGTGCGTGCAAAGCACGCACCCTACGCGCTATCCGCCCGTAGCCACCGAAAGCCAGACGGCGGACGGCCTGTTGGTTACGAAACGTCGCGCTGCGGTCCACGCTCTGGCCAGCGTGGCTACAGCCGCGTGCGTGCAAAGCACGCACCCTACGCGCTACGGGCTTGTCATTTGCTGGCCGTTTCATGCTTGCCGCGAAGGCCGACAGGCCAGGGCCACTGCCGCGGCCAGGGCCACTGCGGCGGTCTCCACGCGCAGGGTGCGGGCACCCAAATCCACCTGCTCGAAGCCGCTCGCGCGGGCCAGTTGCACCTCCTGCTCGGCAAACCCGCCCTCGGGCCCGACGGTCAAAACGATCCGCCGCAGAGGCACCGGCGCCGGCGTGCTCGCGCGTTGGTCGGGCGGTTGCTGCGATTCTTGTTGTCGCAGTTCGTCAAGCAGCCGGTGAAGGGGGTCGGCTGAAGCGGTTGTGATTGCGCGTTCGGCACACGGCCCGGCCGGCCGTTCGGACGTGGGGTCCGGAGAAGCGGGGGCACAGGGCACGGGATGGGCCAGCAGGCGCCGCCACGCACCGCGTGCGCCCTCGACAAACTGCGCCCAGGTGACCGGATCGGCAACGTCCATCAGCCGGTTGCGCCCGCACTGCTTGCACGCCTCCACCACCGCCCGGCGCCAGCGCCGGCAGGCACCCGGGGTAGGCTGCGCCACGGCGCGGGCGCAGTGAACCGGCACCAGTCGGCCGACCCCCAGTTCGACCGCCTTTTCCACCAGCCAGCGCTGGCGATCGCCTTTGGGCGGCGCCACGCCCAATACCACACAGACCGGCAGCTCGCGGTCCACTTCGTGCCGGGCAAGCACCTCCAGGCGCACCCGGTCGCGCTCCACGGCGCGGACCTCGGCCGGGAACTCGTGCCCGCTGCCGTCGAACAGCACCACCCGGCTGCCCGCCTTGAGCCGCATCACGTGAATCAGATGATGGGCCTCGGGGCCGGAGAGCACGGTCTCGGAGCCGGTGATGGGCGAGGGGCAGTAGTATCGCTCGGTCATCTCGACGGGCCTTCGGTCAGCGGATGGTCGGCTGCGAATGCCAAGCTCCTGTAAACGAATTGTTTCCCCAGTTCCTTACCCAGGTCCGGGTGGCCGGGGCTGGAGCGAAGCGAAGCCCCGGGGAAGTAATACCTTTACGAGTTCCAAGTCCCACACGCGGCCCGCCCCCCCTGCCCGGCCGGACATCGCACGAATCCGCCCGAGCGGCTGGAGTTTTGTGTCGATTTTACCGAAGAAAGGGAAGATACGGGAAGGATTGCCTCCAAGGGAGACCTCCCATGGCTGGGACACGTGCAGCGTCTGTCGAATCCGCGGCCGTCAAGGAACCTGGTCCGGCCGGGTTCTTTGCGAGCCCCGTCCACCAAGAGGCCCTTGCCCGCCTCCAATTCCTGGTCGAACGACACCAGCGCCTGGGGCTGCTGCTGGGGCCATCGGGCAGCGGCAAGTCGTTGCTGCTCGAGTTGTTCGCCCGAGAGTTGGTCCGATCCGGCGCGGCCGTGGCCCGCGTGGGCCTGCTGGGAGTCGAGCCGGTCGAGATGCTCTGCCGGCTGGGCGGCCAACTGGGCCTGTGGATGGAGCCGTCGCTGCCCGCGGCCGTGCTCTGGCGCGTGTTGGACGATCGCCTGGCCGAGTATCACTACGAGCGGCGGACGGTGGTTTTGCTCTTCGACGACGTGCCCGAGGCCGCCCCCGAGGTGCAGCAGCAGGTGGTGCGCCTGGCCCTTGCCCACCCCGGTGCAAGACACTCGGCCCGGCAAACGACCGAGCCTGGGACCCACGAAGTGCTCAGCCTGGTGGCGGCCGGGCGCGACGACCAGTCGGGGCGCTTGCACGCGCGCCTGCTGGACCTGGCCGAGCTGCGCATCGAGCTCGAGCCGTGGCAGGAGGAGGACACCACCCGCTTTGTGGCCTCGCGCCTGGAACGCACGGGGAGCGATGCCGCGCTGTTCGAGCCGTCGGCGCTGGCCCGGCTCCACGAACTCTCGGGCGGCATTCCGCGGAGCGTCAGCCGGCTGGCGGAGCTGGCCCTGGTGGCCGGCCGGGGACAGCAGCTTAAGCGGATCGACGAGGCGGTGATCGAGGCCGTCCACCGTGAGCTGAGCCCGGGCAGTCCTTGATCGGCGCCCGGCAGAAGACTACGCTTGGGCCCATGATCCTCGGCCGGCGAATCGTCATTCTCACCGACGGCTACAACGATCCGCACACCGCCAAGACGGCCCATTGCGTGCTCAGATACCGGCCCGAGGCGGTCGTGGCGGTGCTGGATCGCAGTGCAGCGGGGCGGACCACCGGCGAGGCCATGGGTGTGGGCGGTGCCACGCCGATCGTGGCCTCGCTCGACCACGCGCCCGCGGCCGACGCCCTTTTGATCGGCATTGCCCCGCCGGGCGGCAAGATTCCCGCTCACTGGCGCCCGATCGTCTGCCAGGCCATCGAACGCGGCATGGACGTGATCTCCGGGCTGCACGATTTCTTGAGCGACGATGCCGAGTTCGCCCGGGCCGCGGCTCGGCGGGGAGTCGAGCTGATCGACCTCCGGCGCGCCGACCATTTCGAGGTGGCCCAGCGCCGGGGGATCCGGCCGGGATGTCTGCGCATGCACACCGTGGCCAACGACTGTAGCTGCGGCAAGATGGTCGTCGCGGTCGAGCTGTCCGAGGGCCTGAAGCGCGCCGGCGTGGACGCGGCGTTTGTGGCCACGGGCCAGACGGGCATGTTGATCGCCGGCGGCGGTTTGGCCGTGGATCGGGTGATCGCCGATTTCCTTGCCGGGGCCGCCGAACGCCTGGTCCTGGAAAACCAGCACCACGAGGTCATCGTGGTCGAGGGACAGGGCAGCCTGTTTCATCCGCGCTACTCGGGCGTGACCCTGGGGCTGCTGCACGGGGTGATGCCCGACGGGCTCGTCTTCTGCTACGAGATGGGGCGCACGGCCGTCTCCGGCATGGAGGAATACACCTTGCCGCGGCACGAAGAGGCCCTTGCCTTTTGCGAAGCGGCTGCCAACCTGATGCACCCCTGCCGGGTGATCGGCGTGGCGCTGAACGGCTGGCAATTCTCGGATGCTGAAGTGGCGGCCGAATGCGCCCGGATGGAATCACGCCTGGGAGTGCCCGTCTGCGACGTGATCCGCCATGGGCCCGAGAAGCTGGTCGACGCGGTCCGCCGGCTCAAGGCCGAGCTGGGCAAGTAGGCGGGGTTTGCGAGCTCGGGATTACGGGATCGGGCTTTGGACAGGATGACAGGATGGGTCGTTTCGACAGGATGACAGGATGGGTCGTTTCGACGGGATGACAGGATGGGTGGGATACAGGTTTGGACAGGATCACAGGATCGGCGGGATACAGGTTTGGACAGGAT
>CAYXPN010000433.1:0-3638 GCA_964467075.1 uncultured Planctomycetaceae bacterium
GGTTGTGCTCAGGTCTTCCGGGGCCGGCTGGCGGGGCGGTCGGGAGACCGCCGCATGAATGTAGGGGCAATCTGCGCCATCGGTAGGGGCGACGCATGCGTCGCCCCTACGTCGGTTGCCCAATCCGCTCAGTGCTTCGCCGGGCGCGTTCACGTGCCCACGAGCTGCTCGACCGCTTTGCGCACCGTTTCCATGGCCTTGGGATGGCGCATCACGAGCAGGTCGCAGCCGCCCTGGAGCAGGTCGGTGGCGGTCACCGTTTCCCAGGCCGGCCCGCGCATTTCCGGCGGCCCCCAGATTTCGGTCGCCTCGGCGCCGCTACGGGCCTCCTTGGCGCGCCAGGCCTCCAGGCCCACGTCGAGCAGCACCGGCTGGGCCATCAGCTTGTCGCCCGACAGCGCAGCCAGGCGCCCGCGCTCCAGGATCGAATAGATGTACTCCATGCCGTAGCCCAGCGAGGCGGTGCTCGGATAGATCACGATGTCTGTGAGCGGAAAACCCATGTCGGTCACCAGGATGTTGATCTGCTTGGCCTTGTTGATATCACAGGGCGAAAGCGCGATCAGCTTGTGGCCGTAGGCCTGGGCCGCGGCGGTGAGCGTGCGGTATTCGTCTTCGGTTACCGCGCCGAGCAGGCACTTCTCGCCTTGGCTTGCCTCGGCCACCTTGGGCATCATCTGCTGGTCCTTCTCGGCCACGCCGCAGCCCCAGATCACCAGCGGCAGGTCGCAGGCCTCGAGCACCGCCTTGACCGTTTCCACGGCCTGCTGGGGCGAGCGGTCGCCTTCGTCCGGATGGGTGCCCAGCAAGCGCAGATTCACCAGGTCGGCCCCCAGCTCTTTCACTCGCCCGGCCCAGGCGGCCGGATCGGACCACACGTCGCTATAGACCTCCGCCAGGGCGGGTGGCCAGTCCGCGGGCGCCACGTCGAGCACGTCGATCGCGATGGCCGGTGCGTGGGGCGTTTGGCCCTCGAAGCCCAAAAACGGGATGCTCGTCTGGCCTCCCAAGGTGACCGTGCTCCCGCGCGTGCCGCCTTCGGCCTGGGTGGCGCCGATGGTCACCTCGTTGATCTTCCCCGACCAGCGTTCCTTTGCGTCCGGGACGCTCATGGCAGTCTTCCCTTCGTATCAAGCAGGCTATCGAACGATTCTCGTTGATCCGGTTCTACGCAGTCCGTTGATTCTATCCCACCTCGCCGGCCGGCCCCAGGCGGGCCGCCCGGGGAGTAGCCACGCTCGCCAGAGCGTGGAGTCTGTTGGCCGCTGTGTGGCCCATTTGTCCGCGCGCCTGGAGGGACGCGGTCCCTCGCGTCCGTGGCGTGTCGATTCGCGGCCACGACAAAGCGTGGCCCTCCATTTGTCCGCGCGCCTGGAGGGACGCGGTCCCTCGCGTCCGTGGCGTGCCGATTCGCGGCCACGACAAAGCGTGGCCCTCCATTTGTCCGCGTTACTCGGCCGCGGCCGACTCGCGGCAGAGCACCTCCACCATGCGTCCCACCGCTTCCAGGGCCGGTGTGTTCCCGGGCAGCGAGAACACGTCGCCCTCCTCAACACCGGCCTGTTCCACCGCTTCGTCCTGCGGCACGTCGGGCAGTCGCGGGGCATCAAGCCGGGCAAGCTCGTCGGCCACCGCTCCGGTGAGGGACCGCTCCGGTACGCGATTCAACAGCACCATGCGCCGGCCAATGCCCACCGGCAACTGGCGCGAAAGCTCCAGGATTCGCCGCGCCGCGCGCAGCGACGGCATGGTCGGGTCGGCCACCACCACCAGCACATCCACGTCCCGGGTGGTGCGCCGCGAAAGGTGCTCCATGCCCGCCTCGTTGTCGATCACCACCGCCTGGTATTCGCCGGTCAGCCGGTCGAGCGACTGGCGCAGCAGGTTGTTCACATAGCAGTAACAGCGCGGACCTTCGCCGCGTCCCATGGTGATCAGGTCGAAGCCCTCGGACTCGACCACTGCCCGCTGAATCTCATCCTCCAGGGCCCGGGCGCGCCCGACGCCGCTGGAGGGCGAGCCCTCGGGGCTGGAGCCCTGCTCGCGGATTTCGGCCAGCGGGTGCCCGATTTCGACTCCCAGGGCCTCGGCCAGGTTGGAATTCGGGTCGGCATCCACGGCCAGGACGGGCCGGATGCCTGCCTCCCCGAGCGCGCGGACCAAGAGCGACGCGAAGGTGGTCTTCCCAGTGCCGCCCTTGCCGGCCACAGCGATCGACAGCTTGGTCATCTGGTCAGCCTCGTGGATCATCTATGGACTTGTAAAGATCGTGCTTCCCCGGGGCTTCGCTTCGCTTCAGCCCCGGCCACCCGCCGGCCACAGCGATCGACAGCTTGGTCATCTGGTCACCCTTATGGACCATCTACGTCTTGGGCACGGACCGCGGGCGCGGCTTGTCGGCGTCGCGGGTCTTGAGTCTCTCGGCCACCGCGGGGAAACGCGCCATGTCCGTATGCGGCAGAAAACAGGCCGACGTGAACTTCTCCATGTAGGCCGGATCGACCATCAATTCTTGATAAGTCAAACGTCCACGCACCTCGTGAACCTCCTCGTACATCCGCTGGTTGAGCATCGCCAGCTTGGCCCCGGCCACGCTGCTGTTGCCGATGAACTGCACCCGCTCCATGGACACCTCGGGCAAGAGCCCGATGGCGATGCAGTTCGAGATGTCCAACCGGTTGCCGAAGGCGCCGGCGATGTAGACCTTGCGGATGTCGCTCACGGCCACGCCCAGCGCGTGGACCAGCGAGTCGATGGCCGCGTAGATCGACCCCTTGGTGCGGATCAGGTTTTCCACGTCGGCCTGGGTCACCAGGATGTCACGCGCGGCCCCGGACTCGGCCGCGGAGACCAGCACAAACTGGGGCCGCTCGTCGTCTTCGCTGGGACGGAACCGGTCGGGGGCGCGTTGGGTCTGAAACCGCCCGCTGCGGTCCACCACGCCGGCCAGCAACATGCCCGCCAGTGCATCGATCAGCCCGGTGCCGCAGAGCCCCAGCGGCGCACTGCCGTCGATGGTGGTGGCCGAGACGGACAAGCCGTGGCGATAGATGCGCACACTGTCAATCGCGCCGGCCGTGGCGCGCATGCCGCAGGAGACCGATCCGCCCTCGAAGGCCGGTCCTGCCGAGGCCGAACAGGCGACCAGGAACTCCTTGTTGCCCAGCACGACCTCGCCGTTGGTGCCGATGTCGACCAGCAGCGACAGCTCATCCCCGCGGTACACGCCGCTGGCCAGGATGCCCGCGGTGATGTCGCCGCCCACGAAGCTGCCCACCATGGGCATGGTGTAGAGGATGCCGCGCGGATGGATGGCGACGCCGACCTCCGCGGCGCGCACCGGCGGCGGACAAGCGGCCGAGGGCACAAAGGGCGCCATGCGGATCAGGTCGGCCTCGAGCCCCAGGAGCAGGTGGAGCATGGTGGTGTTGCCCGACGCGACCACGCAATGGATGTCTCGCCGGCCCACGCGCGCCCGATGGACCAGGTCTTCGATCAAGGTCTCTACATCGTCGACCACCGCGGCGTGGAGTGTTTCGGCCCCGCCCGGCTGGCGCGCATGGTTGATGCGCGTGATCACGTCGGCCCCGTAGATGATCTGGGAGTTGTACTTGGCCGCGGCCTCGCAGGTGGTCCCC
>CAYXPN010000434.1:0-3611 GCA_964467075.1 uncultured Planctomycetaceae bacterium
TCATGGTGCCTTACCGAGGATGAACTGGTGGTGGCCTTGTTCCCGCAGAATATCAAGGCCTATCTCTCGCGCACCAGCGACCACCGCTCGCTCGCCGAGGTGCCCGAGGTGGCCCGGGTGTTCCAGTCGGGCAACGGCCCGGTGGCGATCTCCTACCTGGACATGCCTGCGCTGGCCGAGATTCTCTATCCGCTGGTGCCCATGTTCGCGCCGGCTGTGACCAAAGCGCTGGCCGAGCAGGGGATCGACGCGAACGTGTCGCTCCTGCCCTCGGCCCGGGCGGTCCTGCCGCACTTGGGCCCGAGCGTGGGAGTGCTGCGGCGCACGGAGTCGGGCATCGAGCTTGAGAGCTTCCAGAGCCTGCCCGGCGGCAACCTGGGCGCGGCCGTGCCCATGGCGGCCCCCGCGGTGATTTTCGGTGCTTATGAGGCCCGCCTCCAGGCGCGCAGGGTGCAATCTCTGAGCAACCTCAAGCAACTGGGGCTTGCGCTTCACAACTACAACTTGGTCCACGACCAGTTCCCGGCCGCTTACACCACTGACGAGGACGGCAAGCCGCTCTTGAGCTGGCGCGTCCAGGTGCTGCCCTATCTCGAGCACCAGGGCCTGTACGAGCAATTCCACCTGGATGAGCCCTGGGACAGCGAACACAACCTGAAGCTGGTTCCACAGATGCCCGGGGTGTTTCGCTCTCCGGCCAGCAAGGCCGAGCCGGGCAAGACCAACTACCTGGGCGTGGGCGGCCCGGAGGGCGTCTTTCCCGGCAAGGACGGCGTGTCTTTCGCACAGATCAGGGACGGGACGTCCCACACGATCATGCTCGTCGAGGTAGGCGACGAGTCCGCGGTCGTCTGGACCAAGCCCGACGATTTCGTGCCCGACCCGGACAACCCGAAAAAGGGGCTCCTTGGTTTGTGGCGGGACGGATTCAACGCTGCCTTTGCCGACGGCTCCGTGCGTTTCCTGCACGCGGGCATCGACGGCGAGATGCTCATGCGCATGTTCACCCGCGCCGGCGGTGAACCGGTCGCGCTACCTTATTAGCAGGCAAAGGCGGCAGGCGCATCTAAATCACCTTGTGCGATTCCTGAACACCGCTGGCAGCACTTCAGCCGTCTGAAGTGTTACAAGCTTGAAGTCCGCGGCGCACACGTCTATCATCTCGCCGGAACGGGTGTGTCGTCCCGGGATCGACCTCCGGCACACTTGCCGCGAGTTGCGACCCCTGAGAAGGAAAATCCCATGAAGAAGTTCTCGCTGACCACTGCCTTTGTCTTGTTCGCACTGCTGCCGCTTGTGGCCTCGGTCCCTGCCCGCGCAGAGGACGACATCCTGATCGCCGATTTCGAGGCCGCGGACTACGGCCGGTGGAAAGTCGAAGGCGAGGCGTTCGGCACCGCCCCGGCCAGGGGCACGCTGCCCGGCCAGATGCGGGTCGCCGGGTTTGAAGGCCGGGGACTGGTCAACACCTTCCTGGGCGGCGACCGGCCCACGGGCAGGCTCACCTCGCCCGAGTTTACGATCGAGCGCGACTACATCAAGTTCCTCATCGGCGGCGGCGGACACCGGGGCAAGACCTGCATGAACCTGCTCATCGACGGCAAAGTGGTCCATTCGGCCACCGGGCCCAACACCCAGCCGGGCGGCAGCGAGGCACTCAACTGGGAGAACTGGGACGTCCGGCAATACCGGGGGCGCAAGGCCGTGCTCCAGATCGTCGACGACGCGTCCGGCGGCTGGGGACATATCAACGTCGATCAGATCTTGCAGAGCAACACGCCGGCCCAGAAGAAACCCTTTGTCGCGCCGCCCAGGCGAGCCGGAGACACGCCCCAACTGGAAAACGCCCGGGAGATCAAGATCACGGGCAAACACATCATCTTCCCCGTGTCGAACAAGGGGCAGCGCGGCCGGATGACGATCGTCGTGGGCGACCAGCTCGTGCACAACCTGGACTGCGATTTCCCGCCCAATAGAGACGCCGTGGACTGGTGGACCTACCTCAACATGGAGGAATATGTCGGCAAGACCGCCCGGGTCGTGGCCCAGGCGGCGCCGGAAATTCGTGAGCTGATCGAGTCGAGCGACGAAATCCCGCACCTCCAGCCGCTCTACGATGAAGCGCTGCGCCCGCAGTTTCACTTCAGCCAGATGCGCGGCTGGAACAACGACCCGAACGGCCTGTGCTACTACGACGGCGAGTATCATTTCTTCTGGCAGTGCAACCCGGCGGGCCGCAACTGGGCCAACATGTACTGGGGACACGCCACCAGCCCCGACATGATCCACTGGACCGAGCAGGACCGGGCCTTGCGCAGCTTCGGCGGCAACGTGGCCAACCGGCATCCGGCCATGGCCGACAAGAACTGCTTCTCCGGCAGCGGAAACGTGGACCTCGACAACACCGCGGGCTGGCAAGAGGGCGACGAGAAGACGATGGTGGTGGCCTTTACCGACACCGGCTGCGGCGAAGCCCTGGCCTATTCCTGCGACCGCGGCAGGACGTGGACCTACTACGCAGGCAACCCGATCATCCAGCACTCGGGCCGCGACCCGAAACTGGTCTGGTACGAGCCGGGTGGGCACTGGGTGATCGCCGTGTTCGACCAGGACCAGGAGCTCGGGCGGAATATCGCCTTCTACACGAGCCCGAATCTCAAGCAGTGGGAGCTGGCCAGCAAGCTGCCCGGCTATTTCGAGTGTCCGGAGCTTTTCGAGCTGCCGGTCGACGGCGACCCGGCCAGGAAGAAATGGGTGGTCTATGCCGCGGACGCCCAATACGCGATCGGCGATTTCGACGGCAAGCGGTTCACGCCCGACCACGAGGGAAAACACCGCGTCCACTTCGGCGCCTACTACGCCTCGCAATGTTTCAGCAACCCGCCGGACGGCCGCGTGGTGCAGGTCGGTTGGGCGCGGATCAACCTGCCGGACATGCCGTTTAACCAGACGTTTACCGTGCCCAGCCGTCTGACGCTGCGCACCACGGACGAGGGCATCCGGCTATTCGCCTATCCGATCAAGGAGCTCGAACAGCTTCGCGGCCCCAATCCCAAGACGGCCGAGAATGTGAATCTGACGGCCGAGTCGCCGGCCGTTACGTTTGAGGTCAGGGGGCAACTGTTCGACATCCTGGTCACCGCCAGGCAGGGCACCGCGTCGAAGGCGGTGCTCCGCTTCGGCGAGAGCGCGGTGACCTACGATTTCGCGGCCCAGGAGCTCGACGAAATGCCGCTCAGCCTCCAAGACCACAAGGTCACCTTCCGCGTGCTGGTCGACCGGCCGATGTATGAAGTGGTCGGCGGCCGCGGCGAGTGCTACAAGACCAGCGGCCGGCGCGATGGGGGCCGGCCGGTGGGCACGATCTCGCTTACGGCCGAAGGCGGCTCGCTTACCGTGGAGTCGCTCGAGGTCTACGAAATGAGGTCGGCCTGGAAGAATAAAGGGGAAGTAACACTTCAGCCGTCTGAAGCTGGAGAAAGCCGCCACAGGCGGATCGCAGAAAACGACGCGCTTGCCGCGGCTCGCCCCGGTGCCGGCCGCCTGCTTGCGCTCAGGACCGGCTGAAAGCCGGTCTTCACCGTAGCCTGGGGGTAACACCCCCAGGCAAT
>CAYXPN010000435.1:0-3599 GCA_964467075.1 uncultured Planctomycetaceae bacterium
GGCCCTCACCCTGTCCCTGTCCTTCGCCTTGCCCTTGGCCCTCGCCTTCGCCTTGGCCCTCGCCTTCGCCTTGCCCCTCGCCTTGGCCTTGGCCCTCGCCTTCGCCTTGGCCCTCGCCTTCGCCTTGCCCTTGGCCCTCGCCTTCGCCTTGGCCCTCGCCTTCGCCTTCACCCTCGCCTTGTCCCTTTTCTTCGTTGCGCCGAATGTCGTCGGCCAGGCGTCCGGTCTTCTCGCCCAATTGGCCCTGCTGGTCGCCCAGCGGGCCCATCGCGCCCCCGCCGGCCGTGCGTCCCTGGACGCCCTTCTGTTCCTTGATCAGCTCATTGACCCGTTTGAGGTATTCGCGGTAACGGGCCTTCTCCGCGGCCAGCAGCTTGGCCTGATCTTCGCTCAGCAACAGCTCAAGCAGTGCGCGCAGGTCCTGGACGAGGACTTCCTGGTTTTCGATGGCCTTGGAGAGCTGGTCTTCCTCCAGCAGGTCCACGACCGAATCGAAGCGCAGGGACACCAGCCGCTCCTTGCTCTCGGCCACCGTCTTTCTGAGCAAGGCCGCACGCCGGGGATCGGTGGCGTCGGTCAGCTCGGCCAGGCGCAGGAGCACCTCTTCGAGGTGATCAAAGCGGGCTGCGATCCGCTGCTGCTGGGCGGCCAGCAGCTCGGCACTGGAGAGGTCTGCCGCAGCCTGTGGTTGCTCGCCGTCGCTCGGCGTGCCGGACTCGGCGCCGGCCGGATCGCTCGGACCGCTGTCCTGAGCGGGCTCGGGCCGGTCGGCGGGCGTGGCTTGGGCCGCGTCGGGCTCGGCCGCGCCGGCCGCCCGGTCCATCCGGCCTGGCCATCCCACGGCCGCGGCCAACAGCGCGACCGCCACGATCACGATCATCTGCCTCTGTCGCAACATGGCTTCAGTCCTCCAATAGCTCGCGGAGTTTCTGCCTCAGACGTTCCTTGGTCTCTTCGTCCAGCTCGTCCTGGAGCTTGATGATCGTGCGCAGCAGCTCCACGGCCTGGTTGAAATCCTCCAGCTCGATCATCCGGTCGAGTATCTCGCGCATCGCCACCAGGATGCGATCGGCCTGCTCCACGGCCCGTTGCCGCGCCAGCGGCCCCCGCGCCGGATCGCCGGCCGACTCGCGCAGCGCTTCGAGACGGCGTTCCAGCTCCGGAAACATCTCGTCGGCCACCCGGTAGAGCGGCCCGGCGATGCCCTCGCCGATCCGCCGCTTGAGCTCCTCGGTGTCGATGCGGTTGTTGACAAGCTGCTTGTAGATGTCGTCGAACGACTCGGCCACCCCTTCGGTCTCATAGGCATTCTTGCGGCTGTTCTGCAGCACTCGCTCGATCTGCAGGATGCGCAGCGCCAGCCGGTGCTCGGGCGGGTCGGTGGCTTGCCCGCCGCCCTCGTCCGCTGTAGGACTCTCGCCGGAGCCCGCCGCGGGCTCGTCGCCGGAGCCCGGCTCGGGCGGTGGCGCGCCTTCGGCCGGCTCGCCGGTCTCGGAGCCTTCGGCGCCAGCGGCCGCACCTTCGCCCGGCGCAGGCGCCTCGGCCGCGGTGGGCGTGGAGGTCGCGGTGCCCGAGGGCTCGGGCGGGTCGCTCGCACTCGGGGGCTCGTCCTCCGGCGGCGCAGCGGGATCGGTGGCACTCGGGCCATGATCCTCCGGCGGCGCAGCGGGCGGCGCGAACTCCAAGCCGGCAAGCACGTCGCGCGTTTCGGTCATCTCGGCGATGATCACCTCGAAGCGCTGGCGCAAAACCAGCTCGCGCGATTCGAGCATGGCCCGCAACTGGTCCGCGGTGACCACATCCAGCAGCCAGCGCTCGCTCGTACCCACGTTGGGTCCCTCGGCCAGGTCGCAGAGGTCCGCGGCCTTGACACACACCAGCAGCTTCTGTCCCGGGGCGAGCGCCTGCTGGCGCACTTCAAGTGCCGCGGCATCGAGCGAGAGCTCGACCGGCCGATCCGCCGGCTCGGCCAGGGGCACCTCGGCCGCGGGCTGTTCGTCCACGACCGTCTCGGCCCAGACGCGCGCCAGGCCGTAGTCGTCGCTGATGCGCCCGGCAAACGGCAGCCGGGCCTCGGGGGTGATCGCCGTGCCGATGCCGTCCAGGCGCACGCCCATCTGGGGCGGCTCGTCGGGCACGGCCACCAGGCCCAGCGGCACCGGCTCGCGCAGCGTGATGCCGTCGGTATCCGAAAGCGTGAACAGCAGCGTGCAATCGCCCTGCAGCAGACCAAGTCGATAGCTGAACCCGCGCCGATCCGCGGCCAGCCGCTCAGTCCCCAGCATCACCGGCTCCGACAGATCGCCGCCGCGGCTGTCCACCTGCACCCCGGTCAGCTCCTTGCTCGTGCGCGCATGAACCGTCACGTCGGTCCCCAGCGGGACCTGCATCGCGCCGGTGACCGGCAGCCTGCGCGGCGCCCGACCCATGTAGTCCGGATAACGGCAGTTGAGCACCATCTGCGTCACTGCCGGACTGTCGACCACCTGGATGCGCAGGTCCCTCAGGCGATCGTCGCCGCCGACCACGTCGAAGCTCAGCGAGGACAGGATGCTCTCGAACTTCAGCGAGTATTCCTGCCAGGGATCGCCGGCCGGGTCGATCCGGCCTTCGCGGCTCATGGGCTTGCGCCCGCGCAGCCCGCCCTCGGTGCGATAGCGCACCTCCACCCGGTCGGGAATCACCAGCGGCTTGTCGGTCAGCGGATGGCGCGCGTAGGCGCGCACCACCACGTCGAGGTCGGCACCGCGGGCGACCTTGCGCGTGCGCTCGGGCGGATCGAAGCCGAGCACTTCCAGGTAGGTGCGCCGCGGGTAAAGTTGGTCGGCCAGCAGCAGGTTGCGGCGGGCCCACACGCCGAGAAGCTCGGGAAACGCGGCACCCATCAACACCACGCTGACGGCCAACAGGAAACCGGCCAGCAGGCTGCGCCGGAGCGGCGCAAAATCGAACACCTCGCCCAGGCGCACGCCCTGGATGCGCTGGGCTGCCTGGCCGCAGGTGCGCGCGAGCATGCGCGGATCGCACTTCTCGGGCTCCGGGCTGCGGCTGCCGAGGATCACCGCGGTGAGCAGGGTATCGTCCAACTGGCGGAAGCGGCGTTCGAGCAACACCGCCATGCTGGCGTCGGACAAGGGGCGCGCCGCGCGCAAGAGGATCTGGCGGATCATCACCCAGCCAAACACCAGCCCGGCCGCAGAGACCACGAACGCGCGCACGGCCTTCGGCGGCTCGAAGAGCCAGTCGGTGGCCAGGCTCAGCCAGAAGGCCGCGCCCAGCCATGCCAGCGCCAGCCCGACGCCCTCGACCGCCACGTACCACCGGATGGCCGTGCGCAGTCGGTCGAGCGTGTGCCGGACACCCGGCTGGAGACCGATTCGACGTTCAATTGCCGTGGTGGCCATGAGCGGTCTTGTCCGTCTGTGGCCCGGCGGCGGGCTGTCCGGCTGGGCGATGCACCCAGCCCTGTGGCGCCGCCACTTAGAGACCATCCGAAAACACAGTTTGGGTGGCCGTGGCCTACGACAAAGGGGAAGCCACGGGGCGGTTTTCCGGGGCTTCGCTTCGCTCCAGCCCCGGCCACCCAGCTACGCGCCGGT
>CAYXPN010000436.1:0-3596 GCA_964467075.1 uncultured Planctomycetaceae bacterium
CAAGAGGTCCCAGCCGAACGTAACCGGTCGGACATATGTCAGGAAGGTAGGGGCGCGATAGGAAAGCCCAGGGTGTAGCGCAGCGGAGCCCTGGGAACGCGGCGCTCGCGAAACCTTCACGAAGCCCTGAAAGGGCGCAATACGGTCGCCCTTGGATTGTAGAGCCAACTTCAGACGGCTGAGCAATTGCCTTTCTCTCAGGCACACCGTTGCCGTGGAATTGCGAACATCGAAGACTCAGCGTGTCGGAGCCGCTTACCCCTCTTCCGGCCGCGTCACGAAGCGGTAGCCCGCGTCGCGCACGGTGAGGAAATGGCGCGGCCGGGCCGGGTCTGTCTCAAAGGTCTTGCGCAGCCGGCGCATGAACTGGTCGGGCGTGCGCGTGTGCAACTCGCCCGGCAGGCGCCAGACGTTTTCCAGCAATTCGCGGCGGGTGATCACGCGGCCTTCGTTCTCCGCAAAGTAGCGCAGCAGGCTCAGCTCCAGCCGGGTCATGCGCACCGGCTTGCCGCGCACGACCACCTCGAAGGTCTCGAAATCCACCGAGGCCCCGGCGAAATCCAGCCGCCTCAAGCGCGCCGTGCGCATACGCGCGCCCGTCTTCTCCCGGCCGCGATAGCAGAGCAGGTTGCGCACCCGGCTGAGGAACTCGTCCAGGTCGAACGGCTTGGTCAGGTATTGATTGGCCCCCACGTCGAAACCGCGCGTGCGGTCTTCGGCCAGCGTGCGGGCCGAAAGAATCAACACCGGCGTGGCCGCGTCCCGGGCCCTGAGCGCCTCGCAGACCGCGTAGCCGCTCATCCCCGGCAACATCAGGTCGAGGACCACCAGGTCGATCTCGTCGGGCTGCTCGTCCATGATCCTCAGCGCGCTGGGCCCGTCGCCCGCGGTGGTCACCCGATAGCCCTCGGCCTCCAGATTGTAGCGGATGCCCGCGGCCAGGTGTGCTTCGTCCTCGACGACCAGGATGTGTGCTTTGCGCTCCATGCTGGGGGTCCCAGGGCTGCAACGGGTTGGGGGCCGGGGACCAAAAAAGGTGACAGGCAGCATTTGCCTTCAGCGGCCCGCGACCAACGTTCCGTCGGTGCCCTGCTTCGCACAAATGGTGCCTGTCACCTTTTCCCGTCCGCCTGCCTGCATTCGGCTGAAGTGTTACTCACGTCATGGCGGCGCAGTTGAGTCCGGTCCCGGCCGCGGCTCGCCTGAGCGGCTGCTGTGGTTCGCCCCGGGCGCCGAGCCGTCGGTGGCCGCATCGGCCGCGGCGCCGGGCAATTCCACTTCGAACACCGTGCCGGGCCGCGGCACGCGGTCCTTCACGCGAATGCGCCCTCCCCAGCGGCGCACCAGGGTGTGTACGATGTAGAGCCCCAGTCCTGTGCCGGGCTTGCGGCGTTCGAGCTCGGTGCCCAGGCGCACGAAGCGGCCGAAGATGCGGCGCCGAAGCCGCGGGGCAATGCCGGGGCCGTTGTCGCTGATCTCGACCACCACGCGGCCGTCGGCCCCGGCTCGCAACACCACGCCCACCTGGGGCTCGGGACCCGCGTACTTGACCGCATTGTCGATCAGGTTGCGGAAGATCAGCTCCAGATCGGCCTGGGCGGCCTGGACCGTCTGCGTGTGAAGGTTCCAGCGGATGACGTCCACGGGCACGCGATAGCTGGCGCAGACCGTCTCGGCGCACTTGCGCAACAGCGGTGCCAGGGGCACGTTTTCGACCGGCCCGGCACCGCGGCGGCCCTCCAGGCGCGCGGCCTCAAGGACTTGGCTGGTCAGGCGATCGAGGCGTTCGACGTCGTCGAGCATGAACCGATAAAAGGCGCCTTGCTGCTCAGCGGTGAGCTGCCGGCGGCTGAGAGTCTGTAAACACAGCTTCATCGAGGCCAGCGGTGATTTGAGCTCATGGGTCACGCTGTCGATGAAGTTCGACTGGCGGCGCGAGAGATTGATGGCCTTGACCGAGAGGATCAGATACACCACCACCCCGGCCAACAGCAGCAAAAGAAACGTCGCACCAACAGGCAACGAGGCCCAGTAGAGCACGGCCAGGCGTTCGGCCGTCAGCGCGCCGAACAGCGAGAGCACCACCCAGCCGACCGCCAGGACCACCACCACGGTGATCATGGCCACGCCCAGGGCAATGGGCAGACTCAACGATCGCCTGAGCGACATGGGCGTCTCTCCATACGGATCAATGGGCGCCACGCGCTCATCTGGAGGGCCACGCTTTGTCGTGGCCGGGAACCAACACACAAGGCACCCAACGGACGCGACCGCAGCGCGCCCCTCCATACGAATCAACGGAGTCGTAGGCCGGAACAAGCGCAGCGCCGTTCCGGCGCAAGTCTTGCAGGCAAAGGACTCCTGATGCCGGAACGTCGTCGCTTGCGCGACTTGTTCCGGCCTGCGTTGCTCAACGCGCCGTCTCAGACCGTGCGCCGCTGTGTCTCTGTACCACCTCGGCCACCGCGCGGATGAAATCCGGCGACGTGCCGCAGCAGCCGCCCACGAACGACACGCCGGCGGCGAGCAATTCGGGCACTCGCGCGGCAAACTGCTCGGGCGTCTGGTCGTACACGGCGCGGCCTTCTTCAAAGCGCGGTGTGCCCGCGTTGGCCTTGATCCAGATGGGGCGGTCCGTGGACTGGCGCAACCGCCGGCAGATGGCCACGAAGCCGTCGATCCCCTGGCCGCAATTCGAGCCCACCACCTCGGCGCCCGCCGCGACAAGCGCTTCGGCCGCCTGCTCCGGCGTGGTGCCCATCATGGTGCGGTCCTTTTGGGCCCCAGAGTCGAACGTCATGCAGCCCACTACCGGCAGGCCCGTCTGCGCGGCAGCACCCACCGCCAGCCTGGCCTCGGCCGGATCGGACATGGTTTCCACCACGATCCCGTGCGCGCCCGCCTCGGCCAGCGCGCGGGCCTGCAGTTCGAAGGCGGCCCGCAGCTCGTCTTCCGTCACTTGCCCCATCATCAGCATCACGCCGCTGGGCCCGACCGAGGCGAACACCAAGGCGCGCCCATCCGCAGCCCGCCTGGAAATCTCCACCCCGGCGCGGTTGATCTCGGCCACCCGATCGGCCAGTCCGTGGCGCCGGAGGATGAAGCGGTTGGCGCCAAAGGTGTTGGTCAGCACCACGCGGCTGCCCACGTCGAGATAGGCGCGGGCAACCTGCTCGACGCGCTCGGGCTGGGTGAGATTCCAGGCGTCGGGGCAGGCGCCGGGTTCGAGGCCGAGTTTCTGAAGCTCCGTTCCCCAAGCGCCGTCGGTCACCACCGGGCCTGCGGACAAGAGCCTCTGGATGATTGCATGCATGGCGGGCACCTTTGGGCGGCTTGGCCAGACGCAATGCACCCCACCTGCCAGGGACGGCATGGCCGCGGCCGGATGATGAACAATGACACCGTTCGATTGTATCCGATCGGCCCGGCCCGGAGAAGCGGGAAGAGATGAGGAGGATGCACGGGCGGCGCTCGTAGCCCGACACGGCTAAACTGCGGGATGCCACGGTTGGCTTGCCCAACCGTGTATTCGGCACTGCTGGACAAGCCAGCAGTGGCACCCAACTCGACATTTTACGTGTGTCGGACCACTAGTA
>CAYXPN010000437.1:0-3582 GCA_964467075.1 uncultured Planctomycetaceae bacterium
CGCGGTCCCTCGCGTCCGTCGATGTCCAACCGCGCGGCCACGACAAAGCGTGGCCCTCCACGGTGTATGCGTGGCCCTTGGCGAGACGCGCTGCGGTCGCGTCTGAGCGGGGCCGCTCGCTTACTCGTCGCCCTGGGCCTCCTGCGCCGGCTCGTAGAGCAGGGCCTTATCGTCCAGCGGACGCACCCAGATGTTGCGAAAGCGCACCGGGCTGCCGTGGTCCTGCAGGAAGAACGGGCCCACCGAGGTCTTCTGCAGGCGCTCCCAGATTTGCTTCAAGTACGGGCTGGTGCCGTAGCGGAAGGGATGATAGGGCGAGCGCGGTTCGCGGAACTCGAAACGATCCTGCACTCTCTTGCCGTTGAGCCAGGCCGTGATCGAGCCGGGCTCGACGATCTCGCCCTCGTCATTGCGCCGCGGGGCCCGGTAGAGGATGTCGTACACCTGCCATTCGCCCGGCTTGCGCGCCGCATCGACCAGCGGCGGATGGTAGCGGTAGAAGGAGCCCACATCCTCGCCCGTCAGTTTGTTGTGCCCGTAAGAGTTGTAGATCTGCATCTCGTAGTTGCCGTGGACGTAGACGCCGCTGTTGCCGCTGCCTTTCTCGGGCACCATGAACTCGACGTGGATGTGGGCGTCGCGGAAGTGGAGCCGGCAGACTGCATGGTTCACCCCGCCGCTCTTGACCGTCATCACCCCGTCTTCCACCGGCCAGTCGGTGGGCTCGCCGTGCTTGTTGAGGAACAGGTTCACACCCTTGCCGTCGAAGAGCACCACGGCGTCCTCAGGCGGCGGCGTGGGAATCTGCGACTGGTCGGGATGGAAGTCGTTGTCCGCGGCCTGGTTCGCCGCGGCCTTGGCTTGCTGCTGTGTGTCCCTTTGCTGAGATGCCTTTTTTTCTCCGCCCGCGGCCACACCGGCCCAGGCCGCCAATCCCACCACCAGCAACGCCCCGAACAGCCGTTCTCTGCACAATGCCATCATGCCACGTCCTTTCACGCAAAACGCCGAAAACACAAAACACAGCCGTAAGACGGCCTCGCGGCCGCAGCCGAAGTCACAAACCGGTGACATTTCGGCCGCACGCGCCGCGCTCGTATCCAGCATGATCGGCCGCCCGCGCGCGTGCAAGCCCTGTGCGGGAAAAACGAGCGAACCAGGCCCGGTACCCGGCGGAGAACGCACGGGATGCCCGAACCACGGACGGCGCCTGACACACGGTAGGGGCGACGCATGCGTGGCCCCTAAATCACCGTGCGCAATTCGTGGGCGCCACTGTTTCGTGCCATCCTCGGAGGGGCCGGGGCTGTAGGGTGGGTCGAGCGATAGCGAGACCCACCGACAAGGCGAAATGGTGGGTCTGCGCCTACGGCTTGACCCACCCTACGCGCCTGGCAGCGACACGAGTGTTCACAAATCGCGCGCGCTGATTTAGTGCCCTACTCGGCCGGTTTGGCGAGAACCTGGTCCAGGCCGAACATGTAGGCCTTCACGGCCTGAGGATTGGCGCCGACGATCTCCACTCCAAGGCAATGTTCGCCCGCCTCGAGCTCCCAGGTGCCCAGCGCGATCGGCCCGGTGGAGACCACCTCGGGATTGTAAAGATCGATCGGCGCGCCGGCCTTCTTGCCGTCCACGCTAAGCTCGACGATGCCGTAGTCGCGGGCCTTGGTGAGCGTGACACTCAGGTCGTACCGGCCGCCGCGCTCGACCGGCCAGAGCACCTCGAGCTTCGCCCCCGGCCCGGCCCCGGTCCACCAGAGCTGGTCGTCGTTGTGCCATTTGCCGCCGGCGAACTGGGCCATGCCCTGGGTGCGCACCTCGCCCGGCGGATTGCCCTTGATCCGGTATCCACCGGCCTCCAGCGGCGGCACGACCCAATACCCGTGGCGCTGGTCCACCGCCGCGGGTGTGAAGGGGTCCTTGCCGCCGGGGGCCAGATACCAGCAGGCCACGCAGGCGTAGAGCGTGCCGCGCTGCTGGTTGCCGTAGTACTTCTCGATGGCCGCCTCAAAGGACTCCTGGAAGGGCACGTTGTCGGCCACGTGCCAGCGCAGCACCGACTGGTGGCCCTTGTTGTTCTGGGTCATGGTCTGGCAGTGGAAGGGCCGCTCAAACAGCGCCGGACAGCACCACGCATAGCCGAAATAGTCCTCCGAGCCGGTGCCGATGGTCGAGGGGAACTTCTCGCCGTCGACAAAGAACTTCTCGTCGCCCTCGCCCCACCAGCCGCCGCGCGGATTCCACACGTGGAGCATCACCCCGCAGAACCGGCCGCGACCCTCGGTGCGCAGCATCACCCAGTCGGGCCAGCGGTCGGGGGGCAGCTCGAACGCGTCGCGGTGCCACTTGCAGTGGAAGTAGCCCAACTCGGCAAACGGGCGCGCCAGCGGCGCGTGGACCAGCTCGAAGCTGAGCTGCCGGTCGCGCGTGCCCTCGTTGACCAGTTCCACCCGGGCCTGGCGCGCAAAGGGCATGTACCAATAGGCATAGGCCCCCTGCTGCGGGTCCATGCCGGTTACCAGCGACTTGTAGAAATTCACCCCCGGCGCGGTGCCGAAGAAATCGCCCAGCGGACACCACACGGCCGGCTGTGCCTGGTCGTCGAAGGTGATCCTGAGCACCAGCTTGCGCATTGCCGCGATCTGGTCCTCGCGCTCGCCCAGGTCCAGGTGCCCGCGCAGGGCGGTGATCGCCCGCGGGCCGGCGATCCGAAGTTCCGTGCTCTTGCCGGCCGGGACGGTCACGGTCTCGGCGATCCGCTCCTCGCCGGGCCGCCGGCCCGCCGGGTCAGTGCCCTGGCGCGTGGCCAGGAAGTCGTTCACGCGCTTCAGGGCCGCACGATCCTCGGTCGAAAGCTCGCGCTGGAAAGTGGGCACCCGGGTGCCCTTGGCAAACGTGCCGTAGGTGAAATGGTAATAGCGCCCCCAGCCTTCCTCGGCCACGATCTTGCACGACTTCTGATAGGGGATGGGCACGTAGCAGTTGGCCCCGCGCGAGCCGAGCTGGGCGAGATCATAAGAGAGCATGGGATAGTCGAACGGGGCCACCGTGCCGCGGAAGTAGTCGCTAAAGGGCAGGTCCACGGCCGGCTGGGGATTTCCGTCCAGGTAGATCTTGACGTGGCCCTGCTCGGGCCGAGCAGACCAGATGCGCCAGATACAGCCCGGCCCTTCCATCTCGGCCAGCACGTACTGGTCGCCCTCCTTGCGGATGAACTGCGGGCCGTCGTCGTTGGCCCCCCAGTTGACGTACTTGCCGGTTTCGGGGTCGTAGCGGCTGGCCCGATCATAGCTCGACCACTGGGCACCGCGCTCGCCGGGCCGGGGCAGCACGGCCAGTTGCTCCAGGGCGATCAGGCGGCCGGCCAGTTGCGTGTAGGTCAATTCCTCCTGCGCGCCGGCCGGCGGGGCCGAGGCCGCCAGGCAACAAGCTACCGCCAGCACCGCGCCCGCCACGGCCAGACACCGCTCGGCGAGACATCTCATAGGACCGCTCCTTATTCTTCGAGTAAGGACTTGTAAAGGAATTGTTTGCCGAATTCGATGCGCAGGCCCGGGTGGCCGGGGCTGGAGCGAAGCG
>CAYXPN010000438.1:0-3564 GCA_964467075.1 uncultured Planctomycetaceae bacterium
AGCGCCACTTTCGCGGAGCGAAAGGCGACAATGACGGCCCGTGAACGGTTACGAACTTGGAAAGGTGTTGCTTCCCGGGGCTTCGCTTCGCTCCAGCCCCGGCCACCCGGGCCTGGGCACGGGATTGGGAAGACAATTCGTTTACAAGCGCTAAACCCGGCGGCTCCGGCAAGCGACCTCGGCTCTTGTCCTTGCGGGAGAGCCGCTCAGCGCGGAAAGTGCTCCACAAAGTACTGCTGCCAGGCCGCAATGTGCGCGTCCATGGCCTCGCGGGCCTCACGGGCAGATTGGGCTTCGAGCGCGTCGAGAATCTCCACGTGCTCGGCCAGGGCCTGTTGAAGGCTCTCCGGCTCAGTGAACGTCAGGTTCAACCCGCGGTGCAGCAGCCGGTAGCGCCCGATGTCCTCAGCCAATCGCGGCAAACCGCTCGCGCGCGCAATCGTCGCGTGGAACTCCTCGTCGAAGTCGATCCAGCGCGCCGACCAGTCGGCATCCTCGGCCGAGGCGCCCAAAGCCGCGGCCGTGGCGCGCAAGGTTTCCAGGGCCCCGCCATCCATGCGCTCGGCCGCGCGCTGGGCTGCCGCGGGCTCGAGAATCCGGCGCATCTCGAGCACCTCGTACACGTCGTCGCGCGTGAACCGCGCCACGCGGGCCTTGCGGTTCGCGCTTTGCTCGACCAGCCCGTCGCGAGCAAGCTGGCGGATGGCCTCGTGGACCGGGGTGCGGCTGACCTCCAGCTCTTGGGCCAGTCCCACGACGCTCAGTTCCGTGCCGCTCCGCAGTCGACCCGAAAGGATGGCCTCGAGCAAGACCTCGTAAACGGATTCGGCCAGCGTGGCGCGGACGATGCGCTGGGCAAGCGGGGCGAGACTACTCATGGATCAACTCTTTGCAGGACCGGCGCTGGTCCGTGCCCCGGTGGGGACCGGATAGAGGCAAAATCCCGGGGTTTTGCGTGCCTCCCGCGGTTTTGTTCGGGCCTTGGCCGGAGTGGTCATAGAAACTGGAGATTACCGGATCGTGCATGTTGCATTCTGCATGCAGAATAGCTAAAGTATAGTCAGGCCCGACGCCGCCGTCAATCGGCCGTTGGCTTCGGTCAACCAGGCGGTGCTCCGAGGCGGGTGAGGTCGTTGCCTCGACCGGACCCTCGGCCCATTGCGGCGGCCGGGCCGTTTGTTCTTCCCTCCTGCCCCAAGGTGATCGTATTCCCTCTTGCCCGATGTGATAATATCCCCTCAGCGTCCGGCGTGTGGCAATTCCCCGGCATCGCCCCCGCGCAACAGACGCGCGCTTTCCCGCCGAACAACCCGGCTCGGCAGCCCGAGGGCGCACCGCCCGTCGAACACCGCCCTGCGCCCCGAACGCCGCGCCGGCGCGCAAACACACTGCCGCAAGCGATCGCCGAACCAGCAACAAGGAAGCCGACCATGTGCCGTAGCCGTCCGACACGGCTAAACTGTGGGGTGCCACGGTTGGCTTGCCCAACCGTGTATTCGGCACTGCTGGACAAGCCAGCAGTGGCACCCGACTCGACACTTCACGTGTGTCGGACTAGCAGCCGTCTGTGGTGGATCGTCTGCCTGGCATGTGTTTGCGCCGGCGCGCCCGCCGGCGAAGCAGCCGCGGACGAGATCGACGGCCTGCTTGCCCGACTCAAGCCGCCTGCCCGCTTCCAGGATTGCCGGCCGCAATGGAGCGTCGAGCGCCGGACGTTCGAGGTGCAATACCGCGACGGGACCCACGCGCGCGATTTCTATGTCGTCAAGGACGCGGAGCGCTACGTGGCGCTGATTCCCCTGAGCGGCGGCACGATCCACGTCCTCGACTTCAATCCGCGCACCGCGCCGCGCGAGCTGAAGATCTCCCCGGCCCGCTGGACCATCGAGACCTCGCCGGGCACCAAGCTGCGCACCGACGCCTTCATCCCCAGCACACCCGGCGCCACCGAGGCCACCTATGAGTTCATCCCCGCCCGCGCCACGCTCACCCTCGTGCGCCGCTACCAGGGCACCAGCACGTTCGACAAATGGACCCACCGCTCGGAGGAGCCCCTGGCGATCGACACCACGAACACCTTCGTCTTCAAGTGCGATCCCGTGCTGGGCTACGTGGTCGAAGGCACCTTCGACACGCGGGTCGATCCCGCCCCGCCCAGCTTCGAGTATTTCAGCGCCGCGGCCGAGGGAATCTGCAACGTGTGGGTCGGCCCCGAGGCCGTCAGTCGCACGGTGGTCACTCCCACGTATCGGCCGGGCTACGAGGGCTACTACCTGAACTTCCCCTGCATCGACTGGTCGGACAACGACCGGCAGAAGTTCCGCTGCCGCGATGGCGGGTTCGTGGCGTTCCTCAACCAGCACACCGGTTTCAGCCCCGCTACGACCCTGGTGGGCGCCGAGGCCCGCCTGGTGGTCTGCAACGCCCATGCCGACGTGGACTTTGTGACCGAGTGGCCGGCCGACGAGCCGCGCGACCCTGATGGTCTGGTCCACCGCGTGGTGCGCACCCGCATGCTCGCCCTGCCGCCCGAGGTGACGCGATTCTTGTGGGATGAAATGACGGTGCGCTTCGCCGAGCAGAAGCGCGTGCAGATGCGCATCGGCACGGTGGAAGATTTCGAGGACCAGCCCCTGCCGCTGACCACCTGGGTGCGCGGGCTCACCTCGACCGGCGGCGGCCCGCCGGTAAGCGAGCAGTTCGCGCGTTCGGGGCGCAAGTCGGTGGTGATCGAGGGGCGCTTCTGGCCCAACCTGCCCCAGGTGCCGCTTATGCCGGGCACGCGCTATCGGCTCGAAGCCTGGTTCAAGGTGGTGCCCTGGTCGGCCGAGCGATTGCGCGAGGAAGAAGCAAAGCAGCGCGCCCGCAACGAAAAGGCCCGCCAACAGGGGCGCCGGGTCGAGCCGTTCCGCGGCTTCGGAGAGCCGGGGGCCTACATCACGGGCCATCTCTACGAATCGTCGCCCCACCAGAACGTCTGGATCGTGGAGCAGCAGACCAATGTGGCCCGGCCGGGCGGACCCGAGTGGCAAGAGGTGAGCCTGGAATTCACGGCCCCGGACTGGGCCCCGTTTATCAACATCGTGTTCCATGCCCCGGCGTGTACGGCCTACATGGACGATTTCTGCCTCAGGCCCCTCGCGGCCGCGGCCGCGGAGCCGAAACGCTGAGGCGCCTGCGCGCGGTGTGCCGACAGCACGCCGTCGGTAGGGGCGACGCATGCGTCGCCCCTCCAGGACCGCTGCACGGCCGGAAAACCCCCACGCCCATCGTGTGCGCTGAAGGGCGTGGCTGACGCCACCACGGACGCGACAAAGCGCGTCCCTCCAGGAAGACCCTGGCATACAGACCGGGCCAGCCTGCTCTTGCCGGCGCCCGGGAGGAGTCGTAGGATAGAGGGGTGCCCTGAGAGGCGCCGGTCTCAGGCAGCGGGCGCAGCGTGTTCCACGCTGCCGACTGGGTCCCCGCACTTGCTCGGCGCCGCTGGACTACCCGGTGGTGTAATTGGCAACACAAGGGATTTTGGTTCCCTCGTTCCAGGTTCGAGTCCTGGCCGGGTAGCTG
>CAYXPN010000439.1:0-3547 GCA_964467075.1 uncultured Planctomycetaceae bacterium
TCGCTGCTGCGCCTATTTCTCCAGCACCGTGCTGGCGGCTGCCGCGCGGGGCTTTGCCGGGCTGATCCGCCGGCTGATTGCGCTGGAAGACCGTGCGCCGAGGCCGGCGGTCCGGCTGGTCGTCAACGAAGAGCTGGCGGCCCAGGACGTCCGGGCGCTAATGGAAACGGGCGACACCAGGGAGTTGGAAAGGGTGCTGAAGAAGCGCTTCAAGAACCCCAGGGACATCCTGGAAAAGCAGCGGCTGCGCATGCTGGGGTGGCTGGTGAAGGCGGGCTTCTTGGAGGTGCGGGTGGGGGTGATGCGGCACGGCGGCGGCATTGTCCACGGCAAGTTCGGCATCATGACCGACGAAACCGGCGACGCCGTGGTCTTCAGCGGTAGCGGCAATGAGTCCGCCCAAGGGCTGCTTGCCAACTACGAGCGCCTCGAGGTCTCCGGCTCGTGGGATGATCCGCAGCGCTATCAGGAGTATGCGGACGAATTCGAGCGGCTCTGGAACGACCGGCACCCGGACGTTCATACGGTCACGCTGCCCGAGGCGCTGCGGCTGAAGCTGATCAAACTGGCGCCCAGCGAGCCGCCCGCGCAAGAGCCGAACAATGCGCTACCCCGGCAGAAAGCCGCGATGGTCTGGACGTTCATCGTCGAATCGCCGTATTTTTCCAATGGCGGGGCCACGTGCGACGCCACAGCCATGATCGAGCTGTGGCCGCATCAGCGGCGGGTGGTCGAAGAGACGGCCGAGGCCTGGCCGGCCGGCCGGCTGCTGTGTGACGAGGTTGGCATGGGCAAGACCATCGAGGCGATTCTTGTTCTCCGCAGGCTCTTGGCCGGACGGGGAGTTCGCCGGGCCTTGCTGCTGCTGCCAGCCGCACTGTTGAGGCAATGGCAAGGCGAGCTACGGGAAAAGGGCGGTCTGATCTTTCCCCGGCTTGAGGGAACCACCGCACTCGTCTGGCCGGACGGAGCAACCAGGCGGGTGGAGGACCTTGCCGAGGCGCTGAAACAAGACGTGTTGATCATGAGCCGCGAGACAGCCCGAACGCAGCAGAACCTGGCCTGTCTGCTGGCTGCGGAACCCTGGGACCTAGTGCTTTTAGACGAAGCCCATGCAGCCCGCCGTCGCAAGCAGGTAGAGGGCGAGTTCAACAGCGGCAACCTGCTGTTGAACCTGTTGCGGCAGCTTCAACTTCGCCGCAAGGCCCGGGGCATCTTGCTCCTCAGCGCCACACCGATGCAGACCCATCCCTGGGAACCGTGGGACCTGCTGTCGGTGTTGGGGGAGGGTGGCGTCTGGCTGGCCGACTTCAGCGCAGTGCGAGACTACTACCGATGTATGTCGGCAATCAACCAGGGGCGTTGCGAGTGGGGCACGGCCAAGAAGGCGGCCCAGATGATCGCGGCGGATGCGGATTTCCCGCCGCCGCCCGGCGAACGGGGGCTATGTCGGCATGTCGCCCAGCTCGCACAAAAGCTGGTGTTCACATCGCCGGGCAAGCGAGCGGAACTGGCCAAGTGGCTACGGGAAGGTTCCCCCTTGTATCGACGAATGCACCGCAACACGCGGGCGACACTGCGGGAATACCGCCGCATGGGCTTGCTGGACACCTCACCACCGGATCGTCAAGTAGAGGACATCCCCTTCGACTACCAGGACCAGCGCGAGCGCCAAGTGTACAACGCGGTAACCAGCTACATCGACTGTCGTTTCGATGAACTGGAGCGGGAACAGACGGGCAAGGGGTTCGTGATGACGGTCTATCGGCGTCGGGCTTCAAGTTCGCCGGTGGCTTTGGAGAAAAGCCTGCGCCGACGCCGCGATGGCTTGCTGCGGGTGATCCAACGTCGCGCCTACGACGCGACCCTCTTGCCGGACGACACTCCTGAAGCGCTGGATGTGGATGACCTGGCGGAAGGAGATGAATCGCCTGCCATCTCGTCTGCACTGCCCCAAAGATCTGAGGTGGCCCGAAAGGAACTGGCGGAAGTTGATGCGTTGCTGGAGGATTTGGCCCAACTGGGGGCCACCGACAGCAAGCGAGATCGGTTTTTCGAGTTGCTGAAATGGGCGACGGACGATGGCCGTTCGGCACTGGTATTCACTGAGTACGCGGACACGTTGGAGTATTTGCGGGACGAGTTGGTCGATTACTACGGCAGGCGTCTCGGCTGCTACCGCGGCAGCGGCGGAACGATTTGGGACGGTATGGCCTGGAGGTCGGTGACGAAGGACGTCATCACACGCATGCTGCGCGACGGTGAACTGGCCGTGCTGATCTGTACGGACGCCGCCAGCGAAGGTCTCAATTTGCAGGCGGCAGGCGCGGTGATCAATTACGACCTTCCCTGGAACCCTAGTCGCGTCGAACAGCGCATCGGGCGAATCGACCGCATCGGCCAGAAGTACCCACAAGTCTGGGTGATCAACATGTTCCTGCGGGAGAGTGTTGACGAGCGCGTGTACCAGGTGCTCCGCTCTCGCTGTCACTTGTTCGAGCATTTTGTAGGCGCGATGCAGCCGGTGCTTGCGCGTGCTAGACGGATGCTGTTGGGCCAGGACGTGGTGGACTTGCGTGCGCTCGGAGAAGCAGCAGACGAAGTGGAGCAAGAACCACTTGCCGGCGAAACCTACGTGGACAGCAGCGCCGAGGCGGCCACCCCTCCGAAGACGGCTGTCTCCCGTGAGGCATTTGACTACGCGCTGCGGCTGTTGGATGAGGGCCTTGGCGTCCGGATCAAGAGGAGATCGAACGGTGAGGTAGTCGAGATCACGGCGCCTCAGCTCAAGAAAGCCAAGTTTGCTCGGACTGTCCAAGCGCTGGAGTCCGACGCGACTGCCCGCGCCATGACGCCACTGGATGAGCATCTTGCAGCCATTCCCGCCGCCCTCTGGCCCCCGGGCGAACGGCTGCCGCTTGTTATCGGCTCGCACCAGCAAGGGCACTTTCGGGCGTCGGTGGCTTACTGGGTCGGGCGAGATGAAATTGCCGAGGTCTTGACGTTCCAGGAGATCGTTGAGCGCGTTGAACAATGGAACGGCGAGTACCCGAGTGTGCAGCAGCTAACCAAGGCCAAGATGCTGACCAAGCAGCAGGCTCGGCAGGAAGTCGAGCGGAAAATTGCTTCGGCAAAACAGCGGGAAAGGAAAGCGCTGGAAAATCAGTTGGCTGCCGCACGGCGACGCTTAGAACGGGAGTTGGGTCGCTTCCTGGTGTGTGTGGCGGGGTCAAGTGCGGACCTTAACCAGGTGTTCCATGAACAAATGCGCCGCGAGATTGCCGGGGCCCGTCGTCTGCGTAGGTGCTATGATCTTCTCGGCGGCTACCCGAATTGGAATGAGGGATTGCGTGAGGAACTTGAGGAGTTCTACGCGAACCTCACTGAGAATCAAAGGCAAGGGCGCTTGATCGGGAGCGAACTGGAGGCTGCAATCCAAGACCCGCGTTGGGTGGCAAAGGATGGGGTGACGGATCCTTGAGGCCAGTTGATCGTGTCCTTCCGGCAAGCGTGCAAGAAACGTGCGGCGGGTGGGCTGGGAGCCGGG
>CAYXPN010000440.1:0-3487 GCA_964467075.1 uncultured Planctomycetaceae bacterium
TCGGGGCCGACAGCCATCGGCCGGGCCGGGTCGCTCCATTCGGCTGAACTGTTACATCGCACATTCTGGTGCAGGCGTCCCGCCTGCACCCTGCACTTCGTGCCGGCGGTTTGCCTGCCGCGGCAGCGTGCAGCCGAGACGGCCGCACCACAAGGCCGCGGAAGGCCCGGCCGGCCCTCCACGGCCGCGACCAACGGAAAACCCGTAAGCTAGGCTAACATCAGGGCCGTGGGAGTGTTCAGGACGGCACAGAGATAACGATATAAAGGGGGGGCCGGCCCGCTGGTTCGGGGGTTCCTTGCGCCGAATGGTCCACGTCGACGGCTTGACGAAACACTTTCCGGACCTCGAGCGCGCCTATGTGGCGGCGCTGGAGGAGGTGAGCTTTCGCGCGCAGGCAGGTGAGATCTTCGGGCTGCTCGGGCCGAACGGGGCCGGCAAGACCACGGCGCTGAGGATTCTCAGCACGCTCTTGCGCCCCACGCGGGGCCGGGCCACGATCAACGGCTTCGATCTCTTGACCCAGCCCGACCAGGTCCGCGGCCAGATGGGCTTTGTCTCGGCCAACACCGCGGTTTACGACCGCATGACCGGCTGGGAGATGGTCGAGTATTTCGGCCGGCTGCACGGCATTGCCGAGCAGGAGCTGAGCCAGCGCATGCAGCGGCTCTTTGCCCGGCTGAAGATGGACGACACGCGCGATCTGTTGGGCGCGAAGATGTCCACCGGCATGCAGCAGAAGGTGTCGATTGCCCGGGCCATGATCCACGACCCGCCGGTGTTGATCTTCGACGAGCCCACCGCGGGGCTGGACGTGCTGGTGGGCCGGGCCTTGCTGGAGACGATCGGCCGGTTGCGCGACCAGGGGAAGTGCATCATCTTCTCCACCCACATCATGCGCGAGGCGGAACGACTTTGCGACCGCGTGGCGATTCTCTATCGCGGCCGCATCCTGGCCGAGGGCACCCTCGACCACCTGCGCCGCGAGCACGGCGAACCAGACCTGGAGGAGCTGTTCTACCAACTGGTGTCCCGCTATGAACAGCACCCCGACAGCGGCTCGTAGTGACCGTACTTGTACGGTCCTTACGCGGCCCGATAAATCGGGCCACTACGAACAACTGATGAATCAGGCCCGATGAATCGGGCCACTACGAACAACCTGCACCACACCCCAGGCGGACCGAGATGGCGCTGCGCAACGTCCGACTCATCCTGGCCCGAGAGGTGCGCGACCAGTTGCGCGACCGGCGCACGCTGTTCATGATCGCGGTGCTGCCGCTGGTGCTCTATCCGCTCTTGGGACTGACCTTCTTTCAGCTTGCCCAAATCCTGCAAGAGCAGCCGGCCGACGTTTGGGTGGTGGGGGCCCGTCATCTGGCCGATCTGCCGCCGCTGGTGGAGAACAACCGCTTTTCGCGAACCTTGTTCGACGACCCAGCGGACCGCGGCCTGCTGCGCCTGCACTTTGCCCCCGGCGAGCCGCGCCGCGGCGGCCCGGCCGCGGGCTGGTTCGAGTTTCAGCAGGCCGAGGCCCGCCGCCTGGTCGAAGAAGGCAAGTACGACGCCGCCCTGGTGATCCCCCAGGACATGGCCGACCGGCTGGACCAGTTCCGCCAGGCCATTCGCGGCCCGGACGCCGAAAACGAAGACTTGGCAGGCGCCCAAGCAGCCGACGCGTCCGGTACCCCGCGCCCCGCCCTCGAGGTGCCCAGCCCCAAGATCATCTACAGCAAGTCGAAGGACCGCTCGCTGATCGCCTTTGCGCGCTTAAGTGCCGTGTTGCAGCGCTGGACCGAACAGGTGGGTGCGGCGAACCTGGCGGCCGGCGGGCTGCCCGCCGATGCGGCCCGGCCGTTCGCCGTCGAAAACGAGAACATCACCGCCCTGGCCGGCCACGAGGGCCTGGGCACCTGGGCCAAGGTGTTGCCCATGCTGCTGGTCATCTGGGCCATGACCGGCGCCTTCTATCCCGCGGTGGACCTGTGTGCCGGGGAGAAGGAGCGGGGCACACTGGAGACGCTGCTCTCGAGCCCGGCCGCGCGCAGCGAGATCGTGCTCGGCAAGCTCTTGACCGTGATGCTCTTCAGCATGGTCACCGCGGTTTTGAACCTGTTGAGCATGGGACTGACGGGTTGGGTGGCACTGGCGCGCGTGCCGGGCTTTGGGCCGCCGCCGCTTTTCGCCGCGGTGTGGCTGGGCTTGGCGCTGGTGCCGCTCTCGGCGCTGTTCGGCGCCTTGTGTCTGGCGCTGGCCGCCTTTGCACGCAGCACCAAGGAAGGCCAGTATTACCTGGTGCCCTTGATGCTGGTCACCATGCCGCTGGCCGTCCTGCCCATGTCGCCGGTGGTGGAGCTGAACCTGGGCACGTGTCTGTTGCCGATCACGGGTGTCTCGCTCTTGCTGCGCAGCACGATCGAAGGCAGCTACTGGCAGGCCCTGCAGTACGTGCCGGTGGTCGCCGCGGTGACGCTGGGCTGTTGCCTGCTGGCGGTGCGCTGGGCGGTCGAGCAGTTCAATTCCGAGGCCGTGCTCTTCCGCGGGGGCGAACGCCTGGAGGTGGGCCTGTGGATGCGCCACCTGGTGCGCGACCGGCAGCCCACGCCCACCGCCGCGGCCGCGGTGTTCTGCGGAATGCTGATCCTGGTGCTGCGGTTCTTCCTGGGGCTGGCCTTTGCCGAGCCCGAGGACTTTGCCGGCTTCGGCCGACTGGTAATGGCCACGCAGTTGCTGGTGGTCCTGGCGCCGGCCGTGGTGCTCAGCCTGGTGCTGGTCCGCTCCAAGACCCGGACGTTCCTGCTTCGCCGGCCGCGCTTCAGTGCCCTGGGAGCCGCGGCCTTGCTCGCCGTGGCCCTGCACCCGGTGATTGTGGCGCTGGACGTAGGGCTGGTCAAGCTTTATCCGCCCGGCGAGCGCACGCTGGAGACCCTGCTCAACTGGCAGGGCATGATCCTCGGGGCCCCGCTCTGGCAGAGACTCTTGCTCGTGGCCCTGCTGCCCGCCGTGTGCGAAGAGCTCGCCTTCCGGGGGTTCATCCTCTCGGGCCTGCGCCACCTGGGCCACAAGTGGCGGGCGATCATCTATGCGGCCGTCTTTTTCGGCCTCACGCACGGCATCCTCCAGCAGTCGCTCACCGCCAGCCTGGTGGGCGCGGTGCTGGGCTATGTGGCCGTGCAGACGGCCAGCATCTACCCGGGCATGCTCTTCCATGCCGTCCACAACGCCCTGCCGCTTCTGGCCGCGGAGATACCGCGCCACGCGGTGCGACAGGGCGCGCTTAAGGCCCTGCTTTTGCCGGCCGAGGCGGGCGGCTATGCCTACAGTTGGTCCGTGGTGGCCGCGGGGCTGATCGTGGCCGGGGTGTTGCTGGCGTGGCTTGGTCGGCTGCCCTATCCCAAGTCGCCGGAAGAGCAGTACCAGGAAGCCCTCTTGCGCCATTCCCAAGATGCGACCGATCGGTCAGACTGGGTGGCGGAGACGGCCTGAG
>CAYXPN010000441.1:0-3460 GCA_964467075.1 uncultured Planctomycetaceae bacterium
GACAACGACTGTAATCACGGCCTGTATCTGGTCGGTTGGTTCGCGTGCAACCAATGGGATCGAGACGACTCTCGCAAACGGAAGGTCCCTGAGTGGCCTCTTGAGGAGGCCCGAAGGTGGTTCGACCGAGAGGCGGCCGAGATAACCACCACAGAGACAATCGTGCGCGCGTATGTTCTGGACGCTGCGATCCGTTGAAGACGATATCCCATCCGGGACCCGTGGCGTTTCTGCGTTTGGTGTCCTGTCAGAGCGCAACCGGGCGGGATATGAAATCCCAGGCCGCAGCGCTGGCGCGGCAGCCGGTCCCCAGAGCCCGTTGGGCCCCGCAAGGGCGAAGCATGGGGCAAGCATTTGACAACACCCGCGGATTCGTCTACAAATGCGCGCCGCTCGACATGACGTGCCCACTTGGCCCGCCCGGCATTCCCTGAGCAACGTAGGCCGGAACAAGTCGCGCAAGCGACGAGGTTCCGGCTTCAGGACTTGTAGGGTGGGTCGAGCAGAAAGCGAGACCCACCGGAGATGCGCGCGCAATCGGAGGGTGTGGTGGTTGCGGTGGGTCTGCGCCTACGGCTTGACCCAACCTACGTGGCTTGTAGGGTGGGTCGAGCAGAAAGCGAGACCCACCGGAGATGCGCTTCAGGACTTGTAGGGTGGGTCGAGCGACAGCGAGACCCACCGGAGATGCGCGCAATCGGAGGGTGTGGTGGTTGCGGTGGGTCTGCGCCTACGGCTTGACCCAACCTACGTGGCTTTGGGCGTCCGCGTCCAGCCCCGGCCACCCAGCCGGAAGAAACGCGGCGCCGCGGGCGACGACGGCTATCTGACCGTCAATAGCCGTTTCTCCTCGGCCGACCCTATCAGGAGGGTGTATCATGGAACGCAAAGGGCGACTGAGCCGGCGCGCGGTGTTGCGCGCGGGGCTGGCCGCGGCCGCGCCTTGGGTCGTGCCCGGCACCGTGCTGGGCTTCCAGGGCGCTACGGCGACAAGCGAGCGGATCACGCTCGGCGCGATCGGCTTCGGCGGCCGAGCGTTTCCTGGGCGACGACGAGGCCGACCGGCTGCTGCACAGGGCATACCGCGAGCCGTGGTCGCTGGGCGACGTCGAGGAGTATGCCTGAGCGGGTGCCTGACTGCTACGTGCCCTGCGGCTGCACAACTTGGGAGACGCGCAGGCTGCGCAAGTCGAGCGGCTGCGCCTGCTCCCGGGTTTCGAGACTGCCGCGCGCCGCGGCATAGCGCTTCAAGATGGCCAGCTTCTCGGCAGCCGCCGGTTCGCCGGGCGCTTCCGCATGCGGGGCCCGACCCCAGATGATCTGCGAGCCGCCGCGCGTGACCAGCCCGTAGAGCGGCTCCATGCTCAGAGTCCCCTGCGCCTGCGCCAGCACGACAATGCGGGCCAGCTCGAAATCCTGCCACGCGGGCCCGAGCAGATCGGCGATTTCAGCAGCACCCACCACCCGCGGATCGCCCCAGGGCTGTCCCACCGTGCCCAAGGGCAGCGAGTCCTGCTCGGCCAGACGCGGGTAGCGCGCGGCCTCGACCGCGGAGAAATCCTGGCTCGGCAGGAGGATGCCGCGCGCGTCGACGGGCAACAGTCCGCCGGGCACTTCGACCATCAGCGCCGGGCGCCGATAGTCCAGCTCCACGACGACCCGGGCCGGATGAGACTTGCGCACGTGCCGCACTCGATCCACCCAAGGGTGCAATGCCGAGGCCGCGGCGATGCGCTCGGCCAGATCGTCGTCCATGATCGACAGCGGGCCGTCCAGGCTGGCGCTGCGGAAGATCTCCGCGCGCACGTCCGAGTGAATCCACTCGGGCAGTTGCGGCAGCTCCACCTGCTCGGGGCCGAGCAGATAGTCGGGCCCGGCGAGCACCTGTGGGCCCACGCGCTGCCAGAGCAGATACCACGCGCCCAGGAAAACCGCCAGCAACAGCGCCACCAGCAACACCGGCTTGGCAGGCCCCAGCAGCAGATTGGCCAGGCGGGCCAGTCGACTGACCAGCGGCACGCCGGCCGACGTGCGTTTTCTCTTGCTCGATGCGGCCATGGTGTTTCAGAAACCGATCTCGTCGTGAAAGGAGGCGAGCCCGCGGCGTAAGCCGCCGGTTTACCCGGCACGACGATTGACGCTGTTACCGATTCCACTCCAACCGGGAGCTGACAGGGCACCCGCTTGCGGGTCCGGCTCGCCACGGACCGAGATCCGACTTTGGTTGCTTGCCCCGGACCGGCCGCGGGTGCGCGCCAGGGCGTCCTGCAACATCCAGTCACACAGCTCCGCCAGGGTCCAGCCCGCGCGGGCCGCGGCCTTGGGCACCAGGCTGGTTTCGGTCATTCCCGGCAGGGTGTTCAACTCCAGCACCCAGGAGCGCTGGTGCTGGTCGAGCATCAGGTCCACGCGCACCAGCCCCTCGGTGCCCAGGGCCTCGGCAGCCTTTAGCGCGGCCTGCTGGACCTCCTGGAGTTTCATCGGTTCCAGGTCGTCGGCAAAACCATATTTGGTCCCCGGGCTGGAATACTTGGCGTGGTAGTCAAAGACCGCGCCGTGGCCGCTCACTTCCAACACCGGCAACGGGCGCCGGCCCAGCACGGCCACGGTCAGCTCCCGGCCCGCGATGTGCTGCTCGGCCAGCACGAGCCGATCGAACCGCCGGGCCTCGGCCAGGGCCGCGGGCAACTGGTCGCGGCTGTGCACCAGCGAAATACCCAGGCTCGACCCCTGGGCGTTCGGCTTGACGATCAGGGGCAGTCCCAGGCGGGCTGTCCGACGGAGCAAGCCGCGGAGCGGCTCGTCGGGCCGCAGCAGGACCCCCTCGGGCGTGGGCACACCACAGCCGCGGAATCGGCGCTTGGCCTCGGCCTTGTGCATGGCCCGACGCGAGGCAGCCGGTCCGCTGCCCGTGAAGGCGACGCCTCGGCCGGCAAGATAGCCTTGCACGCGCCCGTCTTCACCCGCCCCGCCGTGCAGGGCCAGGAAACACACGTCGAACCGATGCCAGGGAATCGTTTCCAGGCTGTCAGAAACCGGATCGAAACATCTGACCCGATGGCCGCCCGCGCGCAGGGCCGAAGCGACCTGCCGGCCGCTGGCCAGACTGACCTGGCGCTCGGGCGACCGACCGCCGCAAAGCAGCGCGACGCGCCAAGGCCCCGAGGACTTCCTGTCCATGGCCATGCTCCGTCAGGTCATTCCAGGTTCGTGCCCTTGTTGCACCGCGGCCTGCCGGCCGCACCACAACGCAGCGCCAACGGAGGGCCACGCTTTGTCGTGGCCGCTGGTGGGTGGCACACCCTGAAAGGGTGTGGCTCCGGCGTACTGCGAACCACACCCATCGCGTGCGCTCTGGGCGTGCCACCCAAGCGCTTCCTTCCAAAACGGACGCGAGAGACCGCGTCCCTCCAACCGCACGTTTCGGTGCGCCGCGGACGCGAGGGACCGCGTCCCTCCA
>CAYXPN010000442.1:0-3453 GCA_964467075.1 uncultured Planctomycetaceae bacterium
CGGTAAGGTCCAGGTCGCCGCGTTGGGCCTGGTCGAGCCGGTAGAGGTCGTCGTACTGGTAGAGTTCGTCGAGGTGGACGGGCGTGCCGAGCCCGCCGGAGACCACGTTCTCCTTCCAGAGGCGGTTGCCCGCGGGGTCGTAGCCGTACTTGAACCGGTCGATGGCGTCGGGCGTGCCGGAGTAGTCCTCCCAGACCTGGTCCACGATGCGCCCGAAGCGGTCGAGGCCGGGAATCAGATTGTCGTCGTCGGGGTCCTCGGGGTCTTCGGGAGCGTAGTTGAGCCGCACCTCGGGCTCAGCGTAGTCCTCCTCGATCACGGTACCGGCGCCCAAGTAGGTGTACTGGGCCAGGGCGTCGCCCGGCGAACCGCTGCCGTTGTCGTCGCAGACGGCTTCCAGGCGGGAAAGGATGTCGGAGGTGCTGCCAGAGGTGCCGTAAGTGGAGTGGACTTTACGGCCGTTGGGGTAGACAACGTAGTCGAGGCGGAGGTAGGGGGCGGCCGCGGGATCGTGGGGGTCGGTTCCCAGGCCGTCGGAGTAGACGTATTGGACGCTGGGGGAGTCGGTGCCCTGGCCGTCGTCGTCGACTGCGCCGTCGTGCTCCTGCCACTCCTGGGCGAGGTTGCCCCAGGAGTCGTAGGCGTATTGGACCTGGTTGACGACGGTGGCCGAGGCGTAGTTCGCTGCGTCGTAGCTGGTGACAGAGTCCACGCGGCCGACGTCGTCGTAGGCAGTGACGATGGCCAGGACTGAGGGGTCGAAGTAGTCGTCGTCCTGCGGGTAGCTGGTGACCTTGTCGGCCTTGAGGCGGCCGGCGGAGTCATACTCGAAGGTGTGGGTCACGCCGCGCTGGTCGGTTTGGGTGAGGGTGCGTGCGAGGCGGTCGTAGGTGGTGGAGACGTGGTCGCCTTTATCGCCGCTGGGCTCGTCGAAGGTCCAGACGCGGTCGGAGTCCTGGCTGAGCTCGTCTTCGGAGTCGGGATAGACTGCGGCGGTCTGCCAGGCGGCGTTGATTTCGGACTCGTAGAGGTAGCGGGTCTTTTTGCTGCTCGACGCCTTGCGGCGCTTGTTTCTCTTGGAGATCGCGCGAGTGATGCAGCGCGAAATCTCGGGAAAGGCGCGCGATGCGCCGAACCGCACCCACGCCCGATAGCTGGCAGCACCCCTGGAAACAGCTTGGACGCTGCTTCCCGGTTCCCTCGGGGATGAACCCCGAGGCTCGTGCAATTCGCGGATGCCCTTGGGGGAAACCCCGAGGCTCGCTGTGCTGCGCTCCCGCACGCCCCCGGAGATTCCCCGGCCGGCTGCACAGATTCGGCTTGTTGGGTCCGGTGTGGCATAATGTGCTTCGTGCCCATCCGCTTGACCTGCCCGGCGGAGGAAGTAACCTGGATGGGCGGATTGGGGGCAAACGCGCCAGTAGATCGGCAAACGGTATCCACAAGCTCAACGGAGGCATCCCATGCGCATCACAACAGGCGTTCTTTTGGCAATCGCTATCTTGGCGATCGGCTCGCTGGGCTTGCTGCCCGCGGCTCAAGCCATCGAGCCGGTCAATCCCCAGGCCACCCCGGCCGTGGGCGAGGTGTTGGACTATCTCCAGAGCGTCTACGGCAAGCAGACGCTGGCCGGCTACAACGTCTATGTCCACACACCCGACGACTACCAGCAGACCGGCCGACAGGCCGCGGTCTGGGGACGCGACATCCGCTGGCTGGGCGAGATCGACGAAGTGGCCGAGCACGTCCGGCGCCACGGCTACCTGCTCACGCTGCACTGGCACTGGTTCTTTGACGAGGATTCGGCCTGGCGCTCGAAACGCAACACACCCGTGGACGTGGGCCGCATGGTCACGCCCGGCACCCCCGAGCACGCCCAGGCCATCAAAGAGCTGGCCGCCGCGGCCGACAAGCTCCAGGCGCTGCGCGATGCCGGCGTGCCGGTGCTCTGGCGCCCGTTGCACGAGATCGACGGCGGCTGGTTCTGGTGGACCGACCGCGAGAAGCCCGAGAACACGGCCCAACTCTGGCGCATGATGTGCGACTATTTCACCAAACAGCGCAAGCTCAACAACCTGATCTGGGTCTATAGCGCGGGCGTGGGCAGCCTTGAGAAGAAGCCGGCCGAGTATCGCCGGCGGTTCTATCCCGGGCCGCAATACGTGGACATCGCGGGCATCGACATCTATGGGGTGGACGTGCAAGAGGACGTGGAGGGATACACGGACTACTTCGAGGTGATCTCACAGGTGGCGCCGGGCAAGATGCTGGGCTGCTGCGAATGCGACGCCATTCCCAACCCCGACAAGATGCAGCAGGGCCAGACACCGCGCTGGCTCTATGCCTTGCCCTGGTGGGGCTGTCCGAGCGGGCGGCGTTCGGTGGATTGGGCCACCGCGACCATGGCCCATCCGTTCGTGGTCACGCTGGACGAGATGCCCGCGTTTGGCTGGGCCAAGACCGCCCCGCACGTGGGCATTCTCGCGCCGCGCGACGACGGCTCGGCCTGGTTTCCTGAGGGCACGGTGACGATCAAAGGCTATGCGGTTGATCGCGACGGCCAGGTGGACCGCGTGAACTTCTTTGCAGGCGAGAAGCTGGTCGGCTCGATCGAGTCGTCACGGTTGCCGAGGCCGTTCCAGTTCACTTGGCGCGATGCGCCGCCGGGGCTCTACGATCTGACGGCCGTGGCCGTGGACAACGACGGGCAGGAGACCACGTCGAACCGTGTGCGCATCGCCGTGGGCTACCTCAACGCCGCGCAAGGCAAACGCGCGTTTGCCTCGGCCGGCGAACACCCCGAGCTGGCCGTGGACGGCAACTGCTACACCTGCTGGTCGCCCGAGCGAAAGACGGACGATGAGTGGATTGCCGTGGACCTGGGGCGGGCCATGACCATTGATCGCGTCAATCTGCTCTGGGGCTGGAAAATCCACGCGAGCGCTTTCACGATCGACGTGGCCACGTCGAATCCGGACGATGCGCAAAGCTGGCGAACCGTCTACTCGGCCGAGGACCTGCCGTGGGTTGCGTGGAAGGCTACGTACCGGATTCGGTTCGATCCGGTCGAGGCCCGCTACGTGCGCCTCTCGGCCAAGAGCCGGCCGCGCGGCCAGACATGGGGGGCCTATCAGCTCGGCGAACTGCAGGTGCCCGTGCGGCCGGGCCGGTGACCTACAGGACCAATGCCGCACTGCACTGCCGGGCAAGCCGGCAGTGGCACCCGGCGAGCAACCTGGGCCACACGGAATGGGTTTTTGCCCAAGCCGCCTCCTCCCTTTTCGCGTTTTCGTCCTTTCGTGCTTTCGTGCTTTCGTGATCCCAAGAATCATGCGGCCACGACAAAGCGTGGCCCTCCAAGACCTCTTGCCGGCTCGCCGATCGGCTGACCTGCGGGGCAATGCCGCACTGCACTGCCGGGCAAGCCGGCAGTGGCACCCGGCGAGCAACCTG
>CAYXPN010000443.1:0-3442 GCA_964467075.1 uncultured Planctomycetaceae bacterium
GGCTACAGCTCGGAGGATCTCCCTTTCTGAAGACAAGGAGGTTGCAATGTCTCAAGCGCTGCAAGCCCACACTTACAGCAACGTGGTGCCGCCGATGTCTGGCGAGGAGTATCACGCGCTCAAGGCGGATATCGCGCTGCACGGGCTCCATGAGCCGATCGTGCTCTACGAGGGCAAGATTCTCGACGGCCGGCACCGCTACCTGGCCTGCACCGAACTGGGCATCAAGCCCACCTTCCGCGAGTGGGCCGGCCCGGGCCTGGCTATCGACTATGTGCTCTCCGAAAACCTGCACCGCCGCCATCTGGACAAGAGCCAGCGCGCGGCCATCGCCGTGGAGGCGCAGGCTCTCCGGGAGGCGGAGAGAAAGGCCAGAGAGCGCCAGCAGGAGGGGCGCCGCAAAGGCGGCAGAACTGGCGGGCGCGGCCGACAACAGGACGATAGCTTCCAGGAAAGAATTCCTGAAAGCAAACCGACTCCTCGGCCGCGCGACGAGGTGGCCCAGCAGTTCGGCACGAATCCCCGCTACATCCAGGATGCCAAGGCCATCCGGGACCGTTCCCCCGCGCTCCTGAAACAGGTGGCCGAGGGCCAGATGACCCTGCCGCAGGCCAAGCAGCAGCTGCGTCGGCAGGAGAAACAGCAGGAACTGAAGCGCAAGGCGCGTCAGGCGGGCAAGGCAGCAGACTGCTGGGAAATCCGCCAGGGCGACTGCCTGGCCGTTCTGCCTGCGCTGTCTCACAAGGCCCGACTGGTGTTTGCCGACCCGCCCTACAACATCGGCATCGACTACGGTGAGGGCGGCAAGGCCGACCGGCTGCCGGACGACGAGTACCTGGCTTGGGTCGAGCAGTGGCTGGCCGCCTGTTGCGACGTGCTCACGTCGGACGGCTCGCTGTGGGTGTTGATCGGCGACGAGTACGCGGCCGAGTACGCTGTGACGCTCAAACGGCTGGGGCTTTTCGTTCGCTCGTGGATCAAGTGGTACGAGACCTTCGGCGTCAATTGCACGCGCAACTTCAACCGCTGCTCGCGCCACCTATTCTACTGTGTGCGCAACGTCAAGCAGTTCGTCTTCCACGAAGAGCCCGTCACCCGGCCCAGCGACCGGCAGACCAAATATGCCGACCGACGGGCCGATCCCGGTGGCAAGCTGTGGGACAACGTCTGGCAGATCCCTCGGCTTACCGGCACGAGCAGCGAACGGTTGCCCGATTTCCCCACGCAACTGCCGCTGGCCCTGCTGGAACCGATTGTCCAGTGTGCCTCCGATCCCGGCGACCTGGTGATCGATCCCTTTAGCGGCTCAGGCACCACGGGCGTGGCCGCGGTGCGCCACGGGCGGCGTTTTCTGGGGATCGAGCGGTCACAGCACTTCGTCGAGCTTTCCCGCCTGCGACTCGAGGGGGTGGACCATGCCTGAGATCACAAGGGCTGCCTGTCAGCGGGAATGCTGGGCGTGTATTGGCCGCGGTTGTATCCAGTCTCCAGGCTGCTGGACCTGTTACGGGGAAGTGCCGGCCCGGGCGCCGGTTCTCAGGTTCCGGGAAACTCTGAAGCACGGAGGTCCATATGCAAGTGGCGAAAGAAATCCCTCAAGCGCATCCGCCGGGTTGCCCGGAAGAGCAGACCTCGGGTAAGGCGAAGCTGCGGAGGATGGACGAGGAGTTTCGCGAGCTGGTTCCGCCACTGACGGCCGAAGAGCGGCGCACACTGGAAGAGAACCTGCTGCGCGACGGCTGTCTTGATCCGCTGATCGTCTGGGATTGCGCCACCCAGGGCTGCTTCAACCTGAAGAAACGGCCCAAGATCGAGCTGTTTACCGACTGCCTGCCCGGGCGGATCGCCTTTACCGATATCGACGCGGTGACGGAAATCCAGGGTAACCTGCTGCTCGTGGAATGGAAGGAACGCCAGCATCTTGCCACGGGTCAGCGGATTCTCTTCGAGCGTCTGACACGGTTTTGCCCGGCTGCCGTGCTGATTGTAGAAGGCGACGCCGAACGGATGCACGTCGAGAGCATCCGCCTGGTTTGGTGTGGTGTGATCGGGCCGCCGGAACCAATGGACCTGGACGCCCTGCGCCGGGAGATCCAGGCCTGGAGCCTGTGGGCTGCAAGAAACGCCGCTTTGCAGAGGGAGCCGGAGCATGAGCCAGGAACCATGGGGTGAAACGGCCACGTTGCCGCAAGACGGGCTCGCGGTGTTCGCCACCGGCGCGGTGCGCAGCACGGACGCCGATAGCGTGCGCTTCGATTTGATCACGCCCATCGGACTGAGACGCCTCGCCGAAACCTGTGCCGAAGGGGCCCGAAAATACGGCGACGGCAATTGGACCCGCGGCATCCCCGCGAGCGTGATGCTCAACCATGCCATCCGGCATATCTACCTGTACCTGGCCGGCGACGACTCGGAGGACCACCTGGCACATGCGGCCTGGAACCTGCTGGGGGTGTGCCATTTCGAGGAGGCGATGCCGGAGATGATCGATCTTCCTGCACGGAGGCACAACCCGGAATGATCGAGGCTGCCTTGCGATATCGCCGCGCCGGGCTGTGCGTGCTGCCGGCGCGCACCGATGTGAAGTGCCCTGCCGTGGCGCGCTGGGGCCCGTACCAGCAGCAGTTGCCGACGATCCAGGTGGTCCAGGCCTGGTTCGCCAATCGGCCCGGCGCCATGTGCCTGGTCTGCGGGCCCGTCTCCGGCAACCTGGAGATGCTCGACTTCGACGTGGCCGGCGAGGCGTTCGATGCCTGGTGGCAGAAGGTGCAGGACGTCAACCCGGACCTGCTCGAACGCCTGGTATTCGAGCAGTCGCCCTCGGCGGGCTGGCATGCGGTCTATCGCTTCAGCGAGCCCATCTGCGGCAGCTTGAAGCTCGCCCAGCGGCTCCAGTTCGTCGACGGGCCGGAGAAGGTGACCATCGCCGGCAAGCAGTATGTGCCCCGACAGGACAGCCAGGGGCGCTGGTTTGTGATCCTCACGCTGATCGAGACCCGCGGCGAAGGGGGTCTGTTCCTGTGTTCGCCCTCGCCCGGCTACGAACTGGTGCAAGGTGACTTGGCCGACTTGCCTGTCTTGAGCCCGGCCGAGCGGGACGTGCTGCTGCAGGCGGCCTGGGAGCTCAACCAGTACACACCACCGGTGGTCGATGTGCCGCGCTGCGATCGTGCGTCCGCAGAACCGCCGACCGGCCGTCCCGGCGATGATTTCAACCTGCGTGGCGATGTAGCGGCTGTACTCACCCGCCACGGCTGGGCCTGTGCGCGGGGCGGCGAGAACCAGTACTGGCGGCGCCCGGGTAAGACCTCAGGCTGGTCAGCTACGCTCAAGAACCGCGTGTTCTACGTGTTCAGCTCCAATGCCGCGCCGTTCGAGCCCGAACGCGCCTATTCGCCGTTTGCAGTCTACGCGCTGCTCGAACACCGCGGGGACTACGAGC
>CAYXPN010000444.1:0-2069 GCA_964467075.1 uncultured Planctomycetaceae bacterium
CGCGGGTGGTAGCCGCCGCCACATTTGGTTGCGGCCGCAGGCCGCGTTAGGCCCGCGCCGGCAATATCATCTGCCGGCTACTCGGTGGGGCCCTTGGATGGGCCGGCACGCTCGAGGGCCTCGACCACCTGACTCTCCCAGAGCAGGTCGCGCAGCACGATCACCTCGTCGTCTGCGGCCCCCGCGGGCCAGATGGCCAGCACCGGAATTGAGTTGCAGTCCAGCTCGTTCAGCGCCTGCTTGATCACCGGCGAGTGATCGGTCCAGTCGGCCAGGAGCGGCACCACACGGTTCTCTTCCACCAGGCGCGCCACTCGGCGCGTGTCGATGGCAAATTTGAGATTCGTCTTGCAGGTCAGGCACCAGGCGGCCGAGAAATCGACCATCACCGTCTTGCCTTCGGCCCGCGCCTGCTCCAGGGCCGCGGGACTGAAGGGCTGCCAGTCGATGTGCGGCGGTGCCATCATCACGCCGAAGGCCAGATAGCCCACCAGCGCTGCAATGCCGATCGAGCCCACCCAGGCCGCGATCTTGGTTCGAGCCGACGCCGTCAGCGGCGTGCGCCCGATCCACCAGCAGGCAAACCACAGGCCTACCAGCAGCGTGAGCGTGGGCACGAAGTACTGGGGCCCCATGGTGCTCATCAGAAAGACCATGGTGCCTAGCAAGAGGAAGGCCATCACCTGTTGCACGGCCTCCATCCAGGCGCCCGGCCGCGGCAGGCGGCGCACCAGACCGGGGAACATGCCGATCACGAGATAAGGCGACGCCATCCCCAGACCCAGCGCGCCGAAGACCAGATAGACCACCGCGGGCGGCTTGCCCAGCAGGAATGCAAAGATCGGTCCCAGCAGCGGCCCGCTGCACGGTGTGGCCAGGATCGTGGTGAACACGCCCTTGAAGAACGCGCCGGCCGCGCCTTCCTGGGCCTGAAGCTCGCCGGCCTTGCCCGCGCCGACAAGGCCCGGGATGGGAATCTCCCACACACCCAGGAAGCTGAGCGCCATGACAAACACCAGCGCGGTCAGGGCGATCTTGAACCAGGCGTGGGTGAACTGCTCGCCCCAGGCCAGCCCCAGCGCCACCGCCAGCGTGGCCAGCAGCAGGAATACCGAGAGCAGTCCGGCCACGTACCAGAGATTCAAGGCCAGAATGCGCCCCCGACTCTCGCCTGCTTGTTGGAAGAACGCAAAAACCTTCAGACTGATCACCGGCAGCACGCAGGGCATCAGATTGAGCACCAGTCCGCCGACAAAGGCCGCCCCCAGCGTGATCAGCAGCCCCCAGGTGAAAAGCGGCTCCGGGGCCGGGCTCTCGGGCTCGGGCAGCTCGACGGGCGGACCCAGGCGCGCGGTAAACGCGAAATCCTCCGGCGGCAGGCAGCGCTGGGGATCGCACAACTGGGCCGTCACCTTGCCCGAGATCGTCAACTGCGCCGGGTCCACGCCTTCGGCCAGCTCGACGGGCGCGTGCCAGATTACCCGATCGTGATGGCTCTCGACCAGAAGGTTGTCGAAGAGCGGGTCGCGCTTCTTCTCGGGCGGCGGAGCGGCTTCAAACGCCCCCGCAAGCCGATACTGCGGCGACGGGTCCAGCGTGATCTTGGTAGGCTTTGGCCCGCCGAGCGCCTGGGTGATCGAGTAGGTGTACCAGGTGGGCTCGAACGTGGCGATGATGAACAGTCGGGCGGGCTCGTCCTCGGTCGGCGCAGTGAAGCTCGCCTTGAGGGTCAGTTTGCCGGTTTCCGCACCCGGGCCGAACAGCCCCAGACCCTCGCCTCCTTCCAGGCCCGGGTTGCCTTCCAACAAGTCGCCTTCCAGCAGGTCTCCTCCCACCGGATCGCCCGCTCCCAGGCCCTCGTGGCTCTGCAAGGCGTCGATCACCTGGGCCGGCAAGCCCGGCCCGCCGCCTGCCAGCAGCGCGAGCACGGCAAGAACCAACGCGATCGTTCGCCATCGAGCCCGCGGAACAGAGTCGCTGCGCACTTGCATTGGCACACATCCTCCCAAACTGTGCTTGCCCGCCGCGCCGGTGCGGCTCGGCGCTTGCCACAGCGAGCCGGCCGGACC
>CAYXPN010000444.1:2169-3416 GCA_964467075.1 uncultured Planctomycetaceae bacterium
CCGGCCGGACCGTCGGCCGGGGCTACCGCGGCTCCTTGTTCGACGCCCCCGACCCCGCTGCGGTTACAAACCCCGCGCAATCGACCGCGCAACCCGGCGCACCACCCGTCGAACCGATCAGCGTAATCTGACCCTGGCCGGGTCTTGTAAGAACCTTATTGGCCCCGGTCCCGCGGGTCAAGCCGACCGATCGAATCGGACGGCAGCGGGCTTTTCTTCCTGGGTCCGACCGGCTATGTTGAGGAAGGTCGAAAACCGCCATCCGTGGGGTTCTCTGGATGAATGCATTGTCAACGACCGGTGGATCAGGCCCTGGCGCCGTGAAAGCCGGCCTGCCGCCCATCGGCCTCGCTCATGGGCCGTGCAGAAGCCAATCGGAGGCCGGACCGTGAAACTCCTGATCGCTGTGATCCAACCGCCCAAGCTTGAGGCCGTGCGCGAGGCCCTGCACAAAATCCAAGTCACGCGCATGACGGTCTGCGACGCCGAGGGCTACGGGCGACAGCGCGGCCAGACCGAGACCTATCGCGGCAGTGAGTATTCGACCATCCTGCTGCGCAAGGTCGTGCTGGAAATCATGGTCAACGAGGATTTCCTCGACCGCGCCCTGGAAACGATCATCAACGTGGCACGCACCGGTCCGGAAGGCAATATCGGCGACGGCAAGATCTTCATCGTGCCCGCGGAACAGGCCGTCCAGATCAGCGACGGCCAGCGCGGCCCGGGCGCGGTCTGAGAGGCTATCCGGAAAGGTGTCGAATGCAGGTCCCCACTCCCTCCGGGAGAGGGGAGTTTCCGGATAGCCTCTAAGAGGCCTGCTGGCACCCAACGTCGCGCAAGTCACGCGCCCCGGGGTTCGTCGGGCGGCTGGTCCGGCGGCGCCGGGGGCAGGGGCGGAGGCTCGCCCGGCTGGTCCGCGGCGGGTGTGGCCGGGCTTAGTTCGGGCGCGCCGGCCTGGTCGGCCGAAATCGGCGGCAGGCCCTCGGCCGGTTCGCCCTCGTCTGCATCCAGGAAGACCTCGTCCATGGCCGTGGCGTCCACGTCGCGCCGCAAGAGCAGGTAGATCGAGGTCACCGCGGTCCAGAAGAAGCCGTAGAGGAACCCCACGGCCAGCAGTTTCACACACCCCGCCCAGAACTGGATCAACACCGCGCCCACATAGCCCACCCCGCTGATGGCTTGCTCGGAGCCGAGCGGGGCCATGATTCTCTGGATTTGCTCGGTGCCGCAACCCCAGCCGGCCGCCC
>CAYXPN010000445.1:0-3414 GCA_964467075.1 uncultured Planctomycetaceae bacterium
ACAGGGCGAAGAGGGCGCCAGCATGGGTGGTCCTTTGAAGCCGTCGGGGGATCGGAAGCGGAATGGCCCAAGTGCGTCGGAGCCGCCGGATCGGTCGGCCGGGTGCGATCGGCCGTTTCCACAGGGCCGGCGGCCGTTGGGTAGCCAAGAGGTTGCAAAGTTCGTTCCTTCTCCCCCTTGCCCGGCTTCAGGGGCGGGTGGGATGCTGCAACCCGTTTCGGCGCCGAGGGTTGCGCCTGCGCCGTCGGACCCCTGCGACGGGCCTCGCCGGACCTGCCGGCTGGGCGCATGTTGCCCGGGGGCAACACGTGTTGGCCTGCGGCTGCTTGTTCCGGTGACCTATCGTTCAGAGGAAAGCGCCCGGGGCACGCAGCGGGCCGAACGCCGCGCCGGATGAGGCTGGACGGGCGGGGGTGTCCGGAAAGCCGTTTGCCGCGCGCCGGGGCCAAACACCGGAATGATTCGACCGCTATGCACGTCCTGGGACTGATTCTGGGCATCGCCGCGCTGGTCTGGCTGGCCGTGCTGTATGTGCGCGGCGGTCTGATGGGCGGCGCTCTGGCCGTGTTGCTGGCGGGCATCTGCTTCAGCGTGCCGTTCTTCAAGCTCCAGATCGGTCCGCTGCCGCTGACGGTGGATCGGGTGCTGCTGGTGCTCTTGGTCGGGCAGTATCTCGTGTGGCGCCGCTGGGGGCGGGTCGATGTCAAGCCGCCGGGCAAAACGGAATATGTGCTCGTGGCGCTGACCGGCTGGCTGGTGCTGCGCACGTTCTCGGCCGACTACTCTGCCGGAAACTTCCAGGCGCCGGCCTGGCTGATCGTCTACTACCTGATGCCGTTTGCCCTTTACTGGGTGGTGCGCGACGCGCCGCTCGGTGGGCGCAGCATCGCCGTGTTGCTGGGCGCGATGACCGCCTTCGGCGCCTATCTGGCGGTGACTACCATTGCCGAGCGCTACGAAGTCTGGGCACTGGTCTTCCCGCGCTACATCGCCACCACGGCCGCGGAAAACGAGTTGGAGTTCATCGGCCGGGGGCGCGGGCCGCTCCTGCACCCGATCGGCAACGGGATATTGCTCGCGCTGTGTCTGGCGGCTGCGCTCTGCTGGTGGCCGCGCGTGGGGGCGCGCGGCCGGGCGGCGCTGGCCGGACTGGCCATGCTGATGCTGGCGGCGATCTACTGCACGCTCACGCGCTCGGCCTGGCTGAGCGGGCTCGTGGTGCCCGCGGTGATCGTCGGCTCCTGGATGCCGCGGCGCCCGCGGTGGGCTTTGGCCTGCGGCGGGTTGCTCGTCATGCTGGCCGTGGCCGGCACGCAGTGGGATCACCTGGTCCGCTTCAAGCGCGATCGGGCCCTCTCGGCCACCGAGACCGCGGAATCGGTGCGCCTGCGCCCCATTCTGGCCACGGTGTCCTGGCGCATGTTCCTCGACCGCCCGCTGGCCGGCTGCGGCTATTGCCAGTACCAGCACGAACACCTGGCCTACGTGTCCGACCGTTCGAGCGAACTGCCCCTGGAGAAGGCCCGCGGACTCGTGCCCCACAACGTGCTGCTGGCCGTGCTCACCGAGACGGGCCTGGTAGGATTGGGTTTGTTCGTGGCGCTGATGGCGCTGTGGGCCCAAGAGGCATGGCGCCTGTGGCGCCACGGCTCATCGTCCGACTGGGCGCGGCAACAAGGGTTGCTGATGCTGCTGGCCCTGGGGGTCTATTTCATCAACGGCATGTTCCACGACGTTTCGTGCGTGCCCATGATCCACATGGTGCTCTTCTTCCTTGCCGGCGTCACCGTGGGCCTGCGCAGTGCGGAGCAGGCGGCCGCCGCGGCCGCTGCCACGCGGCCGGCCGGCGGGCTCTCGGGCGCACGCCTGCTCGACGGCTGCCCGAGCCCCTGAGCGGAACGGGGCGAGGCGCTGAGACAGAACAGAACGCAACGCCTACCGCGGCCCCTCGTCCGGCACAGCGTTCTCGGCCAGCACCAGCTCCCAGGGCAAGCGATCGACCAGCAGCTCGGCGCCCAATCGCAGATCGTGGTCCAGATAGGCCCACTGACGATTGTCCAGCGTGGCATCGACCAGAAGTCCCACGCGCGCGGCTGCCTCCTCGGCCAGAAACGGCACTTCCGCGGGCGGCACGGTCTCCGGGCCGCGTTCGACCGGACCCGGCGCAGGCTCGACCGGCACCCGAGGTTCGTTGTGGACCACCGGCACGGGTGCCTCCGGCGCACCCGGCCGATCCAGGTCGATCCAACCGAGCAGCATCGCCGCACCGAGCAGGGCGATGCCCGCGGCCACAGCCGCCCCTGCACCGAGGATGGTCCAGCGCCGGCCGTCTGCCCACCATCCGCGACGGCGCAGCCGGGAAGGTTGCGCTCGCTCCTGCTCCACGGCCCGACAAATCCGGCGGTGCAGCTCCTCGGAAAACTCCGGGCGGCGCTGGGCGGCCTCCTGTCGGAGCCGTTCGATCAATTGCTGCTCAGGATCAGTGTGCAAGGAATCAGTCATGCGACACCTCCACCGCGGCCGAGCGTGCGCAAGGGCGCGGCACGGCCGAATTGCCCGGCGACCCGCCCTCGGCTCTGCGCGGTTCGTCCAGCCTGTGGGCCTCTTCCAGGAGCTTCCGGCGGGCACGAAACAGGATCGCGCGCACCGCCACGCGCGAACGCCGCAACACGCGCGCGACCTCTTTGACCGGAAACTCCTCGACGTAAAACAACCATACGGCGGTGATCTGCGGTTCGGTGAGCACCTCGGCGGCCACCTGCCACAAACGTTGCCGCGACTCATCGCGGGCCAGTTGCTCGCCGGGCGCAGGTCTGTGGTCGGCCGCCGTTTCCATCGACGTTCCCGTGACCGTGCGTCCGCGGCGCCGGTGGTAGTTCATGCTCAAGCGGCGGGCAATGGTGAACAGCCAGGTGACGAATCGCCACTGGTCGCAGTATCGCTCCAGACGCTGGTAGGCCCGCAGGAACGTCTCCTGGGCCAGGTCTTCTGCGTCCTCCGCGCTGTTGCGGCAGCGCAGAAAGTGGACCAGCGGCACCTGGAGGCGCCGGACAAGCTCCTCGAAGCTGGCCCGACACCCTTGCTGCGCGCGGCGTGCAAGCTCCTCGTCGCTCAGCGGTTGGGTCGGCACACTGGCGACCTTGTTCATCTGGGCGCTGCAAATCCTGGAGGACGGACAACGGGTCTCTTGACGCTTCGGTCTGCTACCCGACCTGCGGGGCCGAGATTTGGGGATTCAGGGATTCCGGGATTTGAGATCTGCGATTTGAGATTTGAGATTTGGTCATTGATGCTTGGTCATTGACGCTCGGCCGCGCGCTGGGCCTTCTGGACCGCCTGGATTAACTGCTCGGCCGGCACCTGCCAGTCGAGGCGCACGGTCTGATCTTCGACCGAGAGCTTGAAATCCTCGAA
>CAYXPN010000446.1:0-3062 GCA_964467075.1 uncultured Planctomycetaceae bacterium
CCTACTACGGCAAGCGCGATTACGATAGCGCCATCGCCGACTTCACGGAGGCCATTCGGCTCGATCCGAAAGACGCCTTCGCGTATTGGTATCGCGCTAGGGCCTACTACGGCAAGCGCGATTACGATAGCGCCATCGCCGACTTCACGGAGGCCATTCGGCTCGATCCGAAAGACGCCTTCGCGTATTGGTATCGCGCTAGGGCCTACTACGGCAAGCGCGATTACGATAGCGCCATCGCCGACTTCACGGAGGCCATCCGGCTCGATCCAGAAAACGCCCTTGATCCTCAAAACGCCAGCGCGTATTTCTGGCGCGGCCAGTCCTACCGCCTCAAGGGCGATTACGATAGGGCCATCGCTGACTTCACGGAGGTCATCCGGCTCGACCCGAAAGATGCCGAGGCGTATCACTTGCGCGGTTTGACCTACTTCCTCGAGGACGATGACGACAGCGCCATCGCCGACTACACCGAGGCGATCCGGCTCGATCCGACAAACGCCGGCGCGTATTACTTTCGCGGTGAGTCCTACTGCTTCAAGGGCGATTACGATAGTGCCATCGCTGACTTCACGGAGGCCATCCGGCTCGATCCGACAGATGCCGACGTGTATCACTTTCGCGGTAACGCCTACTGCGCGAAGCGAGATTACGATAGCGCCATCGCCGACTTCACGGAGGCCATCCGGCTCGATCCGGAAAACGCCGACGCGTATCACGACCGCGCGGTGGTCTATCAACGGAAGGGCCAGCGCGCGGCGGCGGAGAGGGATTTTGCGAAAGAGAAGGAGCTGCGCGACAAGCCGTAACGCGAACGCTGGGGGGTGCCGGGAGGATGGCAACAAGAAGCACGCGTATAGGCTGGCGGCTTCGGCGTGCCTGGCTGCTGCTGGCGGAGTACATTAAGCTCCGAAAGGCGGAGGTGCTGCTTGAATCGACAACATTCGATGCTTGGAGATGTTCCGGGCTCACCCCAAATGGGAAATCCCAGGCCAACTATTACGAAGGGTGCTGCTATGGAAAAGGGAGAGCTTACGAAGCTCGCCATTGTCTACGCAGTAACACTCCTTGCGATTGTCGCCGCAATCCCGATTCTCGGCTGGAGTAAGGTCACGTCAATCGTGGGAGAGACGACCGTTCAGGTCTTGATAACGGTGGCTGTGCTGTCCATTCCGGTACTTATCGGCGGCTATTACTACGGAAAGCAAAGCGATGGTAACGATAGCGGGAGCGGCGACGAATAGCTGGAGCGAAGCCGGGGCTGTCGAATCCCTGCCGGCTCTGCCGTCGGCCGGTTCGGCACAGCACGCCGCGACGTCCAGGGCCACCGGAACCGACGGTCATCCCGTCGGTCGGTTTGCACCAAAGTTTGCACCAGACCTGGGCAAACGGGGCACACTGGAGACAATCATTGGCAAGGCCGCCAACGATAGGGGGGGCGGCTCGAACGGTGGAACGCCCGCCGTAACTGCTTGCGGGGACAAGAGAAAAGACCCGCTGTCATCGTCTGACAACGGGCCTTCGCAATGGGCGGCGCGCGACTCGAACGCGCGACTTCCACCGTGTGAGGATGGCGCTCTAACCAACTGAGCTAGCCGCCCGATTTGGTTCTCGTCCCGCCCGCCGCGCCTCGTCGCGCGGGAGGGCGGACCCGTGTTTCAAGTATAGCCGCGCCGCGGCGGGCCGCCAAGGCCGAGGGCGCGCGGCCCGTCCGTGGCCGTGTGCCGTCTGCCCCCGGTGCAAAGGGGACAGGTCCATGTTTTCGGATGGCGGTTCTTGGTGCGAGCAGCGTCATCCGGCCGAAAGATGGAGCAGTCCCCGCAACCAGCGGTCTTCCGCCGATCGGCCGCGCTTCATTGGCTTTCTGCAGTTTGCTCAGCGCCCGTCTCGGCCGGGGCCTCGGGCGGGGGCGGCTCGAACTTCGGAGCGGTGCTCTCCACGTGATCGTCCGCGCCCGGGTCGGCTGTGCCGTCGTAGCCCACCTCGTAACCGCTGCTCGAGTTGCCCGCGGATCGGGCGGCCGAGCTGATCTCGCTTTCGATATCGCTCAGCCCGCGCTTGAACTCCATGAGCCCCTTGCCCAGCGAGCGCCCGACTTCGGGTAGGCGTTTGCCGAAGAGCAGCACGGCGATCACACCCAGGATGAGCATTTCCATGGGGCCGGGCGAAAAGAATGCCAACAGCAGGTCCATGGCAATACCTTGCTAAGTGCCGACTCTCCATCCGTGTGAAGCAGTTCGCCGGCCACGACGGAGCGTGGCCCTCCATTGATGCCGCAATGGCGTCTGGAGGGACGTGCTCCGTCACGCGCCACTGGGGCGGAGTCAGTTGCCGGCCGGCTGCTCGGGCTTGTCTTGTTTCAGCTCGCGCGGTTCCTGCGCGGCGTTGTCGATATCGTCCTCAATGCCCTGGACGCCCCTCTTGAACTCCACGATACCGCGCCCCAGGGAGCGCATCACGCTGGGCAGGCGATTGCCGAAGAGCAACAGCACGATCACGCCGATAATCAGCATTTCCACCGGGCCGGGCATGCCGAGGAAGTAGGCAAACAACTGGCACATGGGAAGTTTCCTCGTGCGAAGTGGTGTTGAGCCGGAAGGGACGAAACGGGGGAGGGCCCGGCAGGGGGATGTCGGCGCGCTGCTCCGGCGAAGCGGCCCCCCACCACGCAATGCTTCCAGCAGGTCCTTGCGCACACCCTCCCCAAGCGGCTGCCAACTATCAATTCTACTGGGGGCGGGCCCGCTGTCAAACGCGGCTCGTAGGTCCCTCTGGCCCGTATAACCCCAATCTCGGGGGGCTGGCGCGCCAGGGCAATCTGTAGCCGATGGGGGGCGGCCGCCAAAAGCAGTAGGCCCGGCGAGCAAAACAGACGCGCCGGGCAGAGCCCGGCGGCTGGCGTCGGCGCCAGTGCCTACCGGTCCGGGGCAACCACCTGGTCGTAGAGCGGCAGGCTCTTGTGCATGCGGCCGTGTGCGCCCAGGTTCGTGCCGTGGTCGGACGTGACCACCACCGCGGTGCGGTCGGTCAGATCCAGCGCGTCCAGTCGGTCGAGCATGCGG
>CAYXPN010000446.1:3072-3414 GCA_964467075.1 uncultured Planctomycetaceae bacterium
CGTGGTATAGACCCGACCGCCGTAGCCGCCCCAGACGGTCTTCGGGTCCCAGCTTCCGGCCAGCGAGCCGTCTTTGCGCTGGGAATTGAGCAGGGCGGTGCGCATGGCCTGGTTCCAGCGCTCCCAGGCCGGGCCCTGCAACTGGTACAGCCCCAGGGTGCCGTAGTACCAGTAGTAGAAGTTCGCCTGGCCCTGGCCCGGCAACTCCTGCACGAGATACTCCGCGGCCTCGGCGCAGGCCGGGTGCTCCCGGTCCAGACCGAGAAACTGCCAGCAGACCAGCGCTTCGGCGGTCATGGGTCGGCTCACCCGTTCGCCCGGCCGGTAAGCAGCCAGCCCGCC
>CAYXPN010000447.1:0-3396 GCA_964467075.1 uncultured Planctomycetaceae bacterium
GCGGCATTCGCCCCGGGCGCAACGAGATCGAGTCGGTCAACCGGCCCGTGGTGATCGGCGGGGTGCTGGTGCGGCCGGGCGACGTGGTGGTGGCCGACGGCGACGGCGTGATCGTGGTGCCGCGCGAGCAGGCCGAGCAGGTGGCCCAATACGCGCGCGGCGTGCTGGAGGGCGACAAGGCCGGGCGCCGGGCCTTGTACGAGCGGCTGGGCCTGCCGCCGGACGATTCGATCAAGTAGGCGGGCGGGTCTGCTTGTAGTGACCCGATTCATCGGGTCTGTGAGCAATGCTACAAGCATGCCCATCGCAAAATGAGGACCGTACAAGTACGGTCACTACGAACCAGCGCCCGAGGGCGGTTTACTTGCGCGCTCTCTGCGAAACGAAAGACGCCAAGCTGGCTTCCGGGCCGGTCTCGACAGGCCGGTTCGGATCGCCCAGCAAGCGCCGCAAGTCTTCGGGCCGATACGAGCCGGTGCGCTGGAAATGGTCGATCATGGCCCTGACCCAATCGGCCGGCGGGAGTTGTTGCAGCTTGGCCTGGATTTCCCGCTGGAGATCATCGTGGGTCGCGCTAGACATCGAACAGGCCTCCCTCGCGAATGGCCGCGTCGAGTTTCTTGTGACACACCTACCCCTTGGAAGCCCTGTCACCCGATCGGCTCAGCAACTGCCGTTCAGAGTTTTTGCGCGCCGGGCCAGCAGCCACTCGGCCAGCCGGTCGATGCCGCGGCCTTCCAAGGCCGCCACCTCGAAGACCTCGCCCTGCGGGTTCAAGCGGCGGTAGTCGCCGGCGATGCGCTCGGTGCGGAAGTCCGTGTGCGCCAGCAGGTCGGTCTTGCTAATGACCAGCGCGTGGGCCCCCTGGAAGATGGCCGGATACTTGACGGCCTTGTCGTCGCCTTCGCTGGTGCTGAGCACGACCAGGCGCAGGTCCTCGCCCAGATCGAACCCGGCCGTGCAGACCAGGTTGCCCACGTTCTCGACGACCAGCAGCTCGATCGTGTCCAGTTCGAGCTGCTCGAGCGCCGAGGCGATCATGCTGGCATCAAGATGGCACGCTCCGTCGGTGTTGATCTGCACGACCGGCACGGCCAGGCGCTCGATGCGCTCGGCGTCGACCGAGCCGGCGATGTCGCCTTCGATCACGGCCGGGCGCACCTGCCCGCGCAGCCGGGCGAAGAGGGCCTCGAGCAACGTGGTCTTGCCGGCCCCGGGAGAGCCCACCACGTTGAGTGTGAACACACCGGCGGTGTTCAGACGCCGGCGGTTCTCCGCGGCCAGCTTGTCGTTGGCCTTCAACAGGCTCTGGGCAGTGACGATCTTCATGGGATGGTCCACTCTCCCCTCTCCCGCGGCGCGGGAGAGGGTGGCCGCGCAAGCGGCCGGGTGAGGGCGGTCGGAATCGCCTTGCGCGTGTTTCGCCGGGCGAGCCGGGCACGTCAGTGCCCGGTTCGGTTGGACTCAGATCGGCGTAGCGGCAGTGCAAATCCCGGCGGGATAAACCCGCCGGCTCGCGGAGCAGCTCTGGACTCTCGGCTCGCAAGCTACTGGTCGGCACGCCCCAGCGGCTCGTGCGGCTCTTCGACCTCGATGCACTCGAGCAGCAGGTCGCGCCCGCCCTCGATGGTCACCTGCTCGCTCTCGCAGCGGGGGCAGCGGAAGACCAACTCTTCGATCTCCGTCTCCGCCCTGCAAATCCGGCAGCAGCACCTGGCCGGCGACTCGGTGATCTCCAGCTCGGCCCCATCGACCAGCGTGCCGGGGGCCAGCAGACCGAAGGCAAACCGCAACGCCTCAGCGTGGACACTCGAGAGCTTGCCCACCGCCAGCTCCAGGCGCACCACGGGCCCGGGCTGGCCCGCACGTTTCAACTCGCGCCCAACCTGCTCGATCAGGGCTTCGGCGATGGACAGTTCGTGCATCGCAATTCGTCCAACTCTTCCAGGGCTCGCAGTGTTTCGGCCACCGCGCGGGGGATGGCTGCCTCGACGGCCGGCGTGCAGGTCTCTCCGAAGTTGATGATATCTTCGACCTCGATCCCGACGAGCACGATCTGCTCGTCGGGCGGCAGGTGCTGGCCGGCCCGGCGTCCCAGCTCCAATGCCGTGGCAAGGTTGACGTCGTGGGCCGAGGCGCTGCGCTGGGTGGGCATATCGCGGCAGGAGAGCCGGTGGAGCGTGCCGGGCGCGGCCCCGGTCTGGATGGCGTCGACCACGATGGCTCGATCGTAGCCCACCATGCGCTCCATCAGTTTCAACCCGCCCCAGTAATCCTCCACCACGTCCACGTCGGCCCGCTCCGCCAAGTGTGCGCGCAATTCGACGGCCACGCGCAGCCCCACGCTGTCGTCGCGCACGATCGGGTTGCCGAGTCCGATGATCAGCGTTTTCATCGTCATTGAAGCTCTGTGGCCCCAGGTGGCCGACTAACCCATTCTATGCGACCTGCCTGCGACCGGGAAACCACCTGCCCCCAGAGACTCGCGCGGGACGAGAGCCCGGCATACCTGTTTACCGTCACCAGACGGGAGAATGCTCGGGAATCAGGCATCCCCGGGCCGCCCTTCTCCGACACAGAGGTGTGCCGCAGCCGTGATGGCCCCCACCGGGGGGCTCGTGCCCGAAAAAGCGACTGACGACGGCCGAGCGCTCGCTGGGGGTGGCGGGGGTCGACGAATCGGTTCTCAGCGAGTCCCGGCCGCCGTCAGTCGCCTTCTCAGGCGATGCGTATCCGGCGGACCTTTTCCGGCGTGTCTGATAAAGGGCCGCTCGTCGTGGCCGCCGAGAGCCAGACGGCGGATGACATTGTGGTCGGGTCTCCTGACCCGACCACCTTGTTTGGTGGGGTGCCACGGTTGGCTTGACCAACCGTGTATTCGGCACTGCTGGACAAGCCAGCAGCGGCACCCAACTCGACACTATACGTGTGTCAGACTACTACTCCACATGCTGGGCCAACCGCTCCAGCGGCCGGCCGTCCGGGGCGCGGATGATTACTTCCAAAGGCATCTGGCCGGGCAGGCTGTGGGTGGCGCAGGCCATGCAAGGGTCGTAGGCCCGGAAGGCCATCTCCACCATGTTCAACAGGCCCTGGCGCACCTGGCCCTGGCGGATCAGCCCTTGGGCGGCCTTTTTGACGGACATGCAGATCGGGGCATTGTTGTTGGTGGTGCCCACGATCAGGTTCACGGCGGTCAGTATTCCCCGCTCGTCGGTCTTGTAGTGGTGGGTGAGCGTGCCGCGGGGCGCCTCGACACAGCCCACGCCCTCGGTGGGCGTTTCGGTGGGCAGCACACGGTAGTCTTTGCTGGTGATCTCCGGGTCGGTGGCCAGCTCCACCCAGCGCTCGGCGGCGTAGAGCAGCTCGATCAGCCGCGCCCAGTGGGTGGCCAGC
>CAYXPN010000448.1:0-3396 GCA_964467075.1 uncultured Planctomycetaceae bacterium
GCGGCGTGTCCGCGCGGCAATGACCCTACACCTGCACCGCCCGCCCGGCCACAAGAAAGGACGCCTCGCTGGCCGTGGCGATTGTGCCGGTCGACCACCAGCGATATTTCCACTCGCCGCCTTCGTCCGCAGCGATGTCGATGTGGTAGATGCCGGTGGCGTCTTTGATGACTTCCGGGTCCGTGCCGTAGGTCTTTTCCGTGTAGTTGTCGCTCGGGTCCAGCCAGGCCACAAACACGTTCTCGGGATCGACGAGCGCGTAGCCGCCGAACGGGTCGCGGAACTCGCAGGTGAGTCGGACCTCGCTGCCTTCGTGGATCATAGCATCGTCTCCTCGCCACCCCGTCACGATCACTTCGCCCTCACCAGGGCCAGGCGTCGCACCCGCGCCTCGATTAGGGCCTCGTAACGCCTGCGGCTGGATACGTCGGCGTGAATCACGCCGGTGGGCATCTCGACGCCCCAGGACAGCTCGTTGCCCGTGTTGGCGATGTTCGCGTGCGTGAACTTGATCCAGGCGTCGCTGCGGATCACTGTGCTCACTCGTACTTCGGCCAAACGCCCGTCAATCGCAGGGGAACCGGAAGTGGTACGGGCACCGACGAGCAAGTAGGTGGCGTCGTTCATCGCACCTACGTCCGTGGTGTCGCTGGCAATCGGCGCGCCGTCAATGAAGATTTCCCGAAACGCCGTGCCGGTGAACGTGCCTGCTACATGGCACCACTGATCTGCCGTGACCGTGGCATAGGCTGCGGGGGAACCGCTGCCGGACGTGTAGCTCAGTGCACGCAGCCGATTGCTTGTGGCCGTGCCCAGGGCGTGGTAGTCCGCGGCCTCACGCAAGACAAGAAAACTCCGCCAGTTCGAGATGTCGGCACTGGTTGGCCGGACAAACGCTTCCAAAGTCAGCGGGGAGCCGCTAGCCGGGGTCCAGCCCTTCGTCCAAAAGGCACGCTCGGCCGCATTGCCGAACTCGTAGCAGGCCGCGCCACCCGGACCGTCGCTGTGCCAGATCGGCGAATTGATCGGCGTAAGCTTGCGGCTGGTGTCCACCGCATCGTACTCGTTGGCCGGATCGCCGGCCGCGAAGTGGAAGACGCAGGCAAAGTCGTTGGTCCAGACGTTCTCCGGATCACTGGCGTCCGCGGCGTCGGGGTTGCCGTAGTAGCAGCGGATCACGGCCCCACCGGTGGCGAGGATGCTCGGTACGCGCACCCAGAATCGGCCGGTGGCCTTGCCGTTCGAAACGGCGAAGCTTTCTCGCTCGAAGCCGAGTTCGGCCTGGCCATCATCGAGCGTGAAGCGGATGTCGTAGCCATCGCTGCGGGCGTGGGCACCCATGTCCGCGTCCGCGTCGAATGCCACCAGCAGCGGAAAGTCGGCAAGGTCGCCATCGACATTCCCGTCGGCCACGGTAATCGTCTCGTAGTAAGCCCAGCCGAGCATTGCGATTTCTCGTCAGGCGGCGATGATGATCCAGCGGTCGGCCACCGGATCGTAGGCCACCGTGACCGGCGTGCCCGTGGTCAGGTTGCCGAAACCGTAGTTGATCGCGGTCACGGTGCCCGCTTGCACCATGTTGTCACTGCCGAATTCCGGCCAGAACACGTTCACCTGGCCGGACTGTCCTTCGCCGATCGGCTCCTGGAGGCTGCCCCGCAGGATGGTCACGAAATTGCCGGCCACCACGTCCCACCGCCCGCGCAGCCGATTGTAGACGGCATGGACCTGGGTGTCGGCGTAGCCGGAGCTTCCTTGTCGGGCCACGCCGAACAGCCGGTTGCCCTGGCCGGCGTCGTCGGTCTTCAAGTAGAGCGTGAGGCTCGTGCCGTCGCGGTCTTCTGCGGAGAGCGTGTTCGTGGGCGGAAATGCCGTGAGGTTCACCTCGGCCCACAGCAGCTCGGAGACCGCCCCCTGGCCCAAGAGCACGATGGCCCACTGCTCCTCGAGGGTGTCGCTTTGGCGCCAGATGATCTCGGCCGCGCCGAACAGGGCACTTTCCAGGATGTCGTCGTTCCATTTGGGCCTCGCATACCGGTGGTCCGTGCTGTTGAGCTTGAGCCGCGCGATCGTCGGGCCGACAATGGCGATGCGGTCACTCAGGCCCCCAGCGGGCAACGGGGCGCTGAGTATGCCGAAGCGGCCGACATGCTTGCTCTCCACGGGCACTTCGGCGTCGAAGAGCACCTGCTGCTTGAAGCCCTGTTCGTTCTCGGCGGGGCTGATCACCGCGTCGCCCAGCCCCACGGTGGCGAACTGGCCCAGGTCACTGCCCGTGGCGTTGCGCACCAGGATGCGGAACTGCCCGGGCGCACGTGGCAAGAGCGGACCGATCTGCATGCGCTGCCGGTGGGCCACGGCGGCGTGGATCATGGCGTTGAAGGTCTCGGCCGGGATCTCCAGCTTGTCGCCCGGCTGGACCTTCTTGAACGGATCGCCCATTGTTCAGTCCAGAGTCTAGAGTCCAGAGTCGAGAGCTGCTCTTGTCTCTCGACTCTTGACTCTTGTCTTGTCAGCTCCCGATTCCCATCAGCGAAAAATCCCCGTACTGATAGACCTGCTCGACGTACACGGCCATGGGCCGCTTGACCAGAGTCTTGGCCACGTCATCCGTTTCGTCCTGGTAGCGGACCCAGAGGTACTGCCAGCCCTTCTTGGCGATGCCGGTGATGTCGCCGATCTGCAGCCCTGTGACATTCGGGCTGGCCGCAAAACGGAAGGTGATTTCCCAGTCCTCTTCGCCACGTTTCGCGCCCGAGGCGCCGAGAAACAAGACCTCACCGGGCGAGAATCCCCGGAAGGGTGCGATATTCACGCGGCCGGTAAGCCCAAACAGCACGGCCTTGTAGGCACCAGTGACCCATTCGGCCGGCAGGTAGTGGGTTTCCGAGAAGCTGTAGACGGGCACGGTGATGTCCGTGCCCTCGACGCTGTCCTCGGTCACCCCGATCGCGCCCTTGCAGTCCGGGGCGGTCTTGCCGGCCGGCGCGTAGCGGGCGATCGTGCTGAGGCTCTGCGTGATGTGCTGCGTGCCGCCGCCGGTGTCGAACTGGAAGCTGCTCTGGCCGGTCTCCGGCTGCTGCTGGGCCCGCCCGTAGCGGACCGAGCCGGCCCACTTCGTCTCGTCGAGCCGCTCGATCGAGTAGCTCTGGCGCACCAGCCCGTCGTAGAGCAGGGGCGAGGCGTCGCGGAGCGCGGACTTGGCCACCAGGTCGTCGTCGGTGCCGGCGACGAGAAAGCGCAGCTCGACCGACGGGTTGTCGCCCTCGGTCGAGGGCCGGCTGTCCCATTTTTCGGTGACCGTTACAGGCATCGCTTCGCTCAGGGATTGGGGATTGGTTGATTGGGGATTGGAGGCTGGAATCACCTCGTCCCTAATCCCTAATCCCCAATCCC
>CAYXPN010000449.1:0-3386 GCA_964467075.1 uncultured Planctomycetaceae bacterium
TGGCCGGGGCTGGAGCGAAGCGAAGCCCCGGTTGGCAAGAGGGGCTGATTGGCACATCAGTTTGTTGAATCCACTGGCTTGGACCGAACGACCCGTTCCGATTTTCCCGGGGTTTCACTGCGTTCCAACCCCGGCCACCCGTGCGGAATCGATCGACTTGCACATGCTGCGGGAACTATGCAATGAGACACTGCGGGCGGACAACCCGGCTGGCGATTTTCGCGGCGGTGCTTTGGTGCGCCGGCGCGGGAATGGCTGCTGAGCTGGACTGGCACACCTGGCAAGGCCTGCCCGTGTTCGACCAGCGCATGACCTCGCTGGATACGTTCGCCCGATCGGTGGTGGAAACGATCTGCGGGAATCCTGCGCCGAGGCTCTCTCTTGCCGGAGCGGGCCTGGGCGGGGGGGTGGCAGCGCCGGCCGCGCCCCGGCAGTTGTTTCCCGACGACCGGCCGCGGCGGTTTACTGCGGCCGAACTGGTGCTCTCCTGGCTGATCGAGCCGGAGAAATGGGAGCACGTGCCCTTCCTGGTGGCCGAGGACCGGCAACTGCGCGAGGAGATTCTCGAGCTGCCGCTTAATGATGCCGAAGGCCGGCGCTTGCGCCACATCTCGCCCTGGCAGCTTGCCAACAACGAGGGGTTCTACCGGCATTGGGAACAATTGCGTCGCCGCTTCGCGCAAGAGGGCGAGCAGCTCGAGCCGCGCGGCGTGGAGCAAGAACTCGACCGCTTGAAGCGGGCCCACGACGCCTATCGCCAACTGACCTTCGACCCGAGGGCCTCGGGCGAGTCGCGCGCCCGCTTTGTGCAGCGTTTCCGCGCGGTGCGCCGAAGCTGGGCCCGGCTGGTCCAGGCACTGCAGGCTGCCGGGCGTCTTTCGCGCGAGGATCAGTCGGGCCGGCTGGTGATCGAGGCGGGCGAGGGACTGGACCGCGTGGCACAGCTTTTCCACGCGCCCGAGTTTCGGCTGGACGAGATGGACGCGGCCGTGGTTGTCCTGCGCCGACAGATCGAAGCGGTCCACGACCGCTTCGCTGTTGCGGAGCCTCGGGCGTGGGCCCTGATCGGGCGGGACCTGGAGCGGCAGGCGGCCGAGATGCACCGGGCACTCTACGACAACGGCTCCACGCTGCGCCTGGTGCCGGCCTTGAGCCCCAGCGCGCTGGAAGCCAACCGCCCGCCGGAGGACGACGCGCATCCCTGGCTGAGCTTTCAGGCGCTCATGTATGGGGCCCGCGCGCTGCTGGCCGATTATCCACAAGCCGAGCTGGCTGCGGTGCGCAGGGCGTTCCAGCGCGTGCGCCGGGCGTATCTCGAGCGGGAAGCGCCTGATCGGCCGGCCCGCTTTGCCGCGGCCATGGACCAGTTTGCCGCGGCCCTGCGCCGGCTGGGAGAGGCGGTGGAGCCGGCCCGCCGGCAGCTTGCGCTGGCCCACCGCGACGAACTACTACTCGAGGCCACGGCCTATCCTCCGCCGGGTGCTACGGACATCGAGGTCTTCTACAACCGGCTCGATCCGTTCTACTGGTCGTGGCTGATCGACCTGGCGGCCGTGCTTTGCCTGGCGGCGTCGATCGGCGTGCTGCGCAAAGGGCTGTTCGGCTTGGGGGTTGCCGTGCTCGTGGCCGCGCAGGCCATGGTGCTCGTGGGCCTCGGGCTGCGATGGAAGATCACGGGGCTGGTGCCGCTCACAGGCATGTTCGAGACCGTGGTGTTTATGGGCCTGGGCACGGCGCTTTTGGGCATCTGGTTTGTGTTCTCGCCGCTCTTGTGGCCGGGCCTGCGGGCCGGCTGGCGCCTGGCAGCGGTGCCGCTTACGCCCGAGGCCAAGCTGCGGCCCGAAGACCGGCAACTCTGGAACCCGGCGGTGTGGCGGAAGGGTAACTGGCTGCTCTTGGTTCCGCGCCTGGCGCTGACGGGCTTTCTGGCGTGGTGGTTGGTGCGCATTCCGGGGCTGGGGGAGCACGGCTATTTCGATCTGCTCCCGCGCGTGGCGATCGCCTCGTCATGGCCCACGGTGGACAGCGTCCGGGTCTGGAGCGTGGGGTGGTGTGTGTTGCTGCTGATTCTTTATGCGGTGCCGCGTTTGCTGCTGGGGCTGATCGTGGGCCTGGTGTTCACGCCCGTGGTATTGGCGCGACAAGCAACCGTGGGCCTCAAGGAGCGAGTTGCCGCGCGCAAGCCGTATGCTGTGGTGGGAGCAGTGGTGGCGCTAATGGCGATGTTGCTGGCCTGCTATGCCCCGCCGACGATCCTTTCCCGCGGGCTGGAGGCCCCGCGGCCCATCCTGCGCCACAACTTCTGGCTGCTGGTCCACGTGGTGACCATCACGGCCGGCTACGCGGCCGGGGCCCTGGCCTGGGGCTTGGGCAATGTGGCGTTGGGGTTCTATTGGTTCGGGCGCTATCGGCCGGGCGCGAGCAACCCCGGCACGATGGAAGACGCTGACATCCCGCCCGACGAACCGCTCGCGCAGACCGTCGAGGCGGTGGTGCTGAAAACCGCGCCGGAGGAAACCACTGCTCTCGATACCGCGCCGGTCGAGGCAATCATTGTCGAAACCGTGCCCGAGCGGTCCCCGCCCGAAGCCACCGGCGAGCCTGCCGCTGCAAGCTCCGGCAGTGTGGCTTCAGCAGTGGAACCGAATGTGCCCAATCCATCGCCGCACACCCAGCGCGCGGAGTCCCAGAGGCAAGCGATGCGCGCGCCCCAGGCGTGTACGCGCCTGGCCGGGTATACGTACCGCGCCCTCCAGATCGCGGTGTTGCTGCTGGCTGCGGGCACGATCCTGGGGGCGATGTGGGGGGATGTAGCGTGGGGACGGTTCTGGGGCTGGGACCCCAAAGAGGTTTGGGCCCTGGTCACGCTGCTGGTCTACATGGTGATCCTGCACGGCCGGCATCTGGGTTGGGTGGGCGAGTTCGGCATCGTCTTCGCCGCGGTGGCCGGCTTCGGCTCGATCGTGATGGCCTGGTATGGAGTGAATTTCGTGCTGGGCAGCGGGCTGCACGCCTATGCTTCGGGCGCCGGGGGCCAGGTGTGGGTCGGCGCGGCCGCGCTGGTGAACCTGCTGTTGGTGCTCGGCGCGGCCGTGCGCTACCTGTCGGCCCGGCAGGGCTGAAACGACCGCGGCTCCGCTTTCGGCTTTCGGCGGGCAGACAGGATTATCAGTGGGCAGACAGGATTATCAGTGGGCAGACAGGATTACAGGATCGGCAGGATGACAAGTTGGCTTTGCGCTTTGTGCTGCGGAGCGCCCCGGGAGGTCCCGTGGGGATGAACCCCACGGCTCGCATGGCTCTTTCCGACCTCCGACTTCCGGCTTTGGGCCCGCCGGGGCTTCGCTTCGCTCCAGCCCCGGCCACCCGACCTCCGACTTTGGGCC
>CAYXPN010000450.1:0-3374 GCA_964467075.1 uncultured Planctomycetaceae bacterium
GGCCCGAGGCGTTTGCCTCGCTGGGCACCGAGAGGAGCAAGGGCACGAAGGTCTTTGCCCTGGCCGGCAAGGTCCGCCGCGGCGGGCTGATCGAGGTGCCCATGGGCGTCACGCTCCGCCAGATCGTCGAACAGATCGGCGGCGGCGTGGCCGGCGCACGCACCTTCAAGGCCGTCCAGGTGGGCGGGCCCTCGGGCGGCTGTGTGCCCGCCCGCCTGGCCGACACGCCCGTGGATTTCGAGGCCCTGGCCGCGGTGGGCGCGATGATGGGCTCGGGCGGGCTGGTGGTGCTCGATGACACGGACTGCATGGTCGACGTGGCCCGGTATTTCCTCCGCTTCACCCAGGACCAGTCGTGCGGCAAGTGTACGTTCTGCCGCGTGGGCACGCGCCGGATGCTGGAAATCCTGGATCGCATCTGCGCGGGCGAGGGCCAGCCACAGGACCTGGAGCGGCTGGAGACCCTGGCCCGGCAAATCCAGGCGGCCAGCATCTGCGGCCTGGGGCGCACCGCGCCGAACCCCGTGCTCTCGACCTTGAAGTTCTTCCGCGAGGAATACGAGGCCCACCTGGAGGGCCGCTGCCCCGCGGGCAAGTGCGCGGCCTTGATCGAATACCGAATCACCGAGCAGTGTACCGGCTGCACGCTCTGTGCCCAGCACTGCCCGGTCGGAGCGATTCCCCTGACACCCTACTTCCGCCACCGGATCGACCAAGAGAAGTGTACGCGCTGCGACACGTGCCGACAGGTTTGTCCCCATGACGCCGTGGTGGTGGAGCCGCGAGGGGCGGCGGTGCGGGTTCACTGATGGTCGGCAGCACCTCAGCCAAATGGAGCAACGCGAGGACAAAAGGCACTGCCGCGTGCGTCGTCTCGGCCCTGAAGGGGCCGAATACGAAAGCCCAGGGCAAGCGCAGCGCAGCCCTGGGTGGGCGGGTCGCCCACCCAGACTCAAAGCCCTGAAAGGGCGCAATCGGCTCTGCCACCTTCAGGAGAGACGACTTCGTTAGAACCTGCAAACGTATTGCTTCCCGGGGCTTCACTTCGTTCCAGCCCCGGCCACCCGGCGCACGAGGCCGTGGCGGTCGAACCGCGAGGGTCCGCCGTGCAGGTTTGAGAGCTGCCCCATGCCCCGAGTGACCATCGACGACCGAACGCTGGAAGTGCCCGCCGGTACGACGCTCCTGGAGGCGGCCCGGCAGTTGGGCATCGACATCCCTGCGCTGTGCTATCGCGAGGGTTGCCCGCCCTCGACCTCCTGCCTGCTCTGTGTGGTCAAGCTGCGCGGCTCGACGCGCATGGTGCCGGCCTGTGCTACGCGCGCCGAGGACGGCATGGTCGTGGAAAGCGAAACGCCCGAGGTCCACGCGGCGCGGCGCACCGCGCTGGAGCTGCTCCTGGGCGACCACCTGGGCGACTGCACGGCCCCCTGCCAGCTCGGCTGCCCGGCGCAGATGGACATCCCGCTTATGCTCCGCCGGATCGCGGCCGGCCGGCTCCACGAGGCCCTGGTCACCGTCAAGCAGGACATCGCCCTGCCCGCTATCCTCGGGCGCATCTGCCCGGCGCCGTGCGAGAAGGTCTGCCGGCGCGCACCCGCGGGCGGGGCGGTGGCCATCTGCCTGCTCAAGCGCCTGGTGGCGGACGTGGACTTGGCCCAGGATCGGCCCTATCGACCCGAGTGCCAGCCGCCAAGCGGCCGGCGCGTGGCGATCGTCGGCGCGGGGCCGACCGGGCTGGCCGCGGCCTGGCACCTGGCGCAGGCCGGGCACGCGGTGACGATCTTCGAGGCGGCCGCGGAGCCGGGCGGGCGCCTGCTGCGAGTTGGCGCGGAGAAGCTGCCGCGCGACGTGCTGCGCGCGGAGATCGCCACCATCCTCGAGCTCGGCGTGGAGCTGCGCCTTGATCACGCGCTGGCTGCCGAGCCGTCGTCGCTGCAAAGCCTGCGCGGCAATTTCGATGCAGTGCTCGTGGCCGCGGGCCGGGCCGCCCGACCGCTGGCCGAGGCATGGCAGCTTCCCACCGACCAGCGCGGCCTGAAGATCGATCGCCGCACCTATGCCACCGAAGCGCGGGGCGTGTTTGCCGCGGGCAGCGCGGTGCGCGGCGAGGTGATGGTCATCCGCAGCGTGGCCGACGGCAAGGAAGCCGCGGTTGCGATCGACCAGTTTTTGCGCATACAGCAGGTGACCGGGCCAAGGAGGCCCTTCAACACGCGCATGGGCCGGCTCGAAGAAGCGGAGCTGGCCGAGATGCTGCGCCTGGCCGGCGCGTGGGCGCGCGCCGAGCCGGCCGGCGGCCTGGCGGCTGGTTTCACGCCCGAGGAAGGGCCGCGGCAGGCCGCCCGATGTCTGCACTGCGACTGCCGGGCCCAAGAGACCTGCAAGCTGCGAATCTATGCGGAGCAATACGAAGCCGACCCGCGCCGCTATAGCGGCGAGCGCCGCACCTTCCAGCAGGACATCTTCCACGACGAGGTGATCTTTGAGCCGGGCAAGTGCATCGACTGCGGGTTGTGCATCGAGCTTTGCCGGCAGGCCGGCGAGCCGCTGGGGCTGGCGTTCGTGGGCCGGGGGTTCGACATGCGCGTGGCCGTGCCTTTGGACCACACGCTGCGCGAGGCGCTGATGCGCGCGGCCGAGGCGTGCGTGGCCGCCTGCCCCACGGCCGCACTGGCGTGGAAGGACCAAGCCGAGCGCAGGCGCAAATAGCTCAGCCGCATTCGGAAGGGGAGCAAAGCGCGGCAGGGACGCGCAAAGCGCGGCAGCGCGAGCCATGTCCGGGAGGGCGAGCCTCCTGGCGAGCCGTCCGTGGCGGAGTGTTTCCGGCTCGGGCGGCCGGGCTGCGGGTTTGAATCACGAAAACGCGAAAGGTCGCGTTCTGGTGGGCGGTGCCGAGCCGTGTGCCGATCTCGATCCGATGTGTGGGAAGTTTCTCGATGTCTGCCCCAACGAGGCAGGATATGATAGCCCAGGGCGCCAAGCCCTGGGGCCTGTTGCCGGATGCCCACCGCGGAGCCCTGAAAGGGCACGATACCGCATCGAATCGCAGCAGAGCTTGGGGGCTCCACACCGCTAGAGAGTTACGAATCACGAAAGCGCGAAAGAGCGAAATCACGAAATGCCGAACGGCGCCGGGTGCCACTGCTGGCTTGTCCAGCAGTGCCGAATACACGGTTGGGCAAGCCAACCGTGGCACCCCACAGTTTAGCCGTGTCGGACTACTAGAGAGTTGCGAATCACGAAAGCACGAAATGCCCAGCGGCGCGGCAACTACCCATCCTGTCCCCCATCAGCATACGTTTTCGTGTTTTCGTCCTTTCGTGTTTTCGTGATGATTCTCTGTGCGATGGCGGGCGAATATGCCCTCCGGC
>CAYXPN010000451.1:0-131 GCA_964467075.1 uncultured Planctomycetaceae bacterium
CGCGTCCGCGGCGCACCGAAACGTGCGGTTGGAGGGACGCGGTCTCTCGCGTCCGCGGCGCACCGAAACGTGCGGTTGGAGGGACGCGGTCCCTCGCGTCCGCGGCGCACCGAAACGTGCGGTTGGAGGGA
>CAYXPN010000451.1:231-3298 GCA_964467075.1 uncultured Planctomycetaceae bacterium
CGCGGTCTCTCGCGTCCGTTTTGGAAGGAAGCGCTTGGGTGGCACGCCCAGAGCGCACGCGATGGGTGTGGTTCGCAGTACGCCGGAGCCACACCCTTTCAGGGTGTGCCACCCACCAGCGGCCACGACAAAGCGTGGCCCTCCGTTGGCGCTGCGTTGTGGTGCGGCCGGCAGGCCGCGGTGCAACAAGGGCACGAACCTGGAATGACCTGACGGAGCATGGCCATGGACAGGAAGTCCTCGGGGCCTTGGCGCGTCGCGCTGCTTTGCGGCGGTCGGTCGCCCGAGCGCCAGGTCAGTCTGGCCAGCGGCCGGCAGGTCGCTTCGGCCCTGCGCGCGGGCGGCCATCGGGTCAGATGTTTCGATCCGGTTTCTGACAGCCTGGAAACGATTCCCTGGCATCGGTTCGACGTGTGTTTCCTGGCCCTGCACGGCGGGGCGGGTGAAGACGGGCGCGTGCAAGGCTATCTTGCCGGCCGAGGCGTCGCCTTCACGGGCAGCGGACCGGCTGCCTCGCGTCGGGCCATGCACAAGGCCGAGGCCAAGCGCCGATTCCGCGGCTGTGGTGTGCCCACGCCCGAGGGGGTCCTGCTGCGGCCCGACGAGCCGCTCCGCGGCTTGCTCCGTCGGACAGCCCGCCTGGGACTGCCCCTGATCGTCAAGCCGAACGCCCAGGGGTCGAGCCTGGGTATTTCGCTGGTGCACAGCCGCGACCAGTTGCCCGCGGCCCTGGCCGAGGCCCGGCGGTTCGATCGGCTCGTGCTGGCCGAGCAGCACATCGCGGGCCGGGAGCTGACCGTGGCCGTGCTGGGCCGGCGCCCGTTGCCGGTGTTGGAAGTGAGCGGCCACGGCGCGGTCTTTGACTACCACGCCAAGTATTCCAGCCCGGGGACCAAATATGGTTTTGCCGACGACCTGGAACCGATGAAACTCCAGGAGGTCCAGCAGGCCGCGCTAAAGGCTGCCGAGGCCCTGGGCACCGAGGGGCTGGTGCGCGTGGACCTGATGCTCGACCAGCACCAGCGCTCCTGGGTGCTGGAGTTGAACACCCTGCCGGGAATGACCGAAACCAGCCTGGTGCCCAAGGCCGCGGCCCGCGCGGGCTGGACCCTGGCGGAGCTGTGTGACTGGATGTTGCAGGACGCCCTGGCGCGCACCCGCGGCCGGTCCGGGGCAAGCAACCAAAGTCGGATCTCGGTCCGTGGCGAGCCGGACCCGCAAGCGGGTGCCCTGTCAGCTCCCGGTTGGAGTGGAATCGGTAACAGCGTCAATCGTCGTGCCGGGTAAACCGGCGGCTTACGCCGCGGGCTCGCCTCCTTTCACGACGAGATCGGTTTCTGAAACACCATGGCCGCATCGAGCAAGAGAAAACGCACGTCGGCCGGCGTGCCGCTGGTCAGTCGACTGGCCCGCCTGGCCAATCTGCTGCTGGGGCCTGCCAAGCCGGTGTTGCTGGTGGCGCTGTTGCTGGCGGTTTTCCTGGGCGCGTGGTATCTGCTCTGGCAGCGCGTGGGCCCACAGGTGCTCGCCGGGCCCGACTATCTGCTCGGCCCCGAGCAGGTGGAGCTGCCGCAACTGCCCGAGTGGATTCACTCGGACGTGCGCGCGGAGATCTTCCGCAGCGCCAGCCTGGACGGCCCGCTGTCGATCATGGACGACGATCTGGCCGAGCGCATCGCCGCGGCCTCGGCATTGCACCCTTGGGTGGATCGAGTGCGGCACGTGCGCAAGTCTCATCCGGCCCGGGTCGTCGTGGAGCTGGACTATCGGCGCCCGGCGCTGATGGTCGAAGTGCCCGGCGGACTGTTGCCCGTCGACGCGCGCGGCATCCTCCTGCCGAGCCAGGATTTCTCCGCGGTCGAGGCCGCGCGCTACCCGCGTCTGGCCGAGCAGGACTCGCTGCCCTTGGGCACGGTGGGACAGCCCTGGGGCGATCCGCGGGTGGTGGGTGCTGCTGAAATCGCCGATCTGCTCGGGCCCGCGTGGCAGGATTTCGAGCTGGCCCGCATTGTCGTGCTGGCGCAGGCGCAGGGGACTCTGAGCATGGAGCCGCTCTACGGGCTGGTCACGCGCGGCGGCTCGCAGATCATCTGGGGTCGGGCCCCGCATGCGGAAGCGCCCGGCGAACCGGCGGCTGCCGAGAAGCTGGCCATCTTGAAGCGCTATGCCGCGGCGCGCGGCAGTCTCGAAACCCGGGAGCAGGCGCAGCCGCTCGACTTGCGCAGCCTGCGCGTCTCCCAAGTTGTGCAGCCGCAGGGCACGTAGCAGTCAGGCACCCGCTCAGGCATACTCCTCGACGTCGCCCAGCGACCACGGCTCGCGGTATGCCCTGTGCAGCAGCCGGTCGGCCTCGTCGTCGCCCAGGAAACGCTCGGCCGCCGAAGCCGATCGCGCCGAGCGTGATCCGCTCGCTTGTCGCCGTAGCGCCCTGGAAGCCCAGCACGGTGCCGGGCACGACCCAAGGCGCGGCCGCGGCCAGCCCCGCGCGCAACACCGCGCGCCGGCTCAGTCGCCCTTTGCGTTCCATGATACACCCTCCTGATAGGGTCGGCCGAGGAGAAACGGCTATTGACGGTCAGATAGCCGTCGTCGCCCGCGGCGCCGCGTTTCTTCCGGCTGGGTGGCCGGGGCTGGACGCGGACGCCCAAAGCCACGTAGGTTGGGTCAAGCCGTAGGCGCAGACCCACCGCAACCACCACACCCTCCGATTGCGCGCATCTCCGGTGGGTCTCGCTGTCGCTCGACCCACCCTACAAGTCCTGAAGCGCATCTCCGGTGGGTCTCGCTTTCTGCTCGACCCACCCTACAAGCCACGTAGGTTGGGTCAAGCCGTAGGCGCAGACCCACCGCAACCACCACACCCTCCGATTGCGCGCGCATCTCCGGTGGGTCTCGCTTTCTGCTCGACCCACCCTACAAGTCCTGAAGCCGGAACCTCGTCGCTTGCGCGACTTGTTCCGGCCTACGTTGCTGATCGAGGCGAAAGATTCGTTCTCAATTCAAGGAATTCGTCGCTCAAACACTAAACCGTATCAGCAGCACCTCGTCCGGCTGGACCACGTAGTCC
>CAYXPN010000452.1:0-3296 GCA_964467075.1 uncultured Planctomycetaceae bacterium
CCCGGGGCTTCGCTTCGCTCCAGCCCCGGCCACCCGGGGCCACCCGGGGCTTCGCATCGAATTCGGCAAACAATTCCTTTACAAGTCCTTACTGCCTGCCGAGAATGCGCAGCTTGTGTTGCGACAAATCGCTCGGGCAATCGGCCCCGCGCGGCTCGGCCGGCACAATCGGCCACGCTTTCCGCTTCGGCTGGCGTCTATCTTCGCATCTGCGCCGCTGCATTGCAAGCACCGCGGGGCGAAACCTTTTTGATGTCTGTCGTGTGAATAATCGGTCAAGATCGGAGAACCTGGAAAGCGGGCCCTGGGGATTCGTCCTTTGCTGATCGGCTTTGCAGAACCCGACAGAGCTAGCGCCGGTCCTTGCGGCGGTCGAGCCGTCCCGACTTGTTGATCGCCCGCCACAGGCGCAGGCCGAGCATCGCGCTGACGACACACCCGGCCGCTCCCAGCGCGGAGATGTTCTGCATGCCAAGCCAGGAGATGTCGAAAGTGGGCGGTACCTCGCGGCTCAAGAGCAGGGCCGAACCGAGGAACAACGCGCTGGCCAGCATGCCCAGCACCAGCCGATTGACCGAGGGCTCCAGGCCGCGATGGTCCAGGTGGACGTCGAACTTGCCGCTTTGCACCTGCTCCAGGATGTCCACGATCCCCTGGGGCAGCTTGCTCAGCAGGTATTCGTATTCCGAGAGCAGGCGCCGCAGCTTGCGCAACCGCCGGGCCGGCGAAAGCCGCCGGCGGAGCAGCTTCTTCTGGTAAGGCGCCATCACCTCCACCAGATTGAACCTCGGGCTCAGCATCCGCGCCGTGCCCTCCAGCGTGATCAGGGCTTTGAGCACCATGGCGACCCGCGCCGGCAGCAGGATGTTGTGCCGCCGAATCTGCTCGGTGATCTCCCGCAGGGCCCCGCTCAGATCGAAACGGTCCAGTGACATGCTGCCGTAGTGGGCCACGAAATCGGCGATCTCCAGGCTCAACCCCCCGCGATCCAAATCAGGCGGCGCCGAGCCCACCCGCAAAATCAGCGAGGTGAGGTATTCCGGGTCGCGGCCCGTGATGGCCAGCAAAATCTCCTCAATCAACTCCTGGGTCTGCTCGTCCATGCGCGCTACCATGCCGAAGTCCAACAGCCCGATCACCCCGCGGTCGAGCACCACCACGTTGCCCGGATGGGGGTCGGCATGGTAGAAGCCGTTGACGAAGATCATCTGCAGGCAGACGTCCGCGCCCCGGCGGGCCACCTCGGCCAAGTCCACCCCTTCGGCGCGCAGCCGCGCGGTCTCGGAAACCTTGATTCCCTCGATCCGTTCCATGGTCAGCACCCGGTGGCTGCACAGGTCCGGGAAGGGGCGCGGGATGCGAACGGTCGGGTCGCGGGCGAAGTCTTCGGCGAACTGCTCCATGTTCCGTTTCTCGCGCAGGAAATCCATTTCGCGGCGGATCGACCGACGAAATTCGGCCACCACGGCCTGAGGCCGGTAGTTGCGAAACTCGGGGATGCGGTCGGCCAGTTGGGCCAGTCCCGCCAGGATGTCCACGTCCACTTCCACCTTGCGCTGGATGTCCGCACGTTGGACCTTCACCACCACCGACCGGCCGTCGAGCAATCGGGCCGCGTGGACTTGTCCGATCGAAGCCGAGGCCAGCGGCTGATCCTCAAACGCGGCGAAAAGCTGCTCGACCGGCCGGCCCAGCTCCTCTGCGACCGTCGCCTTGGCTACTTCCGGGGGGTCTGGTGCCACCGCAGTCTGCAATTCCTGCAGTTCTTCGGCCAGCGCGATTCCCACCAGGTCGGGGCGGGTGCTCAGAAGCTGGCCCAGCTTGATGAAGGTCGGGCCCAGTTCGGCCAGGGCCAAGCGCACCCGGGTCTCCCAGGGATGTCGGGCAATGGCCTCGCCGCCGCCGCGGGCCTTGAGCAGGTCCTTGGCAAAATCCGGCCCCAGGCGCCCGATCCAGTTGGCCAGTCCATACTTGCTCAAGACCGAGAGAATCTCGCCCCAGCGGTTCAGGTGGCGGTAGATCTGGGGGATGGCACTGATGCGCATGGGCACGGCTCGCCGGGGGAGCGGCGGACAGCTCTGCTTCAGTCTACTTTGCCCAGGGCCGATGAACCAGGATACGGCCTGCGTGCGGCTCGGCCGCCCGGTTGGGGGGCTCGCGGCAGGCGCCCCGCCAGGTTTCTCGGGAGTCGGGGAGTCGGAGGGCCAGCTTGTCGGCCCTGGCGGCAGGCGTATAATTGATGATGCCGGGCGATCGCTGCCGGGCAACCGCGAATAATCGCCCGGCCGACCGCGAATACACAGAGAGGGCGGGCTCGCCAAGGCGGGGCGAGTAGCCCCTTTGGCGACTGGGGACGGGGGGCGGATGAGTGCCGTGTGGGGCCTCGCCGAAAAATGGGTGGGCATTGCTCGCGGAGGGCTTTGACAGGCCGAGGGAGGTCTGGTATAAATACAAAGCTCCGGCCGTCGTGGCCGGCCGAGCGACCGCGGGCAGGGTGGTCGTGAGCCGGCCGAGCACGGGCGGGTGCGAGTGGGGCAGCCCGCCGGTGAGGGCGGAGAGGGTTCTTTGGCAATTCGGTTGTGGTAGAAGTGGCGTGGCATCTTCCGGCCGATGCGACGCGTCCCTTGCGGCGCGGAGCACGGCTTGAGAAGCGTCTGGATCGTGTCGTTACTCATCTCGAGCGACGTTGCCGGCCGGTTTTCGGTCGGCCGAGTCGCTTGAGGAGTGGCGTACCGCGTGGGCCCGGCGTTCGGTCTTTCGAATTGAATTGCGGAACGTTGGATTCATGCGGTCAAGCTACGAAGGGCACATGGGGGATGTCTTGGCGTCAGGAGGCGTAGAAGGGCGTGGAAGACTGCGATAAGCCCGGGGGAGTTGTCAAACAAGCGTTGATCCCGGGATTCCCGAACCGGCGTACACTGAATCCATAGGTGTGCGCGGCGAACGCGGTGAACTGAAACATCTCAGTAACCGCAGGAAAAGAAAGAAAACTCGATTCCCCCAGTAGCGGCGAGCGAAAAGGGAACAGCCCAAACCGCGGGGGTCTGCCCCGCGGGGTTGTAGGGCCTTTCACATGGGAGTTACCAAGCTGCGGGTTAGCGGAAGCGTCTGGAAAGTCGTACCACAGAGGGTGACAGTCCCGTACGCGAAAACCCGGCGGCCTCCCGAAAGGTACCTGAGTAGGTCGGGCCACGTGGAATCCCGACTGAATCTGCGGGGACCATCCCGCAAGGCTAAATACTCCCTGACGACCGATAGTGAACTCAGTAGGGTGACTGAAAGATGGGAAGAACCCC
>CAYXPN010000453.1:0-3294 GCA_964467075.1 uncultured Planctomycetaceae bacterium
CTCGGGCTTGAGAAACATGGGCCGGTCTCCCAGCGCCTCGACGATCTCAGCCAGCGTGCCGATGCCCGTAAGCGAATTGCCGGTCACGAGGTTGTGTTCCAAAAACGAAAGCGGCAGGCCCGGCACAAAGGTGTGGACCCACATCGACAGCCGGGCCAGGTCCACGGCAATCGGGTTCAGATCAACGCCATAGATTGAGCGCCGGGCAATCAGCCGGCGCAGGAGCTGGTTGTCCTCGATGTGCGGACCGAGCACGTCGGCCAGCCCGACCTTCTCCAGTTCGTTCGTGGCCGCCAGGCGCAGGCTGCCCAATTCCTGCTCCACCGCGCGCAAGCGGCGCTGGGCCAGATAGCCGGAGAAGGCCCGTTCGATGCGGTCGATGGCTGCTACCAGAAAGTGTCCGCTGCCCATGGCGATATCGGCCACGCGGAAATCGAACAGGGCCTGGGCGGCCTCGTCGTCGTTCATCTTGCCGAGGCGTGCGAGGTGTTCCTCCAGGGCCGGCTGCAATGCCTCGTCCAGCAGGTGCTCGACCGCAAACGACTTGGTGTAGTAGCTGCCCGTGCTCTTGCGCGCGCCGGACCGGTCGTGCAGGTAGATGCTACCCAGGGTCACATCCGGCTCGACCTCGCGGCGTTCTTCCGCGGGCTTGAGCGGCCGGTAGTGTCCCGTGCGCTGGTCCACCACCAGGTTTTGCTCGGCCCAGGAGAGTTCGCTTTCCAGCAGGCCCTCGTAGATGGTGCCGAACTCGCGCACACTCAGGGAGCGGAAATCCACCGGGCCGATGCCCTGCTGGGAGCCGATCAAGAGCAGGTGGCAGAGCACCGGGCCCATGACCGCATCGGTAAGGGTCAGCTCGCGGATGATGGGGCCGACGCGCGACACTTCGCGATCGCTGGCGAAGAGCCGGCCGTCATAGATGGGCACGCCCCAGTCGCGGTAGCCTTCCTCCACGGCGCGGAACAGGCGACGGACCTGTTCCCAGAGGGCATCGCTGTGCTGGTCCCAGGGGACTTGGTCCACGCAGCCCAGCCCACCGGCATCGCGCACCTTGTCGGTCAGCTCGCGCGCCAGCCCCTTGAGCGAGCGCTTGCGGTAGGACTCGTTCCACTCGTAGGGCAGGAGGTCCTTGTCTTCGGCATAGGCGACAAACAGCAGTCGGAAGAGGATCGTCAGCGCCACCTCGTAGGTCTCGGCCAGTTGCGGCTGGGAGGGCTTGCGGCGCCCGTGCCTGGCCGTGGCCACGCCCCGGGCCAAGCGGGGCACAGCCTTGTCGTAGATGCGCTTGCGGAACTGCTCGGCCAGATCGCCGGCAAAGCGCTGCGACTGGTGCAGCAGTTGGTCGAGAAAGCCATCCGGCAGCAGGGCCTCGGCCGAGAAGAGTTCCCACAGATAGCCCGCCTGATCGTCGCGCAACAGGTCCAGGTGGAGTTCGATGTAGGTCTCGGTGCGCCCGCGCTGGCCCACGCCGATGTTGATGTCCGCGGGATAGAGGCGCAGCGTGCGTCCCTGGACCATGATGACATAGCGCACGTTGTGGAGGTTGGCCACGTTGACCGCATAGGAGACCGGCGAGAAGCCGTTGAAGCGGCTGAGGTTCTGATCGGGGGATTCCTCGGGCCGCAGCAGCACGGCCACGGCCACGCGGCGCTGGCCGGCCTCCAGAAACGCGGTCAGCCGGTCGTGGCTTCTCACTTGGAACCCCAGGGCCGCCAGCAGCGCTTCGCCGCTTGCGGAGAGCGTCTGGCGCGCGTGCTGGCAGGCTGTCGGCCAACCGGATTCATGGGGCAGGCGGTGGTGCAAGACGTGGTCGGAAAGGAGTCCCCGATTGACCAGCCCGGCCAGCGGTGTTTCGACCTGCGGCAAGACGGAGTTGAGGAAGCGGACCGCGGCGTGGTGGCTGGGCGCATCAAGCGCCGTGCGGCAGATGCGCTCCAGTTGGCCCTGATCCACCGCGGCATAGACCGGCGGGTCGATCCCCGTCGGCCCGCACACCCACGCCCCATGGTCGTGCAGGACCGCCAGCAACAGCGGGGCGGCCCGACCGGCATGGCGCTGCTTCCAGCACTTTAGGAGCTGATCGCGGCGCGGCGCGGTGGCCGATTGACCCACCAGCACCTCCAGCCCTGAAGAACCCTGGCCCAGATAGAGTTGGGGTGATTGGAAAGGCCAGTCTTCCAGTTGGACCGCACGCGGTCGAAAGCCTTCGAGAAACATGACCTGCCTCCGATTTGCCATCCCGCCGCGGCGTGTGCCGGCTAATCTGACAGCACTGGGTCGTTCGCTTGCGGTGCGCCGCGCCGGGCACCCTGCCTGCCTCGCTCCCCGCGTCTGCTGACCGGCCCCCGCCCGCACGTCCGCATAGCGTGCTGGTCTGAAAAGCGCCCCTGCGGTCTACTCTCTGAAGAATCCCTACCCACTGGCGGCGCGTGCCGGCCTGGAAAGCGCCCCTGCCGGCGAAGCCGACCCCTGCCCGTCTGGGCGCGTCCCAGTTTAGCGACTGGCAGGCCGCCCCACCACGGGGGCGAGTCGGGGGTGTGCGGGGCCGGCTCCAGTTCTTTCTCTCTTTTGTCCCCCGATTTCCACTTCGGGCTGCCCCCCCGCGCCGGCCCCGTGGCCGTCGCCGCCCAGGTGGCCAGCTTTTCCCTGGGTTTCGGAAACTTGGCCCTCTTGGCCCTCTTGGGCGTCGAAAAGTGCGGTTTCCCCCGTGTTTTCCCAAGAGGGCCACATTTCACACCCTGGGGGCGCAGTTTGGCCCTCTTGGGATTCGTCTTCCTCAGGCAATGCCCACAGCCACGGTCCAGGCACCAACGGATGGGTCACCACCACGCCAACGGCTTTTTTGGCCCGCTTGAGGGTCCGCTCACTCACTCCTTTAGCGCGCAATTCGTCTTCAAGGTCCTTCGCCGGCCTCGGCCCACCAGCGAGGGCTTCGCGCAGTAGCCGCTCGGCCTCGGCCCGTTGCCGGGCTTCGGGGCCACGCCGTAGGCGCTCAAGTTCGGCAGCCAGGGCATCGTCGGCCGTCATTTTCACGGGCTCCCGCTCCCACGCCACGCGCGGCGGGTCGCCACAGATAGAAAACGCTAGGCCCGACAGGTCGCCCGTCAGGTTGTTCTTGCCGGGTAAAAATAGGCGTCGCGTTTTATTGGCATCGTTCGGGTCGCGGGTAACATGCCAAACCGCGCGGGCGAGGCCCGTAAAGGCCCGGGAGCCCATGACCACTTCGTCAGCCGTATCCCCCCGCGCTTTTCGTCGATGAGCGACCAGCACAATCGCTACGTTATGCTTGCGGGC
>CAYXPN010000454.1:0-3254 GCA_964467075.1 uncultured Planctomycetaceae bacterium
CGTTTTTTTACGTGTTTCTGCAATCAGGTTTCTGGAATCAGGAGTTCCGAGATGTCTCAAACGAGCAAGGCGAAACATGCCGGGCGCCCCAACCGGCGTGCGTTCCTCAAGACCTCGGCCGCGGTGGCCGGGGCCGCGCTGGGCAGCGCGCCCATGGTGCTGCGCGCACAAGGCTCGGTCAAGCGGACCTTCAAGGCCGTGTTGATCGGCTGCGGCGGACGCGGCAACGGCGCGATCAACGACCATCTGGAAGCGGTCAAGTATCTCAACGACAAGCTGGGCTGGCAGCTCGAGGTCCAGGTGATCGCCGCGGCCGACTGGTTCGACGGCCGCGCCAAGAGCGCGGGCAAGCGTGTGGGCGTGCCCGAGGAGCGCTGTTTCGGCGGCGCCGACTGTTACAAGAAGGCCCTGGAGCTTGACCCCGACATCGTGGTGATGGCCCAGCCGCCGGTCTTCCGGCCGCTGCACTTCGAGGCCGCCATCAAGGCCGGCAAGCACGTGTTCTTTGAGAAGCCCGTGGCCGTCGATCCGCCGGGCGTGCGGCGCATCATCCAGGCCGGCGAAATGGCCAAGCAAAAGGGCCTCTGTGTGGTGGCCGGCACCCAGCGCCGCCACAGCGAGGGCTACAACACCCGGGCCCGCGAGATCAAGGACGGCGCCCGTGGGCGCGTGATGGCCGGCAGGGTGGCCTGGAACATGGGCCGCATCTTCACCAACACACCCGTCAATCCCGAAAGCCCGGACGAGCTGGTCGGTCCCTGGCAGATCTGGGTGGAGATGTCCGGCGACCACATCTGCGAGCAGCACGTCCACAACCTCGACATCGCCAACTGGTTCCTGGGCTCGCATCCGGTCAGCGCCGGCGGGTTCGGGTTCCGCGCGCGCCGCGTGGCCGGCAACATGTACGACTTCTTCAGCGTCGACCTGGAGTATCCGGGCGGGGTCTATGTGCACAGCATGTGCCGGCAGGTGGCCGACTGCTGGAACTGGGTGGGCGAGCAGTTCACTTTCGAGCACGACAAGCCCGGCGACTTCGAGTTCCAGACGCCCGATCCCTACGCAGAGGTGGGCTACCCCGGAAACGCCTACGTGGCCGAGCATGCCCATCTGCTCTACGCCATCTGCACCGACAACTACATCAACGAGGCGGAGAACGTGGCCACGTCCACGGGCACGGCCATCCTAGGGCGCGAGGCAGCCTATACGGGCAAGCGGATCACCTGGAAGGAGATGTTCGAGGACCCCAACGGCAAGTTCTACGACCTGCAACTGCGGCCGACGGCCGAGGATTTCGAGACCGGCGAGGTCGTCCTGCTCAAGGACGGCGACATCCGCATCCCGGGGGTGTGAGCGCGGGGCTTGTAAATCGGGAAGACGAAATGCCGCCGGGAGGCCCACGCTCCGTCGTGGCCGCACCTTGGAGGGCCATGCTCCGTCGTGGCCGTCTTCTCGTCCGTTTTCGCGTTTTCGCCGTGTCGCGTTTTCGCGATGATGGTCCTCGCAGCGGCGATTGTAGCCGGGTGGCCGAGCAGCTATACTGGGGAGTCTGAAGTCGGCTCGGCGCTGCCGGGCATGAGCCGGGCGAGCGCTTCTTGCCGAGAACGACCCGTGCCACGCCACACAGGAGGGCAGGCCACATGCACGCGAACCGACTCGCTGCGGCGTTCGTTTCAGCGCTCTTGCTGACGGCCGTGTTCGTTGAGAGCGCGCCGGCACAGCCTGCCGCGCCCGGCGCAATCGGACCGGTACAACCCGCTGGGCCAAACGCTCGCGCACCGGCCCAGCCCCCGGCCGCGGGCCCTATCGCACCCGTGCAACCCGCCCAGGGAGTCGGTGTCGCGCCGGCGCAGCCCCCGGCCCAAGTCGATTTCCAGGCCGCGCTGCAGCCGGGCATGATCCACTGGGCGGGCATACCCATCCAGAGCCTCGACGTGTTTCGCGGCAAGACCGTGGTCGTGCTCGTCTATGCCACCTGGTGCCCGAAGTGCAACGCCTGGTCGGGCGAGTTGTTCCAGCAGCTTAAAGCGGCCGCTGCCACGCGCCCGGTGGTCATTCTGGCCATCAACACCGACGACAGCCCCCTGGGCGTACAGGAGTATCTCACCCAGCGCGGCTTCTTCGCGCCGAACATCTTCCACGGCTACGATCCGCTCCTGCCCAAGCGCCTCGGGTTGGAAAGCAACCTGTTCCAGGTAGCGCTGGTCGGCCCCGACGGCCAGGCAGGCGCCATGAGCTACGCGGGCATGTTCAGCCCCACACCCGCGGGCAAGCAGTTTGCCCTGCCGCGGAAGATCACTGAATCGAGCGACCTGGGTGATTTCCGCTTCATCTCGCCCGATATGTCGCCCCAGGCCGCGGGGTTGCTCTGGCCGCTGGAGCTGGGGCCGGTTACCGAGACGGCGCTCCGGCGCGTGCGCGGTCAGCTCGCGCAGGAGGACGCGGCCAAGCTCGACGCGGCGATCGAGAAGTTTCTCGACACGAGTCTGGCCGAAATCCGCGAACTCTACTACGGCGAGCTGGCCGAGAAGCTGCGGGCATACGATCTATCGGTCGAGCTGGCCAAGATGTTCCGCAACCGCGAGCAGTGCGCCACGGCACGCCGGGTGGTGACCGCCCTGGAGGCCCAGCCGGGTTTCGAGCGCGAGCTGTCGGCCAAGCGTTCCTATGAGAAGATGACCGAGACGGCCCAGTCCCGGCCCGACCAGCGCGCCTCGCTCTTGTTTCGCGTGGCCCGGGCATACGAGGGCACGCACTACGGCGACCTGGCCCGCAAAGAGGCCGAGGCCGCGCAGAACCCCTCACCGCCGGGCAGCGTGCAATAGCGGGGCGCTTGCCACCTGGTCCCCTCTCCCTCTGGGAGAGCGCTAGGGTGAGGGCGGTTCGCCGAGCGTGTAGGGTGCGTGCTCGCACGCACGCGCGGCGTGGAGGCGTCAAGGGCGCGCCTGGGGCCGCTTAGAACTTGTGCGTGCTCGCACGCACGCGCGGCGTGGAGGGACGCGCTCTGTCGCGTCCGTTGTGTGTTGACTCCCGGCCAGGACGGAGCGTGAAGCTGCGAGGACCATGATCGCGAAAGCGCAACAACGCCAAAACGCACGGCAGGGCGGCCACGACTTCAGCGTGGCCCTCCATTGATGCCGCGGTACCGTCTCCATTGGTGTACCTGGAGTCGCTTCAAGTGGCTGAAGTGTGACCTACTTTTTCTTTCTCAGCAGCGGTCTGTCGGCGCCTTCGGGCTTGCGCATTCCGGGCGGCAC
>CAYXPN010000455.1:0-3246 GCA_964467075.1 uncultured Planctomycetaceae bacterium
GTACAAACCAGTGTACTTCATGCGCGCACGGCGCGAGGAAGCCACAGCGTAAGACGCTAACCAACGACTGCCGGGCCAGGTGCGCCGATCATCGTTCCATCGCAAACAGCAGGAGCAAATCATGAAGGCTCGACCAAGCAGCACGTCTTTCGGCACCATGGCAATGCTCGTTGCCACGTTTCTCGCCGCACTACTGGTAATCGCGCAAAGCAAGCAAATCTCGGCCGCGGAAGAACAAGCTCCTGCGCCGGAGTTCGCCGCCCCGGCCAACATGGCTTTCCGGCAGGCCGACTCGTCGGACGCCGGGCTGCCGGCCGGCTGGCGCCTTTCGGGCGGAGCGGGTCGCTGGGTGGACGGCGAGGTGCTCGAAGTGACCGGCCAGGGCCAGGACAGCAACTACTGGCGGGGCGACTGCCGGCTGGTGCCCGGCGCGCTCTATGAATTCGCCATGCGCGCCCGCTGCACCCAGGGCGGCGGCTGCGTGGTGGCCGGACCCGACTTCGCCTCGCGCGACTACCGGCTCAGTGAGACCTGGCAGTGGTACACCCAGGTCTTCCGCACGCCTGAAGACGTGCAGCAGACCTTTCTGCGCATCGGCCAGTGGCAGGCCAAGGGCACCTTCCAGTTCGATCTGGTGCGTTTGCGCCCCGTGGTGCCGGTACACCGGTGGATCGACGGGTTTCTCTGGGGTGAAGGCGAGTCGCTCGACCAGGGGCACTACACGTTCACCGGCACGTTCGGCCACTCGGGCAGCAACTACCACCGGCCCCTCTGCGCGGTCGCGGCACGCTTCAACAGCGACCGCTTCGTGTTCGGCAGCGGCGACCAGGTCACCTGGCGCTTCGCCCTGGAGCCGTGTCCCTTGGGCGCGTTCCGTGAGAAGGCCCCGCCCGTGCTTTTGCGCAGCGGCCGGCTCAGCTTCAATGTGAACTACTATGTGCGCGGCGCGTGTGTGGCCGAGGTGAGCTACGACGGCCGCCAGTGGCGACCGCTGGCCCAACAGGCCGCGCTGGGGACGGTGGAGGTCGAGCTGCCGGCCGAGGGGCTGCCCGCGCAAGCGGTCTTCGTGCGCCTGCGGGCCGAGGGCGATACGGTGCTGCAAGTCAACCGGCTGGAGTTCCATGCGGAAGTGCAGGGCGAGTTGCCCGAGAAGGCCCTGGGCGAGACACGTTTCGCCGCGGTGACCCGGCCGAGCCGCGATTTGGTGGTGGACCGCATGGTGCTGCTGCCGCCGGGCACGGACGACGGGACCACTCCCACAGGCCGAGTGTCACGCGCCGGGCCTGTCTTGTGGCTCACGGCCCATCAGCGCGGCACCGGCGACATCGGTACGACGCTTACCGGCACGCTCAGCGATGCGCGGGGTGAAATGGTGGAACTGCCGCGTGTCTTTGCCCAGCTCGATGCCGGGCGCCCGGCTGGGTTTCGCATTGGTTTGCCCGCGCCCAAGGCCGGTCGCAACAAGATCAGCCTGCGTCTGGCAGGTCGCGGTTTGGAGCCGCTCGAAATGGAGCTGGTCTATGACGTGCCCGACTACTACCGGGCCGACTATGGCGAGCGCCTGGCAGACTGTGAAGCCGAGGCAAACACGGCCGGGACCGGCAGCGTGGCCCTCTGGTGGTGCGATGCCACGCACAAGGTTCCCCGACAGCGGGCCTTGCCCCAGAGCGAGGGCCCGGCCGTGCGCCTCGAAGCGGCGTGCAACGACTTCGAGGCCGCGCAGCTTGTCATCCGTCCCGAGGAGGAACTCAGGGGCCTGCACGCCCAGGCCCAACCGCTGCAAGGCCCCGACGGCGCGGTAATCCGCCCGGAGAACATCCGCATCCTGCAAGTCGATTACCATTTCGTCCACACGCCCACGGACCGCACGGGTGTGCGCGACTGGTGGCCCGACGCCCTGCCGCCGCTCAATCAGCCGCTGGACGTGCCTGCGGGCATGAACCAGCCGTTGTGGATTCTGGTGCATGTGCCCGAGGACGCCGCGGCCGGCGATTACCAGGGCGAGCTGCGCCTGGAGGCCGAGGGCTTCTCGGCCCGCGTGCCCTTGAGGATGCACGTCTGGGACTTCGCCCTGCCGGCGCGCAACCACCTGGAGACGGCCTTCGGGCTGTCGGGCGGCAACATCTTCCGCTATCACCAACTCAAGAGCGAGGAGGACAAACGGCGCGTGATGGACATGTACTTGCAGTGCCTGTCGGAGCACCGCATCGGGCCCTATCATCCGGCGCCGTTCGATCGCATCGGCGTGCGCTTCCTGCCCGAGGCCGATCCACCGCGCGCGGAGTTGGATTTCGCGGCGTTCGACAAGGCAATGACCCGGGCCGTGGAGGAATACCACTTCACCAACTTCATGCTGCAAGTGCAGGGCATGGGCGGCGGCAGCTTCCACGCGCGCAGCGAGCCGCGGATTGGCGAGTTCACCGAAGATACGCCCGAGTATCAGGCCATGTTCTCCAGCTACGTGCGCCAGTTGGAGGAGCACCTGCGCAGCAAAGGATGGCTGGAGATGGCCTACGTCTATTGGTTCGACGAGCCGGCGCCCAAGGACTACGAGTTCGTGCGCCGCGGCATGGAGCGCCTGAAGAAGCACGCGCCGGGGCTGAGGACCATGCTCACCGAACAGCCCGAGCCCGAGCTGGCCGGCCCGGTCGATATCTGGTGCCCGGTGAGCTTCAACTACGACCACGGGCGGGCCGCGGAGCGCCGCGCCCGGGGAGATCGATTCTGGTGGTACGTCTGCTGCGGGCCCAAGGCGCCCTATTGCACACTGTTTATCGACCATCCGGCCACGGAGCTGCGCGTGTGGCTCTGGCAGACCTGGCAGCGGGACATCACCGGTGTGCTCGTCTGGAGCACGAACTACTGGACCTCGCACGCCGCGTTTCCCGACCCCGACCAGCCGCAGAACCCTTATGAGGACCCCATGGGCTACGTGAGCAGCTACGGCACGCCGCCGGGTGTGAAGCGCTACTGGGGCAACGGCGACGGGCGGTTCGTCTATCCGCCGCCGGCCGCGGCGCTGCCGGGCATCTCGGGGCCCGAGCCGGTCGTCGAGCCGCCGGTGTCCAGCATCCGCCTGGAGATGCTCCGCGAGGGGATCGAGGACTACGAGATGCTCTATTTGCTGCGCGAGCTGATCGAGCGGCGCGGCGAGAAGCTCACCGCGGAAGAGCGCCATGCGCTCGAAGCCCTGCTCGAGGTGCCGCCGGAGATCACGCGCGAGATGACCGTGTTTACCACCGATCC
>CAYXPN010000456.1:0-3152 GCA_964467075.1 uncultured Planctomycetaceae bacterium
TTGTGCCTTGAAAGCAGCTAATTCTTTCACCTACCCACTCCCGACCCCTTTCGACCCAGAATCCGAAGCAGTTGGCAGCCGTTTTGGGTCGCAGCGAGTCGCAAGCAGAAACGCGCACCCCCGGTTTTTCCGCAGGAAACAACACCTTGCACCCTTGTGCCACAGTCAAGGCGGATGGGGAGGGATTCGAACCCCCGCGGGACTTGCGCCCCGAGCGGTTTTCAAGACCGCCGCCTTAGACCACTCGGCCACCCATCCGAACGCGGGTGCGAGGGAGGCCCGCCCACGCCTCGCACCTCGGCAGGAATCATCTTGATCGAAACCCCGCTCGCTCGATGATCGAACTGATCCGGGCCCCTGCCAAAAAGCAAGACGAACCATCTTGAGCCGAACCGCGGACATGCGGGCCCCGAGGCCCGACTCACGCAAGTCTACCCCGTGGCGCCGAGTTCTGTCAAAGGCGTGCCCGTCGCACAGAGCCGTGCGCAGCGCCTTGCTTGTGTCTCGTCCGGCGTGCCGCGGGCGATCAACCTCGAGCCGTCGGGGTGTTCAGCCCTCAGTGCGTTCAGCCGTCAAGGGCGGAAGGGTGGGGCGGATCACGCGGCAGCCGATCTGTGCCATCTCTTGTTCGAGCCGCGCAAGCACACCCTCCTCGGGCACTGTGCCGATGATGGCCCCGCCCGAGCCGGCGAACTTGGCCGTGGCCCCCGCCTGCCGGGCGCGGCGGACCATTTCCACCTGGTTTTCGGGCAGGCGGCAGATGGAGCCGCGGATTTCGAAGTTCTCGTCGATCAGCCGGCCCAGGTGGGCGTGATCGCGGCGCAAGAGGGCCTGGCGCGCTTCGTCGGTCAGCTCGGCCAGGCGCTCCATGGCGTCGAGCACTTTCTTCTCGCCGTCGCGGAACCGCTCGCGCAGACGGTTGTGGATCGTTTCGGTCGGCGCGCTTCGGGCCGTGCTATAGGCCACATAGAGCGGCGGGAGCAGCGCGGGGTCGAGCCGTTCGTAGCGACCGCAGTCCAGGCCGCAAATCCGCTCTATGGCCTGACGGGTGAAGTCCATGTAGACCAGTCCTCCGTAGACCTGGACCACGCGGTCCTGGAGTCCTGCGGCGATGCCCAGCTCGTCGGTCTCCACCGAGAGTGCCAGCGAGGGCTGCACGCGCAGCGGAACCTCCACGCCGTAGAACTCCATCAGGCAGCGCAGCGTGGCCACGATGATCGCGCTGGAGCCGGCCAGTCCGACCTGGCGCGGGATGTTGGTCTGGTAGCGGATCGAGAAGTTGCGATCGTGCAGGCGGCGGCCTGAAGCGCGACAGAACTCGGCGAACTTCTTGATGGTGGCCTTGACCAGGCGCACGCCGCCGTAGTAGCCGTGCAGCTCCACGTCGTGGACCAGCTCGTCCAGCGAATCGAAGCCGCTGCGGTCCTCCTGGCTGAGGATCAGCTCCAGGCGCTCCCATTCGTAGAGGGTCACCTCGGCCCGGAAGTCGCGCACCGACAGCGCGATCGTCTTGCCGAAGTAGCCGTCCGAGGGGTTGCCCACCAGGCCGGCCCGGGCGTAGGCGCGATTGCGGATCAGTTGCATGCTCGGTCTGGTTTTTGGCGTCGTCTCGGGTGCCCAAGGGCGCGCTCGCCTGCCGACGGGCGCCCCAGCGCGCCGCCCCGGGCGCTGCCAAGGCCTCGAGCGGCGGGTGCGTCTGCGCTCCCGGCAGCGGTTACTCGCCCAGCAGCCCTTCCAGGTGCCGGCGCAGCGTCGATCCATACTGCGGATCGGCCAGCGCAAACTCGACAAACGCCGTGAAGTAGCTCTCGAAGTGGCCGATGTCGTAGCGGCGCTCGTCCGGCCCTAGTCGCAGGCCCAGCACCTTGTGCCCCGCGCGGATCATCGCGCGGATCGCGTCGGTCAACTGAATTTCTTCGCCCTTGCCGGGCGGGGTGGTTTCGAGGAAGGTGAAGATCTCCGGCGCAAAGACATATCGCGCGGCCACGGCCAGATTGCTGGGCGCTTCGTCCACGCCGGGTTTTTCCACGAGGTCGTCCAACTCGAACGCCTCGCCGGCGCCGTGGCGCGGCCGCGCGATGCCGTATTGCGAAACCTCCTCGCGCGGCACTTCCTCCAGGGCCACCACCGCGGCTGCTCCAGACGACTCGAACAGCTCGATCATCCGCCTGAGCGCGGCCGAACCCGCCCCGAGCCCGAGGATCGAATCCCCCAGAGCCACCACAAACGCCTGCTCGCCCACCACCGGGCGCGCACAGAGCACCGCGTGGCCCAAGCCGAGTTGGCGCCGCTGGCGCGTGTAGACATACTGCAGGTCCTCGCGTTCGAAGGCCAGCTCCACGAGCAGCTCTTCCTTGCCCGACTCCCTGAGCAGCGTGACCAGCTCGGCGTCGATGTCGAAGTGGTTCTCGATGGCCGCCTTGCCGGGTCCGGTGATGAACAGCACGCGCCCGATGCCGCAGCGGGCCAGCTCTTCGACCACGTGCTGGACCACCGGCTTGCGCCCCACCGGGAGCATTTCCTTGGGTTGGCTCTTCGTGAGCGGCAACAGTCGGGTGCCGCGCCCGGCCACGGGAACTACGGCCAAGTCGATGGACATTGCTGGGACAGCTCCTGGGAAACTCCGGCTGGTGTGTCTGAGAGACTATCCGAAAACACAGTTTGGGTGGCCGTGGCTTACGCCGAAGGGAAGCCACGGACCGGTTTTCCGGGGTTTCGCTACGCTCCAACCCCGGCCACCCGGCTTGCGTCCCGGTTTTTGGATAATCTCTGAGTTCTGTGGGTCAACGCCGGCCGGGCAATCGGGATGGGCGACCTGTGGGTCGCGCAGCGCGGTATGCACTCCGGCCCACTCAGCGGCGCAGCGACGCTTGCGCGTCACAAATCCCCAAATCCCGCAATCCTCCCATCCCGGTTCCCGCATTGTTGCGAACGCGGCCGCGATTGGTGACCGGCGGATGGCCACCATACTCTAGCACACCGGGACCGGGTTTGGGAACCGCGGCGTGGGCCGGCGTGGCCGGCAGCGGCTTCGGTCCCCTGCCTTTGCGGCTTTGCGGTTGACGATTAGAGTAGGGTGTAAAGGCCAGGCACGTCTTGCCGGCCAGCCGCGCAGACCACCGGCCGCCGGGGCCCCGGGAGTATTGCAGATG
>CAYXPN010000457.1:0-3126 GCA_964467075.1 uncultured Planctomycetaceae bacterium
TCTTGGCGTTCGTATTTTCTCGTCTGTTTCGCCTTTTCGTCCTTTCGTGCTTTCGCCCGGTGGCGTACTCTGATTGCACACGGCCATTTCGGCACAACATGTAGTATGCCCCCGGCCTTCGGAGCACAACATATAGCGGCGTGCAATGGCTGTGGGACACCACATGCTTTCGTGGTTCCTCTGTAATGTTGCTACAGACTCTATTCTTGTTGCTTCACACCCCGGTACGACGTCTCACCGCTCCGACGGGGCCGGCGCCAGGCCGCCCGGCGGCACCGGCGGGCGCGGGGCCGGCTCGGGCGTGGGGATGTTCGGCTTCGGCGGAGGTGCCGGCGGCTTCGGATCGGGCGGCGGCGGTTCGCTGGGAGGAACCGGCGGACGCGGCGGAGGCTCCGGAACGGGTATGTTCGGCTCCGGCGACGGCCGCGGCTCCGGGGGCGGATCGCTGTTGACGTGTCTTCTTCGCTCGGCTGCCATGGGCAGGTCTCCTGCTTCAGAGGTTTCGCATCCCATCTCCACTTGCCTCAGGATCGGCCGATGGTCAAACCGCCGGCTTTCCGGAGGGGCATCGGCTCCCGGCTTCATGCTGCTTCGGCGCGGCGTTGCAGCGTATGGGTTCAACGAAATGGCCAACGTTGTCTTTTCAGATCGTTGCAGGTGCTTGGAAAGCCGGTTTTGTGAAGCCGTTGCCCTCGACGGGTTCCAGTCCGTAGGGCCCGCCGTGCAGAGTTTACCTCCCCGTTCATGGAGCGAATCGCGTGCCGAACAAAGCAGGCACGCGTAACTCCGCGAAAGCAAAGAACCACCTTCCACCGACGATCGGAAGCGGCCGGCAAGACGTGCGATACAGTCGGCGTCTTTGCGGGCAGTTCGGCTGGTCCGCCATGCGGCCGTCGCTGCTGCGACACTTTGGCGTTGAACCGCGACGATTTGTCGCGGCTGGTTTACGGCCGCGCGCTCGGGTCAGGGGGCCGGGCTGTCAGAAGCGCTTTGCCTGGGCAATGCACGGGCTAGGGCCAACAGAGCGGATTGTCACGCGCTGAATCGACCGGACGCTTATCGGACCCTGCGCGGCCAATGAGCGGGGCTGACAGGCGGGCGGCCGGAGAAGAAGCTGATGAGCCAGACCGACGGGCGGACGGCCAAAGAAGACCAAGAAGATGACATGAAGATTCCACTGAGCGATGATTGTTGATGCAGGGATCAGTGAACCAATTTGCAGTAGCCGCCCCGGTCGAATGGCACGCAAATTGCGACCCGCGGCCCTAACCGTTCGGGAGGGTCCCAAGGAACACCTTCACTGGTCACCCCGCCATTCCGGCAGGCTGGAGGTGCGCGTGGAAGCCGCCGGCCGAATCGTGGAGGACTGATGCAAGACCACAAACCGGCATTGGCAAAGGCCCTGTTTCTGCCGCGGGCCCATCTGGAGCAGCTTGTTCGAGTGCTCCATGAGCAGGGCTATACGGTTCTCGGCCCCACCGTGGTCCACGACACAGTCATGATTCGGCCGATCCGATCCGTCGACGAGCTTCCCCGGGGCGTGCGGGACGAGCAGGATGGCGGCTCCTACCGCTTGACCGAGGGGGATCCGGCGTTGACGTTCGAGTACGTCGTAGGGCCGGACGGCCCGAAAGCCTACCTGTTCCCCTCCAAGCTGAGGCTGTTCGACTTCCACGTGAAGGACGGTCGATTCGTGCTGGAAGCCGGGCCGCCCGAGGTGCCCAAGCTGGCTTTCCTCGGCGTGCGCGCCTGTGAGCTGGCGGCCGTCAAGGTGCAGGACCGGGTTTTCGGCGTGGCCGAACCGGGGATGTTCCGCTGTGAGTGCGAGTCCTGGTATACCCAGGCCCGAGAGCAGGCGCTCTTCATTGCTGTGAATTGCACGCGGGCCGGCGGCACGTGTTTCTGCGCGTCGTGGGGAACAGGGCCGCGGGCCACGGAAGGGTTCGACATGGCCTTGACCGAGCTGCGCAGCGGATTCGTGGTGGAAGTCGGCTCTCAGCGGGGCGAGGAGCTGATCGAACGCCTGTCGGTGCGCGAGCCGAACACGACCGAGTTGGAGCTGGCCGAGATCAAGCTGCAGCGGGCCCGTGAACAAATGGGCCGCCAGTTGAGGACCGACGACGTCAAGGAGCTGCTGGATCACAACATCGAGCACCCCCGGTGGGACGAGGTGGCCCGCCGCTGCCTTTCGTGCGGCAACTGCACCATGGTCTGCCCCACCTGTTTCTGTTGCACGGTCGAGGACTCGACGCATCTTGACGACAAGACGATCACGAGGACTCGATACTGGGAGTCCTGCTATACGCACCAGTTCAGCTACCTTACCACCGGACCACACCGACATACGATCCGCGGGCGCTACCGTCACTGGCTGCGCCACAAGCTGGGCACGTGGTGGGACCAGTTCGGCACGAGCGGCTGCGTGGGCTGCGGCCGCTGCATCACCTGGTGCCCGGTGGGAATCGACCTGACCGAGGAGATTCCGGCGATCCGGGAGAAGACTCATGCAGCAGCGGCCGAGACTTTGTAGCCCAGAGGAGACCAACGCGTGATCCATACACTGAGCAAGCCGCGCCCGGAACCGATCTGCGGCATGGACACCTGGATGCCCGCGCCGGCCCGCATCGTCGGCGTCCGCCAGGAGAATCTCAACACCCGGACCTTTACCACGCAGTTCGTCGACGACGGGATCGCCGAGATGTATCGCTTCGCGCCGGGTCAGTTCAACATGCTCTACGTACCGGGCGTGGGCGAAGCGGCCTTTTCGCTCAGCTCCAACCCGGCCGAACCGGGAATCGTCGAGCACACCATCCGCCGCGTCGGCTCCGTGACGGGAGCCCTGTGGCGGCTGGCTGTGGGAGGGACGATCGGCTTGCGTGGCCCGTTCGGCCGCGGCTGGCCCATGGACGAGATGGGAGGCAGGCACGTGGTGATCGTGGCCGGCGGGATCGGCATCGCGCCTTTGCGGCCGGTGGTCTATGCGCTGCTTCAAAACCCCGACTACTGCAAACGCGTGGTGTTGCTCTATGGCTGCCGCACGCCCGAGGATCGTGTTTACGCCGAGGAGCTCGAAGCGTGGGAAGAAACCGCGGCGATCGAAGTTCTGGTGACCGTGGACAACGCCAC
>CAYXPN010000458.1:0-3020 GCA_964467075.1 uncultured Planctomycetaceae bacterium
TCGTGCCGCGCACGTTCCTGGGCGAGCTGGGCATCTGCGCGACTGACAAACTAGTCGAATGGCTGGGTGACGACGAGTCGCACTGGTCGCAGCAGAAGATCAACCACGCGATGGCCTCCCACGCTCGATCAGGCAAGCTGGTGGTGCGCCTGAAGAACGGCGATCCGTTCGTGTTCGGCCGAGGCGATACAGAAGCGGAGTATCTCTCGCAACACGGCATCCCGTGGGAGGTGATTCCGGGGCCCAGTGCATGCACGTCCGCGCTCACCGCGGTCGGGCTGCCTTTGACCCGTCGGGGCAAGGGCCGGTCGTTTGCCGTGGCCACCGCGCGCCTGGCCGGCGGCGCGCTACCGGATTCGTTCCCCCGGGCCGGTTCGCTCGTGGTCCTGATGGCAGTCGGCGTGTTGGACCAGGTGGTGGCCCGGCTGCTGGCCGACGGCTGGGCCGCGGACACACCGGCTGCGCTGGTGGAAGGAGCCACCTTGCCCCGGGAACGGCGCGTGCAAGGCACGCTGGCCGAGTTACCTGCGCTGGCTCAACAGGCTGCGGTGGGCTCGCCCGCTTTGTTGGTGGTGGGGTGTGCCGCGGTCGAGCTTCCCCGCGGCAGCGGTTCGCCGACCACGCCGCGCGCTCTGGTAGAGGGGCTTGTCCGAGCCGGCAGTTGACGTGTGCGGTTCGGCATTGCGCGAATCTACTTTCCCGCTGAGCCGGCGGCGTGAGCCGCCGGTTTTCTCTGCACTGCCCAGGAATTGTTTGACTACGTCGTCGGTGGACACATCCGGCAGAACCAGGCACTGACGTGCCCGGCTCACCATTGCGCGAATCAACTCTACCGGCACGCTGGCTTACCACATCTCGCCGGGAGGAGGCAGTCGGTCGTTACACACCAGTTACGATCAGCCGGGCTGCTTATGCGTACAATAAAAGGCAGCCGGGGGCATCGGGTGCCTTCGGCGGCAACGAGTTATGGGGCTAAAGGTCACCGATTCTCCAACAAGAGAAGGAGCCGGACGATGAACGTGAGAGACATGGTGGGAGTGCTCGCCGTGGCCGGGGCCACCACGGCGCTGATGGTGGTGCTGCTCGGGCCCAGTCGGGTCGGCGCCACCGACGAGCCCGCGGGCATCACACCTCTCGTGGCCCAGCCTACGCTGACGACCCAGGGGTGTTTGTTCGCCCTGAAGACCGACCAGCCGGCCTACGCGCCGGGCGAGAAGCCGGTGCTCGAGATCGAGGGGACCAATGCCACGGACCAGCCGGTGGAGGCGACCGTGTGGGTGAGCATCTGGGCGGCCAGCCCGCCGTCTCCCTTTGCGCGTGTGGTGCTGCCCACTCCCGCGCCCTCGACGCCGCTGTGGGTCGAGAAGTGCCTGGTCAGTCTTGAGCCGGGCGAGACAAAGACCGTCACCCTTGCCACAGAAGTGCCCTTGCCCGAGGGCGCGATGGTCACGATCACCATGAGCGACAAGGAAGCCACGGTCCAGGCCGGGTCGATCAGCACACCGGCGCCGGTCTTGCTGCAACAAGCCCCCAACCAAAGCGGCGCGGCCGCGCGGATTGCATTGTGAATGAGCTTGCGTGATTCCGGGAGGGCGAGGCTCCCGCCGAGCCGAATAAGCAATCCTAACTTGGGGCAACGCGCGCGGCTCGGCGGGAGCCTCGCCCTCCCAGAATCGTGAAACCCTATTAGCCCATGAATCGAGCAACGCTCACATCGCCAACCCGGCTCGTGGTCGGGGTGCTGTTGGGTCTGGCTGTTTCCGCGGTGGTCCTCTCGGCGCTGGAGAGCACCGGCGGGCGCAGCCCGGCCCCCGCGCTCCCCGGGCCGGTCTTGAGTGACTGCGACGGGCCGATCCGCGAGCTGGTGATCCACTACGTGCGCGCCGCCGCGCCGATCGTCGGGCCGACCTATCGCGACTTCCTGCGCCAACTGCCTGCCGACGTCGAGGTCCACGTGGTCTGCCCGGATCGGGCAGCCTTCGACGACCTGCTTCAGCGCGTGGGTCCCACGGCGTGTACCGTCTCGCCGGTGGTGGTCGACCACGCGCTGACGCCCTGGTCGCGCGACCGTTGGCTGGCCTTGGCTCCGGGCGAAGCGTCGGGGCGGACCACGCTGTTGTGTCCGCGCGCGGAAATGGGCGCGGAGATCTGGCGGGCCCGGGCAGGCGACCAAGCCGTGGGCGATGACCTGGCCGCGGCACTCAGTCCGAGCGTGGCCTGCGTGCGCAGCGAGCTCTTCTTCGACGGCGGCGACTTTGTGGCCGACGGCCAGACCGTGTTCGTCACTCCGGCCGTGCTGCTGCGAAATCTCCAGCAGACCCTTGGCACGCGCGCGGAGTTGATCGAGCGGCTCCGTGCCGTGCTGGGGCGCGAGGTGGTGCTGCTCGACACTGCGCCCGACCATCACGCGGGCATGTTCATGATGGCCGTGGGCGATCGGACCGTGCTGGTGGGCGATCCGCGGGCTGCAAAAAGACTGCTGGACGAGGCGGGCGCAGCCGGCTCCGCGGGGAACGATTCCTCAAATCTCTGCCCGCCGAGCGGTCCGGACTTCAGCGCCGAGACCATCGCCCGATTCGACGCGGTGGCGCAGCAGTGTGCCGCGGCCGGCTATCGGGTGCAGCGCATGCCGACCGTGCCCGGGCGCGACGGGCGCACGTATGTGACGTATCTGAACGTGGTCCTCGACCAGCGCGCGGGCCGGCGGATCGTGTACATGCCCGTCTACAGCGGTGCTGACTGCCTGAATCGCGAGGCGGAGCAGGTCTGGCGTGGGCTGGGCTACGAGGTGCGCCCCGTCGATTGTGACGGTTGCTATCCCCATTTCGGCAGCCTGCGCTGCGTGGTCAATGTGCTGCGGCGGGGGTGAGGCTTGAAGAACGAATCTTCCTTCTCCCGCTTTTCGGGGGAGGGGCCGGGGGTGAGGGCGGCTTGAAGCAGCGTGCGGTATCCATCGAAGGGTGGCCCCGGTTGCTCGCAACCGGGGCGACGAAGTCGCAAGAGGTCGCACAAGTCAAACG
>CAYXPN010000459.1:0-3012 GCA_964467075.1 uncultured Planctomycetaceae bacterium
TGCCTGTCACCTTTTCCCCGCAATTGCGGAAACAATTCCTTTACAATTTCTTAGCAGCTTGCTGTGGCACTCGGCTGCCGTGGAGTTTTGCCACCGGGCACCACCGTATCGGCCGGCGCCGCCCCCTCCAGAGCTGGGCTTGCGTTGCTCGAGAATCTGCCCAACAGGCATCCACCCTTCGAGACGGGTAACGCTTGGGCCGTCTGAAGGGTTGCGGAGGTTGCAAAGAAATGGCTTCCCGGGACCTCGCTTCGCCGTGATCCCCGGCCTCCCATCCGGAGCCCGCGTTTGCGGACACAGTTCGTTTACAAGTGCTCAACAACGACGGCTAGCCGGAGTCGTCGCGTGATTCTGCCCATGGTAAGGCGGCCGCTGAATCGATGGTCCATGGCCACGTCGTGTCGGCGTGCCGCGGGGTGCTGCGGTCAAATGAACCTGGTGATGCCCGGCATGGCCGTTGGGTACCTGCCGTCGGGGCCGGGTTTGATCGGCGGTTCGGCGTCGAAGCTGTACGCGGGCAGGCTGAAGTCGAGGGTCGATTCCCAGGCGTCTTCCCAGGTGATCTCCCGGCCGGTGTAGCAGACCATCTGGGCGAGGATGGCCAGCATGGTGCTGGTGATCATGTAGTCGGCGTTGCAGATCGGCCGGCCGGCGCGGATCGCGGCGAACAGCTCCTGGTGTTCCACGTCGTACATGCTCGGCTTGGAGCCGCGGAAGCGCCAGGCGTTGGGCCCCTCGATGCGGCAGGCGCTGGGCAGGATGGCGCGGCCGTTGCTGCCGAGAATGATATCGCTGGTCGTGTTATAGCACCCCAGGATGTCGCGGCAGTAGGCGAACACGCGGGCCCCGCTTTGGTACTCGAACACCACGGCATGATGGTCGAACTGGTCGCCGTAGCGTGGCTCGACGCAGACCTGGCGACCCCCCAGCCCCCAGGCCTTCACCGGCGGCACGTCGCCCAAGGCCCAGGAAGCCTTATCGAGGCTGTGGATCAATTGCTGGGCCGTCTGGTCGCCCGAGAGCCAGTTGAAGTGGTACCAGTTCTGGTACTGGTACTCCATCTCGCTCCATTCGGGCTTTCGCTCGCGCACCACGTACGGCACGGTCAGGTAGTTCGACTGGACGGCAACGATTTCGCCGATCTGGCCGCCGCGGACTCGCTTCATGGCTTCGCGCACGCCCGTGTCATAGCGCCAGCAGAGGCCCGACACCAGGCTCAGTCCCTGCGCCCTGGCCTTCCCCGCGGCAGCCTTGGCCCGCTTCAGCCCCGGCACGTCCAGCGCATGGGGCTTCTCGCAGAAGACGTGCTTGCCGGCATCGACTGCCGCTTCCAGGTGCGTCGGGTGGAAGTGCGAGGCCGCGGCAATCAGCACCACGTCCACGCAGTCGATCACCTTCTGATAGGCGTCGAAGCCGACGAACACGCGATCGTCGCCCACCTCGACCTGCTCCGGCTTGAGGGCCTTTAGCCGCTCGCGGGCGCCCAAAGCCCGATCGGCGAAGATATCGGCCATGGCCGTCAGCGTCACATCCGGCCCGCTGTCCATGGCGTTCTTGGCGGCGCCGCTGCCGCGTCCGCCGCAGCCGATCAGGCCGATTTTGATCTTGTCGCTGCCCGCGGCGTGCGCGGAGCGCGCCAGCCAGAGCGGCGCGGCGACGCCCGCGGCGAGCGAGGACTTCAGAAAGCTGCGTCGGTCGGTCATGAAATCGTTCTCCCGGTTGGCGTTGTCGTGGGCGGCGCCACGTGCTATGCCGGTCGCCGTGCTCGGCAGCGCCGGATCGCATGCCGGTCGGCGCTCTCGGCGTGCCACTCCAAAACCAGGCTCATTCCATGGTCACCGGCAGCGCCTTGCCCAAGCGGGCGGACTGGTAAGCCGTTTCGGCGAGCACTACCATGCGCACGGCGTTCTCCACGCCGTTGATCTCGGGCGCATGTCCGGCCAGCACGCACGCGGCAAAGTGCTCGCACTCGGCCTTGTAAGGATTGATCGCGTCAAAGGGAATCGGCTGCAGTGTTCGAGCGACGTCCTTATCCTGCTGCGCATCGTAATCGGCGCCGCCCAGATCGAGAATTCCTTCGAGCACGCCGCCTGTGCTCTGTCCGACGGTTCCCTGGCTGAGCACCGATCCGCGACTGCCGTAGACCTCCAAGCGCGTACGGCTGGCTTCATCCGGAATGCAGAAGAAGCTGTCCACGGTCGCCTGCGCGCCCGAGGCGAACTCCAGCAGCGTGGTCGAAGCGTCTTCGGCAGGATAGTCGTGTACCAGGTTCCCGGTGAACGCTACGACTCGCGTTGCCGGCCCGACAAAATGCTCCAAGAGGTCGAACAGGTGCGTGGCCATATCGACCAGCGCGCCGCCGCCTCCCCGGGCCGGTTCCTGCCGCCATGCGCCCGCGATCGGCGGATACCAGCACGAAAGCTGGGCCCGCATCGACACGATCCGCCCCAGCCGGCCCTGGTCGATCAGTTGCTTGATCTTCACGTGCGCACCATGGAACTTCATCATGTAGCCGACCTGGAGGAAGACACCATGCCGGCGGCAAGCCTCGACCGCGGTGCGGGCCTCCTCGGCCGTTCGCGCGAGCGGCTTCTCGCAGAGGATATGTTTGCCGGCTTCGGCCGCGGCAATGATCTGGCGCGCATGGCAGTCGACCGGCGAGGCGATATAAACGGCCTCCACGCCCGGGTCGGCCAGCAGGTCGTGCTCGCGGCAATAGGCCGGCGCATGGCCGAACTGGACGGAGATCTCGTCCACGCCGACCGGATCCATGACGGCCGCCAGCCGGCAGTTCGCGGTTTCCAGCAGGGCGGGAATCGTTTTGCGCCGGGCAATCCCGCCGGCTCCGATCACTCCGATCCCCAGTCGATCTTGTGCCATGGCCGTTGCTCCCGGGCGGTGAATGTGCTAAATGACCGTGCGCGATTCGTGAACACTCGTGTCGCTCCCAGGCGCGTAGCGTGTAGGGTGGGTCAAGCCGTAGGCGCAGACCCACCATTTTGCCTTGTCGGT
>CAYXPN010000460.1:0-2995 GCA_964467075.1 uncultured Planctomycetaceae bacterium
CGGGGACTGTAGGGTGGGTCGAGCGATAGCGAGACCCACCGACAAAGTAAAATGGTGGGTCTGCGCCTACGGCTTGACCCACCCTACGCGCTTGCAGTAACCCGTGCGGCTCGGCGGGAGCCTCGCCCTCCCAGAATCGGGAAACCCTATTCAGCGGGCGACTTCCAGTTTGCTGATCGGATACCAGCCGGCCTGGTCTCGGCCCTTGATCCCAAGCTGCACGACCGGCTGCGCGGTATCCACGCCCACTACGGCAATCGACAGCACATACGCGCCGGGTGGCAAGTCGTCGGGCAAGCGGACCACGTCGCCCACTTCATAGACCGGCCCCGGCGGCAGGTCGGCGGGCTGTTCGAAAAATCCTTCGGTAAACAGCTCGATCTCGCCGGGCAGCCAGCGGTCGACCGTCACCTCGCCCACGAAGACGCGCTCGTTGCCCGCCGCGCTGGAGAGCCGGTAGGCCAGTCGATAGGGCTTGTAGCAGGGGGCGGAGCCGAGATTCTGCCACTTCATGGCCAGCCGGAGCGTGTCTCCGGGCCGGGCCCGGGCGGGATGCTTCAGCTCCGTGAGCACCAGCCGGTAGCCCAGCCGCCGCAGGAAGCGTTCGACCTCTTCGCGCACGTCGTCGCCCGGCGGCAGCGGGGCCGACTTGTTGTTGATGCACGAGCCGTGCAGTGCCAGGGCGTAGTTGAAAATGAAGCGCAGCGACCAGCCCTCGTCCACCCATTTGCGCAGCGAAAAAGGTGACAGTCACCAAATTTGGGGTATCTGGGAAGTGCGGGGGCTTGACGGGCGGTCCGATCGCGTTTCAATTTGCCCCCCTCCGGGTGGCGGAAGGCAGGCCCTCGACAGTTGGGGTCATTCTCGGACAGGCTTTCAGCCCAACATCGCGGCCCGGGACGGCCAGAGCGCAAACCGCAGCCCGATGCGCAGCTTCTCCATGCGCCCCGGGCGCACGCGGCGGTGCAACACGTCCGCAGGCCGGCGACGGATGCGCCGGAGCAAGGCGTAATAGACGGCCGTCATCGCGCCGAACACGCGCCGGCCGTCCGGTTCGAGCAGGTCCCAGAGCGCCATGGCACGGCGATAGAAATCCTCGGCCCGGTCAATCTCGAACGCCATGAGGCGCGCGAAGCGCTCGTCGGCCACCCCGCGCAGCAGGTCCTCGACCGAATAGTCGCAGGCGCGCAGGTCTTCCATGGGCAGATAGACGCGGTCCTCCGCGGCATCGTCGCGCAGGTCGCGGAGGATGTTGGTCAGTTGCAGGGCGATGCCCGCAAAGCGCGCCGGCTCGAACGCCTCTTCGGACCGGTAGCCCCAGATGTGGATACACGCCAGCCCCACGGCCGAGGCCACGCGCTCGCAATACACGCGCAACTGGTCGAAGGTCTCGTATCTGCGGCACTGAAGGTCCATTTCCACGCCGTCGATCACCGCGCGCAGGTGGCAGGGCGGGATCTGGTAGCGGCGCACGGTCTCGGCCACCGCGGGCAGCAGCAGCTCGTCGGGCGGTTCGCGCTGGTGCTGGTACTGATCGGCCGCGGATGCCAGCGCGGTGGGCGGCTCGACAGCTCCCACCAGCGCGTGGTCCAGGGCGGCGCGCCAGTGGGTCAAGGCCTGACTTCTCAAGTGGCTCGGCTCGGGATTGTCCACCAGGTCGTCGGTGCGCCGCATGAAGGCATACAGCGCGATCATGGCGGTACGTTTCGGGCGGGGCAAGAGGCGCAGGGCCAGGCGGAAGTTCGACCCCGCCCGGCCACAGACCTGCCGGCAGGCGGCGTAGCTTGCTCGCAGCACGTCGGCCGAGGCACTCATCGGCCTGCCTTTCCCAGCTTGCCCCAGCGTACCTGCCACCAACACCGCGCGAGCAACTTCAGCTTCGCAACCCGCGAGACCGTGGGCCGGCGGGCCCACACATCGTAGTTCTGGGCGCGCACGGCCGCAAGGATGGCCAGCCCGCCGCGGATGAACAGCGCCACGTCCAGGCGCAGCTCCCAGGGCACCCGTCCTACCAGCGGCCATCCCTCGCGCAGGAAACCCTCGGCCCGCTCCACCGACGCGACCATCAGCTTGCGGAACGCTTCGTTGAATTCGCGCCGGGCGAACATCGCTTCCTCGTAGCCGAACCGCCGGCAGTCCGCCTGCGGCAGGTACACGCGCCCGCGGTGCCAGTCGCGGGCCACGTCCTGGCAGAAGTTGGCCAGTTGCAGGCCCGTGCAGATCGAATCCGACAGATACACGCGGTCGGGCGTATGGCACTCGGCCAGATAGAGCACCAGCCGGCCCACGGGATTGGCCGAGTAGCGGCAGTATTGCAGCACCTCGGCAAACGTCTCGTAGCGACGCTGGCGCTGATCTTGCCGGAAGGCCACCAGAAGATCGAGGAACGGGTCGATGGGGATCTTGAACCGCTGGATCGTCCCGGCCAGCGCGCAAAAGACCGGATGGCGCGTGCGCCCCGCGTAGCACTCGCGAAGCTGCTGTTCCCACCAGTCGAGCAGGGCCAGGCTTTGCCGGGGGCTCAGCAGCTCGTCGGCCAGGTCGTCGGCCCAGCGGCAATAGGCATACACGTTGTAGAAATGCTGGCGCAAGCGCCGCGGCAGGAGCCAGCTTGCCACGGTGAAGTTCTCATAGTGGCGCCGGGCCAGGCGACGGCAATAGCGCCGGCTGACCCGCGGCGAGGGTGCTCCCTCGGGAAGCGCATCAGGTCCCCAGCGCGCAAGCTCGTCGAGAAACCGCGGGTCGGTGCCTTCGCCCGGGGCGGAAACCGGAGGGGCGGGAGGGGCCGCGGCCTGCGGCTGGGGACGGGGCCGGGGCACAGGATCGTTGCTGGGCATGGTTTCGGTTCATTCCTCAAGATCAGCAACATCAGCCAAAGGGGACAGGCACATCCTTCGGCCAGCGGTTTTCGGCGCGCGCAACGTCTCAAAGCCGAAAAATGGTAACCGTTCACGGGCCGCTGCCCGTTTTCGGGCCATTTCGCGTGGATAGTCGC
>CAYXPN010000461.1:0-2974 GCA_964467075.1 uncultured Planctomycetaceae bacterium
GGGTTCAGACCGTCGTGAGACAGGTCGGTCCCTATCTGCTGTGGGCGCTCGAAACCTGAGGAGGTTCTTCTTTAGTACGAGAGGATTTAGAAGGACGTCCCTCTGGTGTTCCAGTTGTCGCGCTAGCGGCACGGCTGGGTAGCTAAGGACGGAAAGGATAAACGCTGAAAGCATCTAAGCGTGAAGCCCGCTCCAAGATCAGGTTTCGTAAGCACGATCCGTGCGAGAGCCCCCTGGAAGACCACCAGGTCGATAGGCCGGATGTGTACGCGCAGCAATGCGCTCAGCTAACCGGTACTAACGGGCGAAAGCTTGACCGCATGTATCCAGCGCTCCCGGCATGTGCCGGCCGCGCACGCACTCCCCCGGGGAAACCCTGATTCCTCGGGAAGCCGTGCGCGTGCCGCACGCACACGCCGGGCCCGCCACGCCCCTTCACAGACCACAACCAACCCCCAGCGGCGCGCCGCCTCGAAGCACGCGCGGCCGCCGCTGCTTTCCGGTGGCCAGACCTGAAAGGCAACACCCGTTCCCATCCCGAACACGGTAGTTAAGCTTTCAGGGCCGATGGTAGTGCCAAAAGCGCGAGAGTAGGTGCTGCCGGATTTTTACACCGCACCCCCGCGGGCCACCCGGCCCCCGGGGGTGTGCTTTTGCGCCCGGCGTGAGAGCGCGCTTGCTTTCGCGGTCGCGCCCCACCCGCACCTGAGCGCATCCTTTCTCCGCCGTCCCATGGGGTGGGCCTATCCCTCGGTTCGGTTCGAAAGGCTGGTCGGACCGGTGGAGTTGGCGTCGGCGTTTAGCATGAGCGGCTCAATCCTGTTGGTTTGACATAACTCGCTTGCACTTTGCGATACCACCTGTCATCTTCCGGCCCACCTCAGAGATCATGGCCTACTTGGGATATGCGCAGCGGTTCGGCTGGGGCATCCCACAGGCCCGCAAGGCGCTGCGCGATAACGGCAATCCCGAGCCGGACTGCCAATTCCAGCCCACCTTCGTGGCCGTAATCGTAAGGGCGGCATCGTGAAAACCGTCACGTTCTTCAACAACAAGGGCGGCGCGGGCAAGACCTCGCTGGTCTATCGTCTGGCCTGGATGTATGCCGACTTGGGCCTCTCGGTGGTGGCCGCGGACCTCGATCCCCAGGCCAATCTGACCAGCATGTTTTTGGACGAAGACCGTCTCGAAGAGCTTTGGGAGGATGCGGGCTCGGGCGGCCTCACCGTCTTCCAGGCGCTTCGCCCCCTGTTGGAAGGCACGGGCGATATTGCCGACCCACACGTGGAAGAGGTCACGCCGGAGCTGGGCCTGCTGGTGGGCGACCTGGCGCTGACGTCGGCCGAAGACGAGCTTTCCAGCCAGTGGCCCGACTGTCTGGATCGCAAGGCCCGCGCCTTTCGAGTGCTCAGTGCGTTATGGCGGCTGTTGGTTCGGGCGGCAGAGCAGACGGGTGCGCAGCTAGTCTTGGTCGATGTGGGCCCGAACCTCGGGGCACTGAATCGGGCTGTGCTGTTGGCTGCCGAGCACGTGGTCATCCCGCTGGCCCCCGACCTCTATTCGCTGCAAGGACTGAAAAACCTGGGCCCCACGCTGCGCCGCTGGCGGGACGAGCGGGAAGAACGACATGAGCGTAATCCCGTCGGCGATTTCGAAATCCCCGGTGGCCAGATGCAGCCGGCCGGCTATGTAGTGCTCCAACACGCCGTGCGTCTCGATCGCCCTGTGAGGGCATATCTCCGCTGGATGGAGCGCATTCCCGGCACATATCAGAAGGCTGTGCTCGACCAGCAGGCGCGCTGTAAGATGACCATCGAAGACGATGCGCACTGCCTGGGAACACTCAAACACTATCGCAGCCTCATGCCCCTGGCCCAAGAGGCGCGCAAACCCATGTTCGTCCTCAAGCCGGCCGACGGAGCGATCGGCGGCCACACGGCGGCGGTGCAAGGCTGCTACCGCGATTTTCAAGAGCTGGCTTTGAACATTGCTCGGCGGTGCGGGTTCGATGTTTCATGATTCCCGCTTGGGCGACGTGACGACTCGGGGAGCAAGAGAACCTCCGACACCATGAACCTCCTGATCCTCGAAACCACCTGCGACGAGACGGCCGCGGCCGTGGTCAACGACCGCCTGGAGGTGCTCGGCGCGGTGGTGGCCTCGCAGGACGAACTGCACCGCCGCTTCCGCGGCGTGGTGCCCGAGATCGCCTCGCGGGCCCACCTGGAGCGCATCCTGCCGGTGATCCACGAAACGCTCCAGCGCGCCGGCCTGGGGCTCGATGCGGTGGATGCCGTGGCCGTGGCCAACACCCCGGGCCTGGCCGGGTCGCTCCTGGTGGGGCTGACCGCGGCCAAGACGCTCTGCGTGGTGCTCGACGTGCCTCTGGTGGCGGTCAACCATTTGCAGGCCCATATCTACGCCTGCCGCCTGGCCGCGGGCGAGCACGTGTTCCCTTGCATCGGCCTGATTGTCAGCGGCGGACACACCTGCCTCTATCGCTGCCGCGATGCGCTGGATTTCACCCTGCTGGGCTCGACCATCGACGATGCCGCGGGCGAGGCCTTCGACAAGGTGGCCACCATGCTCGGCCTGCCCTATCCCGGCGGGCCGTCGGTCGAGCGCGCGGCCCGGGAGGGCGATCCGAGAGCCTATCGCTTTCCGCGCTCGTTTCTCGACGACACGGAGCGCCTGGATTTCAGCTTCAGCGGGCTGAAGACCGCGGTGCGCTATGCGATTTGCCCGCCGGGCCAGGGCGAGCCGTCGCAGGTCCGGCTTGAGGCGCAACAGGTGGCCGACCTGGCCGCCAGCTTCCAGGAGGCGGTGGTCGATTGCCTGGTGGGCAAGGCCTTGCAGGCCGTGGAGCAGACGGGCATGGGGGCGCTTTGCGTGGGCGGCGGAGTGGCGGCCAACAGGCGGCTGCGCGAACGTTTGAATGAAGAGTCGCGCCGGCGCGGCGTTCGGCTGCACATCG
>CAYXPN010000462.1:0-2964 GCA_964467075.1 uncultured Planctomycetaceae bacterium
CACGTACGGATCTGTGGGAGCCCCGGTCGGGCAACCGACCGGGGCCACCCGGCCCGTTTTCAGACAAAGCCTTGGTTCAGCATAGCGGGTCCGGATGGATCGGTAAATCGCCTTTACCGCAAAGATTTCCGCGGTTTTTCCTGGCAGAGCGGCCCCTGCGGGAGGGCGAGGCTCCCGCCGAGCCGTCAGACCCGACGCGCGTTATCGCGCGGGCGAGGCTCCCGCGGAGCCGCGAACACGAGGGCGCGCACGGCTCGCCCTCCCAGCAATTGCCACGCCCGCCCAGAGATTGGCCGCCCGCCCAGCCAACGATTACGCAGGCGGCTCGTCTTGGGGGCCGACCAGGGGCAGCTCGACGCTGACCGTCGTGCCTTTGCCCGGCGCGGTATCCACGTCGGCCCGGCCGCCCAGCAGGCGGGCACGTTCGCGAATGCCCTGGAGTCCGAAGCGGCTGGGGCTGACCTCGTGCGGGTCGAAGCCCACGCCCCAGTCGCGCACCGAGACGCTGATGGACTGGTCCTGCTGTACGAGCCGGATGCTCACCTTGGGGCTTTGGCTGTGGCGGCAGGCGTTGGCCAGCGCCTCCTGGATGATGCGGAAGACGGTGGTTTCCAGCAGCCGCGCCGGTCGCGCCTCAGGCACCGCGTGGGTAAACTCGATTTGCGGTGCGCCGCGTTCGCGCCGTTCACAGATCAGGTGCTCGACCGCGGCCACAATGCCCTGCTCGTCCAGGATCGGGGGGCGACTGCCGCTGATCAGACGCCGCGCCTCGGCCAGCCCTTGGGCGAGCAGTTCCAGTCCTTTGGCGAACGCGGCCTCTGCGGCCTGCGGGTTGCGTGTCTGGAGTTGCTGGAAGGCTTCGAGCTGGAAGCGGGCCGCGGTGAGCTGCTGGGCCACGCCGTCGTGAATCTCGCAGGCCGTAAGCTGTCGCTCCTGTTCGTGCAGGTCCAGCAAGCGGCGCAGCAGTTGCTGCTCCCTCATAAGCGACTGCTGGTGGCGGTGCTGCTCGGTCACGTCGGTGGCAATCACGATGACCTGTCGGGACGCGGGATCATCCTCGATGGGCACCAGCCGGCAACTGAAGCGCCGGCCGAGGACATCCTCGATCCCCATCGACTGGGGCTCGCCGCTGCGCAAGGCGTGGGCAACTCGCTCGCGTCCCGCGGAGCGGAATTCCGGAGCCACCGCGCTGAGCCCGTCCGTGCCCAGCACGTGTTCGGCCGGCATGGTCTTCGGCGCGCGGTTCATATAGACCGCGTTGCCCTGCGCATCGAGCAGGGCCACGAAATCCGGCAGGTTCTCCACGAGCAGTTGGAATCGTCGCTCTTGTTTCCGGCGGGCCAGCTCGGCTTCCTTGCGGGCCGCAATGTCGCGCAACACGCCGACCGCCCCGGTCAACCGCCCCTGGTCGTCGGCGGCAAAGCTGCACGTGATCTCGCCCCAGAAGCGCGAGCCGTCCTTGCGCACGCACTCCAGCTCCAGCACCCGGCGCGGAAAGCCGCCCGGCCCCTGGGAGAGCGCCATCGGCAGGTCCTCGCTCACCACGCCGAAAACCTGCTCGAGCGATTCCGGCGCGAGGAGATCGCAGAGCGAAAGCTCCATCGCCTCGGCCACGGTGTAACCAAACACCCGCTCCACCGAAGGCGTGATGAACGTGAACTTCCAAGCGCGCACCAGCCCTTGCGGATCGACTTGGGGGGGCGATTCGCCCGGTCGAGACGGCGGAATGGGCTCATCCAAGCGCAGCGTGCAAATCACGTCGATCACGTGCTCGGCCACCAGCCGGTATCGCTGCTCCAGCTCCGCCAAGCGATCGCACAGAGAGGTCACTTGGGGGTCCGCGTCCGGTCCCGGCGCAACCCGGCGCCCGGGTTGCTGAGGCGCTGGTCCTGATGGGTCTCGGTGCACGGTCTACCCCCCGGTCCAAAGCCCCATGCGGCGCATTTACAACGGCTTGACGCGGATGTCTTTGAAGCGGATGTTCACCTCGTCGCCCTTGTGGATTTGCAGGGCAATGTGCCCGCGCAGGCCCACCTTGCGCTGGCGGTGTACCGCGTCGTCGAGCACGCCGCGACCGTCCAGTTCCATCACGGTCACGCCGTTGAGCACGGCGCGGAGCCGCGTGCCCTCGGCGGTGATCTCCAGATCGTTCCAGCCGTCGCCTTCATCCGCGTAAAAAAACTTGAACCCCTTGACGGTCATCGAGGGATCGACCCACTGGCCCTTGGGCACCTCCGGGTACAGCCAGCGCTGCACTCCGCGGGTCTCGTCCCAGACCATGCCCGTGCGCCAGGGGCCGGGCGGGTGGATGTCGATCTGCGGGCCGTCGAGGTAGCCGGCCTGTTCATCGTAGCGGCTGCGGATCTGGATACCGCTGTTGCCCTTCAGGCCGCGCTCGACCTGAAAGCGCAGGCGGAGCACGAAGTCGCCGAACTCGCGCTTCGTTACGAGCCACACGTAGTCGTGGCCTTTGTGCCCCAGCGAATCGGCGACGATCGCTCCCTCTTCTACTTTCCAGAAGCCCTCGGCCGCGGGTCGATCAGCGGGCTTGCACTTGATCTGCCAGCCGTCGAGCGAGTGGCCGTCGAAAAGCGGCACGAAGCCGGGCTCGGCCGCGCCAGCGGCCAGAGGAGCAAGCGCAACCCAGCCCGCCGCGGCCCACGCCACCGAGAACATCAGCCGCATGGTATGGTTCCTTATGGCTCGCGTTGGCCGGTCGGAGCGCACGGCACTCTGCCGTACGCAAGTAAGCGTAATTCTACTTCGGAAACTCGGTGTGAGCAAGTTCCTGCTGGAGAAGAGACGTGGGCCGGAACGAGTCGCACTGGGCTTTGTCTCAAAACGAATCCATACGTGTAGCCACCAAAAGCCAAACGGTGGCAAGATCCCTTTTTCCACAGGGTTTGCACGCGGCGGTCCACGCTCTGGCGAGCGTGGCTACCGTTTTCAGACAAAGCCTAGCGA
>CAYXPN010000463.1:0-2954 GCA_964467075.1 uncultured Planctomycetaceae bacterium
TAGCACTTGTAAGGGTATAACTTCCCGGGAAAAGGTGACAGGCACCATTTGCCTTTGGGCGGCCCACGACCAACCTGCGGTCGGTGCCCGGCTTCGCACAAATGGTGCCTGTCACCTTTTCCCCGCAATTGCGGAAACAATTCCTTTACAATTTCTTAGCGTGAGGGCGTCCTGCTCGACCCTCTCGCCCGGCCGACGAAAAGCCACGGAAAACAAAGCCGCCCGCGTTGGCCCATGCCGGAAACCACGCCAGAGATGGAACGCATCCTCTCGCTCGACGATCCCCGGGTAGCACCGTATCGGAACCTGCGCGACCGCACGTTGCGCGGCGAGAGTCTGTTTGTGGCCGAGGGCCGGCTGGTGGTGCGCCGGCTGCTGGCAAGCGACTATCCGACCGAGTCCGTTTTCGTGGCCGAGAATCGTAGGCCGGAACAAGCGCAGCGCTGTTCCGGCGCCCCGTGGAATCCTGCCCGCCATCGCCCGCCGGCCGCCCCCTCTTTGGCGGGGGGGCAACTGGCATTTTCGCCGCCGGGGCCTTCCTGCTACAATCCCCGGCCCGTCGCTGGAGCCGCGGTGCATGTGCATTCACCAGGCAGACCGAGCAAGCAGGCCGCCAGGGACCAACATTGGCAAGCCCGAGACCGCGGTGACCAGCCCAGTCCGAGCAAGCGGCCGGCAGGGAGACCGACTGTGGTCCGGGTGCTGTGCGTTGCCAACCAAAAAGGGGGGGTCGGCAAGACCACCACCGCGGTCAACCTGGCCGCGGCCCTGGCCAAGGCCGGCAGCCGCTCCCTGCTGGTGGACCTCGATCCCCAGTGCAACGCCACCACCGGGCTGGGGCGCAAGCCCTGCGAACACCACCCGCTGGTCACCTGCACCCCGATCCGCGAAGGCACGTGCCCGAGCGGCATCTCGGGCCTGGAGCTGCTGCCCGGCAGCGGCAGCTTCCGCGACGTCGCGCTTTTGGCACGCGACGACGAACAACAGGCCGACCGCCTGCGCGAGCACCTGGCCCAGGGCTTCGGCTCCTACGATTTCGTGCTGATCGACAGCCCGCCGTCGCTGGGCCAGTTGACGCGCACCGCGCTTTACAGCGCCACCGAGGTGTTGATCCCCATCCAGTGCGAGTATTTCGCCATGGAGGGGCTGGTGCAGATGATCGACCTGATCCGGCACGTGATCCAGCGGCCCGGCAGCCGGCTTCAATTCGGCGGGATCGTGTTGACGATGTACGACCACACACTGGAATTGACCGGCGAGGTCGAACGCGACGTGCGGAACTTTTTCGGCGACGTGGTCTTTCAGACCGTGGTGCCGCGCGACGTGGCCGTTGCCGAAGCTCCCAGCCACGGACAAAACGTGCTCGACTATGCGCCGCGCTGCCGCGGGGCCCGGGCATATGTCGAGCTTTGCATGGAGGTGCTCGAACGTGACTAAACAGCGACGCCTGGGCCGAGGGCTGGAGGCCTTGCTGGGCCAGCTTCCCGAACGAACCGATGCGCCTTCGCCGGCCCAGCCCCCTGCCACTGCCGAGGCGCCCTATGGCGCAGCCGCGGGCGACCCCTACCAGAACCAGCCCGGGCTGGACGCGCCGCCGCAAGCCCCGGCCGAGCCCGCCTCCGAGACGGAAACACGCGAGTCGGAGCCGCGCGCGGACGCCGAACCTACCGTATTGCCCTTTGAACAAGGCGCCACCTTCGCAGGCCGTGCGGCCCGCGTGCCGCACCCCGGCCCCGAGCGATTGCCCATCGACCGAATCCAGGGCAATCCCTCTCAGCCCCGGCAGGAGTTCGACCCCCAGGAGATGCAGGCCCTGGCCGAGAGCATTGCCGAACACGGGCTGCTGCAGCCGGTGGTGGTGCGTCGGGTGGACGATCGGTTCGAGCTGGTCGCCGGCGAGCGGCGTCTGCGCGCAGCGCGCCAGGCAGGCTGGACCGAGGTGCCGGTCAGTATCGTGGAGGTCGACGACCGCCAGGCCACGGAGCTGGCCATTATCGAGAACCTCCAGCGCAAGGACCTCAACCCGCTGGAAAAGGCAGCCTCGTTCCAGCGTTACCTGGAGCAATACGGCGGTACCCAGGAGGAGCTGGCCTCGCGACTGAAGCTCGACCGTTCGACCATCGCCAACTTCATCCGCCTGCTCGAGCTGCCCGAGGCCGTGCAAGAGGCCCTGCGCCAAGGCAAGATCACCCAGGGACACGCCCGGGCCTTGCTGCCGCTGGGCGACGAGCGCGAGCAGATCGACTTCTGCGCGCGCATCCAGCGCGAGGGGCTCAATGTGCGCCAGACCGAGGCCCTGGTGCAGGAGACCGTGCGTGCCGAAGACCACGAGCCGCTGGGACTGGTGGAACGCGACGGCACCACGCGCCGACCAACGCGCCTGCGCAGCGAGCACCTGGCCGCGCTGGAGCAGGAGCTGCGCGCAGCGCTGGGGCTGAAGGTCAACCTCACCCAGCAGGCGCGCGGCCGCGGCAAGCTGGTGATCCACTTCCGCAGCCACGAGGAGTTCGAGCGCCTCAGACGCCACCTCTGCGAGGCCCAGCCGGGCCAGGCGCGAGGTCAGGTGGGCTGAGGGCCCACCAGACCCAAACGCCCCGGACATTGGAAGGCCGGGCTCTCTTCTGGAGGGCCACCTTCACTTCTGGAGGGCCACGCTCTGTCGTGGCCGCCCTGCCGCGCGTTTTCGCGTTTGGGCCTGCCGCGTTTTGGCGATGATCGTCCTCATGGGTTTGCAGGGTGACGGCGCATAGTCGTCGATCCCGAATCGATGGTTGAGCCCACCCGCAGCTCGTGGAAGCCCCCACCCTGATCCCGATCGAAGACTTGACGGTGGGCCTCGCCACCGCTCGATCCACCCTACAAGATACCAGTTGACAACCACGCACTCATCGATGGGTCAAGCCGAAGGCGATGACCCACCTCTTGGCTCACCCGGCGGGAAATCGCGCTGTTGG
>CAYXPN010000464.1:0-1746 GCA_964467075.1 uncultured Planctomycetaceae bacterium
CCCCACATCGAATCCCACTGCTGGACAAGCCGGCAGTGGCACCCCACATCGAATCTCACTGCTGGACAAGCCGGCGGCCACACCCCGTGCCGGCCCAAGTTCCAAACCTCTATTGTATCGCGCCGCGGCCGACAGGGTGAACCGCCGGTCTGGTTTGTCTTGCGTGATTGTGTTCGGGGATTCGAGGCAGCTTGCGGCACAGCCCGAGCTGCGCAGCGGAACTCCGGATTCAGTAACGCTTCAGGCGTCTGGAGTCGGAACTGCCGAAAGCAGGGAGCGGCTTATCGAGCAAGTCGCCACTTGCAGGGCTTGGGGGCCAGCGCCGCCCAACCACCCGGGGCTCTGCTGCGCTAAAGCCCCGGGCTATCGTATTCGGCACGTTCAGGGCCGAGTGATCCGGGCCCGCTTATCCTGTGATCCTGTCATCCTGTCCAGAACTCCGGGCTGACAGCCGACGGCCGGGCCGGGTCGCTCCATTCGGCTGAAGTGTTGCCGGGTTTACGAAACCGCCGAACTCATCCTCAACACCGGCAGCAGCAGGGCGATGAACACCACCAGCACCGCCCCGGCCAGCAGCAGCAGCAACAGCGGCTCCAGCATGCGCACCGTGAGGTCCAACTGCCGCCAGGTGCGGCGCTCCAGCGAGTCGGCCACCTCCAGCAGCACCTTCTCCAAGGTGTTCGACTGCTCGGCCACGCCGATCATCTCCACCACTTCCGCCGGGAACTGTCCGCTGCGCGCCAGCGGCCCGGCCAGCGACGCGCCGCCGGAAACGTCCTCGCGCGCCGCCTCGATGGCCGCACACAGCACGCGATTGCCCACCGTGCCCGAGGCAATCTCCAGCGAGCGGAGGATGGGCACCCCGTTGCGCAACAACGTGCCCAGCACGCGGCAGAATCGGGCCACGGCCAGATTCAGGAAAACCGCGCCGGCCAGGGGCAGGCGGATGCGCGCGCGATCCCACCACAAACGCCCGGCCTCGCCCAACAGCCAGCGCCGGGCATACCACACCCCGCCCGCACCCACCGCCAGCAGCACCAGGCCCCAGCGCCTCAAGATCGCACTGATCCACAGCAGCCAGTCGGTCACCACCGGCAACTCATTCCGCTCCCGCAATCGGGTGAACAGCTCGTCGAACTTGGGCACGAAGAAGACCACCAGCACCGTGACGATCACCGTGCCCACCACCAGCAGGAACAGCGGATAGGCGATCGCGCCGAGGGTGCGTTTCTTGAAATCCTCTTGGGCCTCGGTGAACTCGGCCACGCGCGTCAGCGCTTCCTCGAGAAAACCGCCTTCGCCGCCGGCGCGGATCATGCTCACGGCCATCTCGCCGAACACACGCTGGAAGGGGGACATGGCCTCGGCCAGCGTGGCGCCGTCTTCCACCCGATCGTGTACCTCGGCCAGCACCTGCTGAAACCCCTTGTGCGAACTTTGCTCGCGCAATACGTCCAGGGCCCGCAAGAGCGGCACGCCGCTGCGCAACAGGTCGGCCAAAAGGCTATAGCCCGCGGCCAGGGCCCGGGCGGGCACGCGGCGCACGCGCGCCGGTTCGGGAGCGGTCTCGCTGCTTTCCAGCTCGAGCGGAAACAGCGACTGTCCGGCCAGCGCGGTCATGGCCTCGCGTCGCCCGGCGGCCGAGACGGAGCCGGTGACTCTCTGACCGGAGTTGTCGCGGGCCACGTAGCTGAATTCGGGCATGGCGAACAGGCAGTCAAACCAAGGCCACGATCGGCCGAAACA
>CAYXPN010000464.1:1846-2936 GCA_964467075.1 uncultured Planctomycetaceae bacterium
CCCCGGGGGGAACGGCGTCGGCCGTCGTCCTTAGGTTGCCCGGCGGGCTGAATCCGCCGGCTCAGTGTATTGTTGACGGCGGGGGTGAAGCGGGCCGGCTGGGTTGCGGATTGGACGAAATCACTCCCGGCGGGATCAACCCGCCGGCTCGCCCTGGGAGGGCTGGTCGGACGTCTGGCGATGGTTGCCCATCCGAATGGTATTGCCCCGGGTCACGCGCACCACCTCGTCGATGGAAGTGCGTCCGTCGAGCACCTTCACCCAGCCGTCTTCGCGCAGCACGCGCATGCCCTGGCCGACGGCTGTATCGCGGATGGCCCAGGTGCTGGCCTGGTCGTGGGCCAGTTGGCGGATTTCATCGGTGGTGACCAGCAGCTCGAACAGGCCCACTCGGCCCCGGTAGCCCACCTGGCGGCACTCGCGGCAACCCGCAACCCGGTACAACGGGCGCCCGTCCTCAAGCTGCTCGTGGGGGAAGTCCTCGGGCAGGTCGAGCGGCGAGGGCACGTAGGGTTCCTTGCAATGGGGGCAAAGCGTGCGCACCAGGCGCTGGGCCATCACCGCCTCCACGGTGCTGGCCACCAGGAAGGGCTCCACGCCCATGTCCACCAGGCGCGTGTATGCCCCGGCCGCATCGTTGGTGTGCAGCGTGCTGAAAACCAGGTGTCCGGTCAGCGAGGCCTGGATCGCGTTCTCGGCCGTCTCCAGGTCGCGGATTTCGCCCACCAGGATGATGTCCGGGTCGTGGCGCAGGATGCTGCGCAGCGAATTGCCGAAGGTCAGCCCGATCTTCGGGTGGACCTGAATCTGGTTGATGCCCTCGAGCTGATACTCCACCGGGTCTTCGGTGGTGATGATCTTGGTCTCGGGGCTGCGGATTTCCAAGAGCGAGCTGTAGAGGGTGGTCGATTTGCCCGAGCCCGTCGGCCCGGTCACCAGGATGATGCCGTGGGGCAGGCGGATGAGCTGCTGAAAGGTGGCATACAACTCGGGCTCCATGCCGAGCTTCGCCAGCGCGAACTCCATCCCTCCCTTGTCCAGCAGGCGCAGCACCACGGCCTCGCCGTGGAGCATGGGGATGACCGAGACG
>CAYXPN010000465.1:0-2912 GCA_964467075.1 uncultured Planctomycetaceae bacterium
TGGTCTCTGAAGTGTGACTGTCGCAACGAGCGCCTGTATTGATGCTACACTCTCGGGAAATGCCGGAAAACGGACGCCGGCGCGTCGACACCAGCAGACCACCAAACCATCCACCAAACCATCCACCAAACCATGACCACCGAACCGCTCTTGCCCCAACGCCTGCTGTTCCGCTTTGCCCTGCCGTGTGCCTATCGCCACCCCGTCTGGTCGGCCCAGGGAGCCGGGCTCGACGAGTGCTACCGGCTGGCCGGCCTGGCCGAGCTGGAGGGCAAGCCGGTTTGGGCCGATCTGCGCCTGGCCTGGAGCGAACAGGGAATGGCCTTCACCCTGCTGGTCCGCGGCAAGCGCCAAGCGCCGTGGTGTCGCCCGAGCCGGCTGGAAGAGAGCGACGGCGTGCAGCTTTGGATCGACACGCGCGACGTACACAACGTACACCGGGCCGGGCGCTTCTGCCACCGCTTCGTGTTTCTGCCGGCCGGGGCGGGCCGGCGGCTCGACGAACCGCTCGCGCGCTGGCTGCCCATCGCCCATGCGCGCGAGAACCCGCGGCCTGTGCGCCAAGAGATGCTCGCCGTGCGCCGGGAGAAGCGCGTCGACGGCTACCTGCTCGAGGGGTTGATCGGCGCCGGGGCCTTGACCGGCTTCGATCCGCACGAGCACCCGCGCCTGGGGTTCAACTACGTGGTGCTGGACCGCGAGCTGGGCGAACAGACGCTTTCGGCCGGCAGCCCGCTTCCCTTTCAGGAGGACCCCAGCCTCTGGGCCACGTTGGAGCTGGTGCGCTGAATGGACCTTATCCACCGTCGTTCGGCGCGGGCGATTTGCGGTTGGCCAGCTCCGCCCACATCTGCTCGGCCGTGGTGCTCGGACCCACGCTGAGCCGCTCCACCCGGGCACCATGCTCACGGTGCCAGTCCAACAGCGGCGCGGTGCGCTGCTGGTAGATGGCCAGCTTCCGGGCCACCAGGGCCGGCTCGTCGTCGGCGCGCTCGGTGCGATCGCCTGCCACGTTGCGCCTGATGCGTTCGAGCACGGTCTCGGCCGGGCAGTCCAGCACCACGACGATGCGCACGTCCACCAGCGGCGCCGCAGCCCGGGCCTGGCCCGCGTGGCGTGGCAGTCCATTGAGCGCCACCCAGGTGCTCTCATCGGCGCGCCGGCTCTGGAGAAAGGTGCGCAGCAGTCGAGCGCCCAGGTGGAAATGCTCGTCTTCGAGCAGCAGCCCGTGGCGCAGCACGTTTTCGAGATAGGCGATCTCCGCGGGCGAGAAGCTCGGCGCAGCGCAATCTGCGGCGTGGTTCGAAGGAGCGGCGCCTGCTGTCGCCTGGGGACGCTGGCGGCACGTCTGAACTGCGGCGCGCAGCGCAGCGCCGAAATCGAAGTGGACCAGCCGCCGGCCCCACAGCCCGCGCCGCTCGATCAACCCACCCAGCGGCGTCTTGCCCGACCCGCTGGGCCCCAGGAGCAGCAGGGCCGGGCAGGCGGGCGCGAGCGGTTCGTGTTGCCGAGCAGTGGGTGCTTCTTCGGCCATCTCGATGCGTCGGCGCTGGCTGCGGAAACGATGAGCGGGACTGGCGCGAGGCGGACAAAAAACGGGCGACCGGGGCGTCCAGCCTACCAGATTGCCCGGCGGGCAGACACCACGGCCGGCCCTATGATAGAATGCGCCCAGATGAGGGAAGGCGCCTGTGACCGGGCGGCCGTTGCCGCGCGGCTCGGGGGCGCGGGTGTATCCGTGGCACCGCTGGAACAGAAGCTGCCCATGAGCGACCGATTGACCGTGGTGTGGTCCGAGCCGCGCACGCCCTGGCCGGCGCAGGGGAAACTCAGCCGCGCGGTGCTCGATCCTCTGGCGCAAATCCCCGGCGTGCACGTGGCCGTGCTGCCGCACCTTTACGACCTGGCGCCGGACGGGGCGGGCGTCGATTGTCTGCGCTCGCTCCGCGGGCCCCTGCTGGTGCTGGCGTGGCTCTACGCGCGCGCGGCATTCTGGTTGCTCGAGTCGCACGGTGTGAAGGGCCGGATGGGGGCCACGGCCTTCCTCTCTGCCGAAGAGCTGCCCGACGGCGCGGCTGCCCCGCAAAGCGGTGCACCGCCGGGTGCAGTCTCCCGGCCCGAGCGAGGCGCCGAACAGTCCGCCGACCAGCGCACCATCTGGTGCATCGATCTGAGGGAACACGAGGAGCCTCAGGCACTAGTGGCCGAGATCGAGCGCATCGTGCGCGAGACCACCGGCCGGTCCCTGTCCTCGGCCGCGGAGACACCGGCTGCTGATTCCCTGGTCGCTGCGGAGCAGGTGCGCCGCATTGCCGAGCCCGCGCACGCGCGCTGGTATCCGGTGGTGGACTACAGCCGTTGCGCCGGTTGTCTGGAATGTCTGAACTTCTGTCTGTTCGGCGTGTTCGACACCGGCGAGGATGATTCGCTGGTGGTGGTGTTGCCGGATCAGTGCCGCACGGGCTGTCCGGCCTGTGCCAGGGTGTGCCCTTCGGCGGCCATCATGTTTCCCATGCACAGCGATCCGGCCATTGCCGGCGACCCCCGGGCGCCGATGGAGGATGCGCTTACGGATTTGTTCCCGTTGTTGGAACTCGGCGCGCAAGAGACCGCAGACCCACGCGCGTTGGCCGCGGCCGAGCGCGGGCGGGCCGTGGAGCAAAGTGGGCCTGCCGATCCGGGCAGACCGGGCTCCGAGCAAGCCCCCGGCGCCGAACAGTCCTCGATCGCGCAGACGCCGGGCTCCGAGCAAGCCGCGGAAGCTGCCCGGCCGCCGGCCCCGCAGCCGCCCGGCAAACCCCGGCGCAAGAGAGAGACGACCGAGGAGAAGCTCGACCGGCTGGTGGACGAGCTGGACGAGTTGGATCAACCCGACGTGTGAGCCCGCCGCCCGTAGGGTGCGTGCTCTGCAC
>CAYXPN010000466.1:0-2898 GCA_964467075.1 uncultured Planctomycetaceae bacterium
AGTTTCAATCCGCGCCCGCACGCGGCGGGCGATCCACCCACTGTCAAGTACCTGTGTTTACGCTGTTTTCGGGCGGCAATCCGCGAACCCGTCGAAGCTGCCAGTTGCGCGCAACGCGCGGGCGGGCACGCCGCGTCGCAACCGGCCGCGGCGCCATGAGTTGCGCCCGCCGCGAACCTCCCAGGCTTTGTGCGCGCGCTGAGGGTTCGCGGAAGGGCTCATGGAGTTTGCGGGTTGTCTTCATATCAGTCGTAATTCATGCGTTCACGGCTGTACGGGGGCATGGTGGGTGGTTGGTTGTCCGGTCGTACGCACCCCGGTTGACGGTCATATCAGCAGGGGGCCGTCCAGGTCAACGGTGGTCTTGGCCCCCACATGTTCCACACGTCGTTTCCAATTATCGCCCAGGAAATAGAACCGCAGGCTGTCGGTCTCCGGGTCGATCAGGTCGATCAGTGCCCCTTTGAGCATTACCCATTGATCGGGTGTGACCAGACACTCGAACACGGAGTATTGCACGCGCTGTCCGTAGTCGAGGCAGGTCTTGGCCACACGGGCCAGGCGTCGCTGGCCCGCCGGCTCTTTGGTGGCAACGTCGTAGGCCACAACAACCATCATTTTCTCGGCCCTCTATTTCCAGAGGAAGGGCGGATAGGCGTCCAGATCGCCGCGCAGGTGGCGGGCGAGCAGTCGGGCCTGGAGGTGGACCACCAGCCCGAGCGTCACCTTTTCGCCCAGGAACGGATGGGTGATGGTCTCCTGTTTTCGTTTCTGATAGGCGGTGAGCACCTCGCGGCGGGTGCGGTCGTCCATGAGCACGGCGCCGGTGGGCTCGGCGCGAAATCCGCCGGGCTTGACTTGCTGGCGGTTGATCAGGCTCAGCGCGAGCCGATCGGCCAACAGGGGGCGGAGTTCTTCGACCAGGTCGAGTGCCAGCCCGGGCCGCCCGGGGCGGTCGCGATGGAGGAAGCCCACCGCGGCGTCGAGCCCCGCGGCCTCGCAGGCGGCGCGGGCGTCGAGCGTGAGCATGCTGTAGAGGAAGGAGAGCAGTGCATTGACCGCGTCGAGCGGCGGCCGGCGGGTGCGCTTGGCGAAGCGGAAGCCGTCCTTCTGGGCGGTGACCAGGTGGTCGAAGACCTCGAAGTAGGTAGCGCTCGATTCGCCTTCCTTGCCGCGCACCACGTCGAGCGGGACGGGCCGGTCGAGCAGGCGCAGGGCGTGGTCGATGCGGTCGGCGGCGCGCGAGAGGGCGGTGACCGACGCGGGAGAAGGGTGTTCGCGCGCGGCGCGGCGGAGCACGGCGCGGTAGTTGGCCAGCTTGCCCACCACACACGCCCGCGCGATCTGGGCGGCCCAGTCCAGGTCGTCGGCGCGGCGGTATTGCTCGCGGCGCAGGAGCACGTTGCCGGGCGTGAAGCCGTTGACCGCGGACAGGAAGCGACCCCGCTCGGTAAGGAAAGAGACGCTCACGCCCCGCTGGGCGCAGGCGCCCAAGAGCGGCGGACTGCACGCGACGCGGCCGAAACAGGCGATCGAGCCGAGATTGTTCAGCGGCACGCGCAGGCGGTTCTGCTTTTCGATGCGCACCACGACCGCCTCGCCGTGCTTGAACAAGTAGGCGCCCTGGGTGGTGACGAACAGGGTGTTGAGGTGGTGTTTCATGGCAATAGCTCATCCTGGGGATCGTGAGGGTTCCAGGACGGATGTGCGTTGGTGGATGCGGGAAGTTTCATGGCGGCGGATGCTCCCGTGTATCGGCAGGCCCGGCAGGCGGCAGCTCGTGCGCGGGCGAAGCGCGGGTGTCGCTGCCGGCAGCGGGCATCTCGGCGTCGGGCCCTGCGCTGTCGGCGGCAGCGGGCAGATCGGGCGGCGCGAGCGGAGCGCCGGCGTCGGGCGTTGCGTCTGTGGCGGCATCGCGTTCTGTCTGGGCGATGGCCTGGGCCAGATAGCGCGCCGCGGTGGCGCGCGGGCGCATGGCCTTGGGCAGACACAGATTGAGCAGCGAACAGCGCCGGCACTTTCGCTGGAACTTGGCCGGGGGCGTGCGGCCGGAACGGATCAGGTTGTGGAGCCCCTCGATCGCGCGCAGGGTGTGTCCGCGCAGGGCGGCGTCGAAGACCACCTCGGTGCGGCGGCGCTGGCGCCCGAAGAAGATGGCACCCTGGGGAATCTGGGTGTCGAGCATCTCTTCGAGACACAGCGCCTGGGCGCAAAGCTGGACGCGAAAAGGCTGGTCGAGCGCCGGCTTGGGACGGCCGCGTTTGTACTCGACGATAATAATGCGCGGCGCACGGCCTGGACCGGCGTCGTGGAACTCCACCACGTCGGCCTTGCCGACCAGGCCGTGGCGATGGGAGTGGATTTCGAGCCCGCGGGCGACCCGCAGGCCGGGGCGGTTTTCCTCACCCCGGCGCGGGTCGTCCACCACGCGGTGCAGTCGCCGGCCTTCGGCGGTGAACCGATTGTCCGCCCAGACGCATTCCAGATGGACCAGCGCAGCACGGCGTGGGCAGAAGACGAAATGCTGCAGGGCGGAGACCGGCAGGAGTTGGTCGTCGGTGAACATGGCAGTGGGCCTGGTTGTTTGTCAGAGGCGCTGCATATCCTCCGGCAGGCGGAGCAATTCGACGCCCGCGGGCACGTGGTCTTCGGCCACGGTCACCACGTAGTCGTCGAACTTGCGGGGCGCCTCGACACCCGGCTTCTTCTCCACGCGCACGACGTTTTCGAAGAGCGCCTGGGCCTGTGCGCAGCCGAGCATGGCCTGCTGCTGGCGCTGCTCGGGGTTGGAGTCGGTGCCCACGTGTTTGAAGACGAACACGGGCGTGCGCACGGTCATCAGTCCCTTGCTGGCCGAGCGGTCGTGCTCGTACATGCCGAGGACGGCCTCGAAGAGCA
>CAYXPN010000467.1:0-2866 GCA_964467075.1 uncultured Planctomycetaceae bacterium
GTGGGACACGCGCCGGGCCAGTGGGACTTTCGGCTGGAGCCCGGGCTGGTGCTGGCCATCGAGCCGATGGTCAACATGGGAACCAAGCTTGTGCGCTGCGGGCGCGACCTTTGGACCCAAGTGACCGCGGACGGGCTGCCCAGTGCCCATTTCGAACACACCGTGGGGCTGACGGACTCGGGCCCCGTGATCCTCACTTGTGGACCGAACGGCGAGACTTGGTAGGTGGGCTGTGGATGATGCACGGCGCCGGCCTGGGCCGGTGTTGACATGGCCGGTCGGCGCCCTGGAGAGAAGCAGGGATACCCCCCCGCCAAGGGGGGTACGGTCTCTGGGCGCTGACTGGCGAGCCGCCGGCTGGCCGCGGGGCATGGCACAGCACGCGGGCAGCTCACGGCCAAAGCACTGGAACGCGCGGTGCGTGCAGGCCCGGGGGACGGGTCGGCCGGTGGAAGACGGCATGGAAATTGCTCCGGCCGGGCATGGCGGGGCTTGTCGCAGCGAGGCAGAGGCGGTAAATTACAAAGCTTTGCACCCCGGGTGTGGTCGGAGAGAGGTGACCCCGTGAAAGTGCGCGCCAGTGTGAAAAGGATTTGCGAGAGGTGCAAGGTGGTCCGCCGCCGGGGCGTGGTGTATGTGATTTGCCCCAACCCCCGGCACAAGCAGCGGCAAGGCTGACCAGTGCGGCCGCGCGCGGCCCGCTTTGTGCACATTGGGCCGCTCGATCGATCATAGACAGCGAGAGAGCTATGCCACGTCTCTTGGGCGTTGACATCCCCGGCGAGAGACCCACCACGGTTTCCTTGACTTACCTGTACGGCGTGGGACCGCACACGGCCCGGAAACTGTGCCACGAAGCCGGCGTGGACCCCCTGGCGCGCGCCCGGGATTTGAAGGAGGACGAGTTGGGCCGCCTGGCCGCCTTGCTGGACAAGGACTATGCGATCGAAGGCCAGTTGCGCCGTCAGGTGAACCAGAACATTGTCCGGCTGAAGGATATCGGCTGCTATCGCGGGCTGCGGCACCGTCGCGGTCTGCCGGTGCGCGGCCAGCGCACCCGGACTAACGCGCGCACGCGCAAGGGGCCGAAGAAGACCGTGGCCGGCAAGAAGGGTGTGAAGGACCTGCGGTAGTCGGAGGTCGGAGGTCGGAAGCCCGCAGCCCCAACGGGGCGTGATATGATAGCCCAGGGCGTAGCGCAGCGGAGCCCTGGGGCAAGGGGCCAGTTGCCTGGCCCGAGCCCTGAAGGGGCGCAATATGATTTCCCACGGCGTGCGGAACCGACTTCAGACCGCTGAGTAGTGACGGAAACGGCGGTTTTCTGCGGCGCGGAGCAACTGAACCATGGCCAAGTCGAAGCGGCGAAAAGTCCGGCGCAACGTCAGTTCCGGCGTTGTCCACATCAAGGCCACCTTCAACAACACGACCATCACCATCACGGACAGCAAAGGCGATACGTTGTGTTGGGCCAGCTCGGGAACCACCGGGTTCAAGGGCAGCCGCAAGAGCACGCCCTTCGCCGGCCAGATGGCGGCGCAGCAGGCCGCCGAGAAGGCGGTGAAATTCGGCGTGAAGGAAGTCGACGTGAAGGTGAAGGGGCCTGGCAGCGGGCGGGAAAGCGCGATTACCGCCTTGCAGTCGGCCGGCCTCAAGATCAAGTCCATCGAAGATGTAACGCCCTTGCCCCACAACGGCTGTCGGCCCAAGAAGAGGCGGCGTGTCTAGACGCCACGGAAGTCTTGGCGCGACCCAACAGACCAGGGACACAGTAGCCGGAGGCCGGGCGAAAAGAGCAGCTTTCGGCTGGGGAGTAGCAGCAGCCATGGCGCGTGATACGGGACCGGTTTGTCGAAAGTGTCGGCGCGAGGGGATGAAGCTCTTCCTCAAAGGCACGCGTTGCGACACGCCCAAGTGTGCCATCGAGCGCCGCGATGTGCCGCCGGGCGTGCACAACTTCCGCCGCGGCAAGCTGACTGACTACGCCCTCCACCTGCGCGAGAAGCAGAAGGTGAAGCGCTATTACGGTGTGCTCGAACGCCAGTTCCGCAGGTATTTCGGCATGGCCGAACGCGCCAAAGGCAACACCGGTGAAGCCTTGATGAGCCTGCTGGAGCGGCGCCTGGACAATGTGGTCTACCGGCTGGGAATGGGGCGCTCGCACGCCGATGCACGCCAATTGATCCGCCATGGGCACATCACCGTCAACGGCCGTCGGGTGGACATCCCCAGCTATCTGGTGCGAACGGGCGACGTGATCCGGGTCAAAGGCCGGCCCAAGAGCGTGGCCCGCGCCCAGGCCGCCCTGGCCGAGTCCGGCCGGCAGGTGCCCGATTTCCTGTCGCTCATTGAAGGCCCTCCGCCGGAAGGCCACGTCCTGCGCCTGCCCGAGGCCGAGGATGTGTCTATCCCGGTGCAGACCCAGTTGATCGTAGAGCTCTGTTCGCGATAACAGCGCCGGGGGAGCAGGCGCCGCAGCAGGGCGGGTCGTCAGCATCGCGGGAAATCCCGCGGCCGGCAAACGCAATTCGCCACGGTCCGAGCAGATTGTCCTCCAGATCAGTCCCTATCGGAGTTGTCCCCATGCGTATTCGATGGCGCGGACTCGAGCTGCCCAGCCAGGTGGCCTACGACAAGGCGACGCTGACTCTCACCTACGGCAGGTTCACGGCCGAACCGTTTGAGCGCGGGTTCGGAGTGACGATCGGCAACAGCTTGCGCCGCATCCTGCTTTCCAGCCTGGAAGGCAGTGCGGTGACCCAGATCAAAATCCAAGGGGCCCAGCACGAGTTCAGCACGTTGCCCGGCGTGGTGGAGGACGTCACCGACATCGTGCTGAACGTCAAGTCGTTGGTGGTCAAGAACCACA
>CAYXPN010000468.1:0-2851 GCA_964467075.1 uncultured Planctomycetaceae bacterium
ACGTGCTCCGTCACGTCCGCCGGGCCTTGGAGGGACGTGCTCCGTCACGTCCGCCTCCTCCGGGCCGGACTTCAGACGTATAAGGCCGGCGCATGGCCACTTCAGACGGATGAAGTGTTACGACTTCTTGTGTGTGATGCGGCTGGGGGGCGACGGCCACCGCGCAACGTATCCGCCTGAAACCCCCGAAACCTTCGGTTTCTGCGGATTGTTCGACCCTCCAAGACGTTTACAGCAGTGGTGCTTGCACGCACGCGAAGAAGTGGTAGGGTGGGTCGAGCGAAAAGCGAGATCCCCCGGAAACACTGTTTGACCCGCCGACTGCACGCGACTATTCTTAGAGCAATGCCCAGAAGTCGCCGCAGATCACCCGGGGGTAGCCCATCAGGAGAAACGGCCGTGCATCCAACTGCGCTTCGCCCCCGTCTGCTTGTCCGCGCGTCTGGCGGAAGCTCTGCCGCGTTTGGCTGCCTCCGAATGGCGCAGGCAATGCTCCCAACGATTATGGCCGCGGCGCTGGTTGGCGGGGTGTTGCTGATGCCCGCCGTTGCGCAGCAGCTTCGCATCGAACACCAGGACGACCAGGTGGTGCTTCGCGACGGCCAGCGCGTGGTGTTGGTCTATCGCGCTGCGCCCGGGCCCTGCAAGCCCTATGTCAAAGAGTGGTCCACGCCCGGCGGCGTGCAAGTGCTCGAAGACGCCCCGCCCGACCACGCGCACCATCACGGGCTGATGCTGGCCATCGGAGTGGACGGCGTGGACTTCTGGGGCGAGGCACCGGCCGAGCAGCCCGGTCGCCAGGTGCCCCGCGGCCGGATTGCGGTCAATTGCCGGAGCCGCTCGCAAAACGGCCGGACCACCAGCCGGGCAAGAATCGAGCAGACGCTCGACTGGCAGGACGCTGAGGGGACGCCGCTGCTCGAAGAGACGCGCACCATCGCCTGGCACCGGCTGCCGGAGATCGACGGCGTGCTGATGAGTTGGACCAGCCGCCTCGCCCCGGCAGCGGGACGCGAGCAGGCGGAGCTTTGGGGGCGCCATTACTTCGGCCTGGGAATGCGCCTGGGACCGACCGGCGAGGAGCCGGCCGAGTTTATCAACTCCAGCGGCGAGCCGGGCGAAGTCGTGCGCGGCAGCGAGCGCCTCTGCCGGGCCACGTGGTGCGCATGTCTCGGCACGATCGAGGGCCATGAGTTCACGGCCGCGGCGTTCGACCATCCGGACAATCCCCGTGCGCCAGCCACGTTCTTCACCATGAACCAGCCGTTCGCCTATCTGTCGGCCACGCTGGACCTGAAGAGCGAACCTCTGAAGCTCTCGGCCGACAAGCCTGTCACCCTGCGCTACGGGCTGGCCCTCTGGGACGGGCACGTAGAGGCGGCCGAGATCGCGCGCGCGGCCCGGGCCTGGCAGCAGTCGGTCCGAGAGAGCGCCCCGGCGCGGTGATCGGTGCGGCGCGGGGAAAGTGTGTAGCCACCACCCGTAGCCGCCAGCCTCAGCTCAAATCGAATCGCACCTGCGCATCCCGGGCAAACGCCGCCTCGCGCACCTCGAGCCCGAAGCCCGGCGCGTCGGGCACCGTGGCCCGGCCCTCTTCGATCCGGTAGCCCTCGGCCGCCAACACGTCGTTGGCGAGCGGATCGTGCTCGGCCATGTAGAAATTGGGCACAGCCCGGCCCACGTGAAGTTGCATGTGGAAACCCACCAGCGAGCCCCAGTTGTGCGGCGCCACGCGCCCGCCGTAGGGCCGGACCAGCTCGGCCTCGCGCACGATGCCCTCGAGGCCCATGCGGTTCATGTCCAACTGGAACACGTCCACGGCCCGGGCCTTGGCCAGGGGCAAGAGCGGTTCGATAGCCTGCTGCGTCTCGCCGTCGGCGATCAGGGTCTTCCAGCCGCGCTCGGCCATGAAGCGTTTGAGCTCCAGGTAGTCGGGCACGTTTTCGGGAAACATCTCTTCGAGGAACGCGAAGTCGAAATCGGGCAGCGTTTCGAGCAGCCAGCGCGTGCGCCGCGGATCGTAGCCGTTGTTGGCGTCCACGCCCACGAGCACCTCCTTGCCCGCGTGGCCGCGGATCGTGCGCAGCACGTCCACGTCGCGCCGGTCGCCGGCCGAGCGCTCCATCCACCTGGCCCCGCGACCGATCTTCACCTTCAGGGCCCGGTGGCCCGCCTCCAGCGCCATATCGACCTCGGCGCGCAAGCGGTCCTGCCACTGCGCGGCATACTGCGGCAAGAGATCGGCGAAGTAGATCGAGCCGTCATAGACGAACACCTGCTCGGCCCCTGCGCCGCCGAGCAGCTCATAGACCGGCTTGCCCAGCAGCCGGCCGGCCAGGTCCCAGAGGGGCATGGTGCCCGCGCCCAGCAGCTCGCTTGCCGATTTGCCGTCGGGGCGCCAGGCGTCAAAAGGATTCTTGCCCAGCAGCCGTGCGAGCGGCTCGGCCGGGGCCCGGCAGTTGCCCAGTCCCTGCGCGCCGGTGTTGGTATAGAGCCGCACCATGCGATCGGTGGCGCGATCGCCGTGTACGTCCAGGCGCGAGTTCTTGCCCACCAGCTTCGGCCGCCGGCTTACGAGATCGAAGCCCACGATCCGCGTGATGCGCAGATCGCGGGGCAGCTCCGCGGCCCAGGCCATGCCCGGCCACACCAGCGCGCCCACTGCCGCCTTCAAAAACCCGCGTCGCGGGAGCAGAGTTGGCACTGACATGGCAGTTCCTCCTCGACAACCGGCACCGCATGGGCGCGGTGAGTAACTTGCAGAACTGTAACTCCCCCGGGGCTTTCAGCGAAGCGGAAGCCCCGGCAAGTAATACCTTGACAAGTTCTTAGCGCCAGGTGTCGTCGGCGA
>CAYXPN010000469.1:0-2840 GCA_964467075.1 uncultured Planctomycetaceae bacterium
CTGGTGGATATTGCCGAAGTAGCACGCGCGCATGCGCCGCGGCTGCCCGCGAAAATAGTATTGGTAGTTGTGCGAAAGCGGCAGACAGGGGCTCACGCGCCCGTCGGGCACGATCGCCACACAGCCCTCGTGGATGAACCGGCAGTGCATGGCCCCGCCCACCACGTCCTGCCCGCCGATCTGCACGTGGGCTCCCACCTTGCACAGTTCGTCGAGGGCCTGTCGGGCTTCGGAGTGGGGATCGAGCCGCGGCAGCTCGATCGTCGGGTCCCAGTACGAAGGGCGCCGATCGCGCCGCGCCGTGGCCCACTGCTGGTAGAGCACCTCGTCGGCCAGTTCCTCGCGGTAAGGCACCAGGTTGGAAACCAGAATCCGCGAGATGCCCAGCGAGCGCGAAAGCCGCCTCAGCGCGGGCAGCTCGTGGACGTTGCGCCGGCAGACCACGAACTCCACGCAAAGCTCGGGGGTGAGCGCGTCGCGGGCCAGCTTGAGCCCGGCCAGGCGGCGCACGTTGCGGTGGACCACTTCGGCCGGGCCGTTGTGGAACACGCCGTTGCCCTCCGCGTCGGCGGTGTCGAGCGAAACGATCACCCGGTCCACTTGCAGCTCGATGAGTAGCTCGGCTAGGCGCTCGTCGAGCGCCACGGCGTTGGTCACTACTTCGGCCGGCAAGCCCGCCGCCTTTACGCGGCGCAGGAAGGCTCCGAACTCGGGGTGGACCGTGGGCTCGCCGAACCCGCTGAAGTTGATCGTGGGCCGGCCTTCGCCCTCCGCGACTTGTGCGAGCAGCGTGGCGAAGGTCTCGCTGCTCATGCGCTCATCGGGCTCCTGCCAGACCTGGCGCACACACATCCCGCAGTTCAGATTGCACTCGGTGGTGATTTCCACAAAGAGCTTGCAGATCGAATCCTGCGCCGGGTCGCTTGTGCAGGCCGGCGCCGGGCTGCGCAGCAGCGCGGCGGCCTCGGGCAAGGCACGGGCCGGGCGGTCAGTCGGGTGGGACTGGGCTTGAGCAGGCTTTGGCGGATCATGTGGCATAGCAAACACCGTGCCAAAGGGACACGTGCAGGCGATTGATTTGGTTTGCGGATGGTCTTGTTCGGAGGCGGGAGGGAGCTGCGCCGGCCGCAGGGCGCGTGTGTTTAGGTATATTTTGCCAAATACGCAAACACCTTGCAACCTCAACCGGACCGGATTTCACCCGGTTGCGCACTTGTCGTAACGCGTTGCAGATGTGGAACTTGCGGCGATAAGCGTGCCACTCGTAACAAAGCCGGCCTGGTCGGCCTACGATCGGCTCAGCCGGTGCTTCGCCGTCCCCGTGTGCTCTCTTGACCCGGCGTATGCCCCGGGTCATTATAGGGCCGGCGCCGCGCGGCGCGAATTGTGCTTCGACGCGCCATACGCCCCCTGGCACTTGCCCCCCCTTGCACTTGCTCGCCCTCGGGAGGAACACACCATGACTGCCACGCACTGGCTTGCTGTTCTCCTGCGCCGATCGGGCGCAATGCTGCCTTTGGCGGGAATCTTGATCGGGCTGGTCGCCTGGCAGACCGAGGCTCGCGCAGCGGAAAAGGCGGCCGGGGCCCGGCGCGCCGACGCGCCGCCCAACATCCTGCTGATCATGACCGACGATCAGGGCTGGGGAGATACGGGCTACAACGGCCACCCGGTGCTCAAGACGCCCGAGCTGGACCGCATGGCCGCCGAAGGGCTGCGATTCGATCGTTTCTATGCCGCGGCGCCGTATTGCTCGCCCACGCGGGTCAGTGTGATGACCGGCCGCAATCCATACCGTTCGGGCTGTTTTGGGCCCAACTGGTCGTTTCGGCCCGAGGAGATCACCGTGGCCGAGGCGCTGAAGACGGCCGGCTACGTCACAGGCCACTTCGGCAAGTGGCACTGCGGGCCGGTCAAGGCGCAGAGCCCCACGGCCCCGTGCCGGAGCGGCTTCGACGAGAGCCTTTCGCACGACAACTTTTTCGATCTCGATCCGCCGCTGAGCCGCAACGGCCAGGAGCCGCAGGTGATTGCCGGCGAGAGCTCCGAGGTGGTGGCACAGGCCGCATTGGAGTTCATCGGCCAGACGGTCAAGAGCGGCAAGCCGTTTCTTACGGTGGTGTGGTTCGGTTCGCCGCATAGCCCGTGGCGGGCGCCCGACAAATATCGCGAGCCCTACGCAGACCAACCCGAGCAGGCTCAGCACTTCTACGGCGAAATGGCGGCTGTGGACTATGCCGTGGGGCAGTTGCGCGCCGGGCTGGATCGGCTGGGCGTGGCCGAGCACACGCTGGTGTGGTTTTGCGGCGACAACGGCGCGACCGGTCCGGGCTCGGCCGGCGGGCTGCGGGGCCGGAAGGGCAGCCTCTGGGAGGGCGGCATCCGCGTGCCCGGCATCATCGTCTGGCCCCAGCGCATCCGCAAACCGTTCGCCACCGACGTGCCCTGCTCGACGAGCGACATCTATCCCACGCTGCTGGACATCGCAGCCGTGAGCATGCCCAACCAGGTCGCGCCGCTCGACGGCATCAGCCTGGTGCCGCTGATCGATGGGCGCATCAAAGAGCGACCCACGCCGCTTTGCTTCTGGCACGGCCGACGCCGCACCCCGGACGAAAAGCAACCCTATATCGACCCCGAACTCCAGAAGGGCTGGTGGCGCACGTTCCGCAATTTGAAGCACCCGCAGCCGCGCACCAGCGACTTCACCGGCCATGGCGCGCTGATCGAAGGGCGTTACAAGCTCCACAAGCTGGCCGACCACTGCGAGCTGTACGACCTGGAGGCTGATCCCGCGGAAACCAAGGACCTGGCCGCTGAACAGCCCGAGAGGGTCGCGC
>CAYXPN010000470.1:0-2817 GCA_964467075.1 uncultured Planctomycetaceae bacterium
CCAGCGCTCGGCGGCGTAGAGCAGCTCGATCAGCCGCGCCCAGTGGGTGGCCAGCACATGGTGGGCCGGTTTGCCGCCCAGGGTTTCGTAGAAGCGTTCATACTCGGCCTGGGCCAGGGGCGTGGCCATGCCGTCCGCGGCGTTCAGGCGCGAAAGCGGCGTGGCCTTGTACACGCCCGACTGCTCGCCGTCGACAAAGCCCTGCCAGCCGACCTTGCGCAGATAGGGGAACTTCAGATACGACCAGCTCTCCACGCGTTCGGCCACATATTCGCGGTAGTCGGCCGGATCGTACCTGGCGTGTTCGGCCCCGTCGGGCCCGACCACGCGAATCTTGCCGTCGTAGAAGTTCACATGGTTGTTCTCGTCCACGGTGCCCATGTTGTAGGTGCGGTGGACGTAGATGTCGCCGGTGACGAGCTTCAGATAGTCGGAGTTGCCCAGCACCACGTCCTGGAACAACTGGAGGGAGAACTTGGCGAACTCCACGGCGTCGCGCCCGAGCTGCTCGATCTCGCGGCGCTGCTCCTCGTTGATGCCGCGGCTCACGCCGCCGGGCAGGCCCCAGTTGGGGTGCACCTTGCGCCCGCCCATCAGTTCGATCAGGTGGTGGCCGTCGCGGCGCATCTTGATCACCTTGCCGCCGATCTCCAGACCCACCTTGGCCACCACGCCCAGGATGTTGCGCTCGGCGGGCGGCGCCTCGGGGCCGACCACGAAATCCGGCCCGCCCAGGGCGTAGAAGTGCGTGGTGTGGTCGGTGGTGAAGAAGATGCTGTAGAACAGCTCGCGGAGCTTCTTGGCCGCCGGCGGCGGGTCCACGTGGAACAGGGCGTCCAGGGCCTTGGTGGAGGCCATGTGGTGGGCTTCCGGACAGACGCCGCAGATGCGGTTGGTCAGGTTGGGCATGTCCTCGGCCGGGCGCCCCAGGCAGAACCGCTCGAAGCCGCGCAGTTCCGGAATCTGCAAATAGGCGTTGGCCACGTTGCCCTCGTCGTCCAGAAAGATGTCGATCTTGCCGTGGCCTTCGAGCCGGGTGATCGGGTCGATCGAAATCCGCTTGTGTGCGCTGGTGGTCGCCATGGTCGGATGCTCCTTACTCAGTGGCCTGGGCCGCGGCCGCGGCGGCCTGCTGCCCGCCGTTGCCCTCGGCGCCGAGCCGCTTGCGCCTCAGCAGGCTCGCGGCCAGACTGAAGCGATAGAAACTGCCCACCGGGTCGGGAATGCCCTGGCGGATGATCGCGTCGATCTCCTCCGGGTCGTTCGAATCGATGACCGACGCCAGGGCGCTGATGAGCCGCGCCCCGAAATCGGCCACGCCGTCGTTCGGGCCGTGGCAGCCGATGCAGGGCGAGTTGACCGTGGGGCACTTGGCGCCGCAGCCGGCGCGGGTGGCAATCCCGCAACACAAGATGCCCTGCTCCAGCAGGCAGGTCTCTTCGTCGGGGATCACCTCCCAGGTGCGGCGGAACTGTTTGATCTTCTTTTCGGTGCGCGTCCGTTCGCATTCGTCGCAGACGGTCGTCTGCGGTCCGATCACGCTGCCCGGCGGGGGGAGCTTGCCTTCCACGATTGCCGTGATCGCGGCCCAGATGTTGTCCGCCTCGGGCGGGCAGCCGGGCAGGTAGTAGTCCACCTCCACGGTCTGGTCCAGCGTACGCACGGTGTTGTAGAAGACCGGCAGGTGCAGCGTGCCTTCGGGCACCCGGGTCTTAAGCTGCGGGCGGAGGTCATCGGGGTTATCGGGCCCGGTGAAGGAATCGGGCTTGTAAACCGTATCGAAGATTTCCTGCCGGCTGCTGAGGTTGGCCAACCCGGGGATGCAGCCTTCCTGGGCGCAGGAGCCGAAGGCCACGAGCACCTTGGACTTGCGGCGCAGCAGGTAGGCCATGTATTCCTGTTCGCTGGTGCGGATCGCGCCGTTGAAGAGGCAGACGTCGATGCTCCCGTCGGGCATCTTTTCCACGTCGCGCACCTTGCCGTCCGCGGCACACGGCCAGAAGACGACATCGAACAGCTTGGCCACGTCGAGAAGCTTCTCGTCGATGGCCAGCACGGCGATTTCGCAGCCGCCGCAGGAGGCCGCCCAGTAGATCGCCAACTTGCCTTTGGCTTGCTTGCTCATGATTTGACCTCCATCGCCTCCTCGTGCTCCTTGACGATCCCTTCCAGGGCTTCCCGCCGCTGGCCGTTCTCCTGCCAGTTGGCCGACCACCTGAGCGGCCCCAGGCCGCGGACCACGTCGGTCAGCTCGGTGACCGCCTCGGCCAGTTGCAGCCCCTCCGAGGCCGACGCCCAGAGCAGGCGGAACCGCTCCGGCTCGATGCCCAGTTGCCCCAGCGCGGCCCGCAGCATGGCGAACCGCCGCATGGTCTTGTAGTTCTGGTCGATGTAGTGGCAGTCGCCCGGGTGGCAGCCGGCGATCAATACGCCGTCGGCCCCCTGGGCAAAGGCCTTGAGCACGAAGGTCGGGTCCACCCGGCCGCTGCACATCACGCGGATGATGCGGCAGTTGGGGGAGTACTTGGTGCGGGCCGTGCCGGCCAGGTCCGAGGCCGTGTAGCTGCACCAGTTACAGAGGAACCCGACGATCCGGGGTTGAAAGGTCTGCTCACTCATAATGGACTTGGCTCCCCATGCTGTGGATGGTGGGCGGGGACTGGCTTTGTCTGCAACTTTGTCTGCAAATCGGTTTCTCCACACATCCGCCGCGGCCGATCGCCGCCGCGGTCAATCGCAGCCGCGGTCGCCAGACGACGGACAAGCTTGTCGGTGGGTCTCGCTATCGCTCGACCCACCCTACAAACGATCCACGCT
>CAYXPN010000471.1:0-2805 GCA_964467075.1 uncultured Planctomycetaceae bacterium
CTCTCGAAGCTCCAGGGATTGGTGAATTGGGGATTGGGGATTGGAGTTGCGCGTTCGGGCCGCCTTCGTGCTCCAATCCCCAATCCCTAATCCCCAATCCCTCTTCTGCGACCCTGCCGGACACTGGTCCACCCGCAGCGGCCGGGCGAGACCAACGAAAAAGGCACCGTAGTGTCGTGGCACCACGATGCCTTGCGTTGGCCTGGTTTCACGGCCGGTGATCAGCCGGTCGTGTCGCCCGGTTCGGTTATCTTCCTGCGTTATAGGCACAGTCGCCCAACGTGGAAGTCCTTCAGCGCGGTCTTCCGGAATCGTTACGCATATAGACCCAGCCCGGCGCCAAGGGCCGCCTGCCGGTCCGGCGGGCGAGCTGGGGTGCCCAACGGGTCCGGCCGCGGAGCCCGCTCGACTCGACGGCAGCGGCGCAACGGAATCTGGGTTGACCGGGGGCCGGTCCTGGTGTATCATATTGTGGCTAAATTGCGTATGACGCAATTATTGACAACTGGAGCATCCAATGCCCACGGTTCTCGGGGAACTCGAAACGCAGCTGTTCGCCTACGTCCAACTCCGCGGGCTGGAGAGCGTTCGGACGGGCGATTTGACGCGTGCCCTGGGGGTCACCCCCACCCAGGAAAGGGAACTGCTCAGCCGCCTGGCGCGACGGGGGCTGATCGCCCGGGTTCGGCGGGGGCTGTATCTTCTCCCCCGGAGGCTTCCGCCCGGCGGCAAGTGGAGTCCCGGGGAGTTCACCGCGCTCTGCGCGCTGATGGACGACCGCGAGGGACGCTACCAGATCTGCGGGCCCAACGCCTTCTACCGCTATGGCTGGGTCAACCAGGTTCCCAACCGCATCTACGCCTACAACAACCGCATCTCGGGCGAGCGCAACGTGGGTTCCGTGGGGTTCGTGCTGATCAAGGTAGCCGACGAGCGCCTGGGAGGGACCGAGGTGTTCCAGACGCCCGACGGCGTCGAGGCGGTCTATTCCTCACGCATCCGCAGCCTGGTCGATGCCATCTACGACTGGTCGCGATTCGGCAGTCTGCCTCAGGCCTACGCATGGATTCGGGCCGAGCTGGCCGCAGACAAGAAGACGGCCGCCCGGCTCGTCAAAGCGGCCCTCGAATATGGAAACGTCGGCACGCTGCGCCGGCTGGGGAAACTCCTCGAGCTGGAAGGCGCCCGATCGTCGCTCCTCCGGCAGCTTGAAGCGGAGCTCCCCAGTTCCTCGGCCTTGATCCCCTGGGTGCCGACCTATCCGAAACGGGGAACCGTGGACCGCCGTTGGGGAGTCCTTTTCAATGACCAGCCATGACCGGCCCGCCTATCACGAAGACGCCGAGCTGTTTCGCGACGCGCTGGGGTTTACCGAGTCGGAGACCGGCTTTAGCGCCCGGCTGATCGAGAAGGACTACTATTGCTCGCTACTGCTCAAGGATCTTCTGGGCGCCGGCGTGGCAGACCTGGCGTTCAAGGGAGGCACCAGCTTAAGCAAGGTCCACAGCGATTTCTACCGCTTGAGCGAGGACCTGGACTTCGGCATCTCCACCCCGGTGGACGCCCCTCGCAGCCAGCGCAGTCAGCGCGTTGCCGGCCTGAAGGGCCATCTTGCCGCGATTGGCAAGCGAATGCCCTGTTTCCAGGTAGTCGATCCGCTGCGGGGCTACAACAATTCCACGCAGTACAGCGCCCGGGTCAGCTACCGGTCGCTGGTGACCGGGCAGCACGAGTTCATCAAACTGGAAATGAGCGTGCGCGAGCCGATCGTCGAGCCCACAGAAGGGCTCCCCGCTCGCACCCTGCTGCTGGACCCGTTCCGCCGGGTCCCAGCGCTCGAGGCGATTCCAGTCTCCACCCTTTCCTGCCGCGAAGCCTACGCAGAGAAGCTGCGTGCGGCCTTGACACGCCGCGATCCGGCCGTGCGCGACTACTACGATGTGGACCATGCGGTGCGTACCGGGCGCATCCAACCGGAGGATCGCAGGCTGATTGGGTTGGTCCGTCGCAAGCTGGCCGTTCCAGGCAATCAGCCCATCGACGTGTCGCAGCAGAAACTGGGCGCCTTAAGGAAGCAAGTCGCTGCCCAGCTCAAATCGATACTGCGGGCACGTGACTTTGCCGCGTTCGACATCGAGCACGCGCTGGAACTTGTCAGGCGGTTTGCCGAACTTGTCCTTCTCAAGAAGGATCCTCCGTAGGGGGCAGCACCGAGGGCAAGACATGGCGCACATCTGGTTTACAGCCGACCTGCACCTGGGACACGGCAACATCATCCGCTACTGCCTGAGGCCGTTGCTGTCCCCTGCCGAACAGGAGCGGGCCCTGGAGGACCCGCGCGGCAGGTGGCGCGTGTCGGAACAGACGCTGCGGCGCCACGACGACGCCCTGCTGGATGCGATCAACGCCGTGGTCCAGCAGCGCGATACGCTCTGGATCCTCGGGGACTTCTGCTGGGGCGGAATCGAGACGGCGCGTAAATACCTGAGACGGATTCGCTGCCGAAACGTGAACCTGGTCTGGGGCAACCATGACCATCGCTCCGTGCGCCCGCTGTTTGACCGCGTCATCGACCAGGGGATGGTCAGCGTCGAAGGCCAGAACATCTGGCTCAATCACTACCCCATGCGGAGCTGGAACAAGAGTTTTCACGGGAGCTGGCACCTCTACGGCCATGTCCACGGGCGGCTCGCGTACGAGGACGAGGCCAAACCGTGGATGCTCACCAAAGACGTGGGCGTGGACGCGTGTAACTACCAGCCGGTCGGCTTTGAACTGCTGCGCGCCTATATGGCGCCACGGCTG
>CAYXPN010000472.1:0-2801 GCA_964467075.1 uncultured Planctomycetaceae bacterium
TTCGCACAAATGGTGCCGGTCACCTTTTCCCCGCAATTGCGGAAACAATTCCTTTACAATTTCTTAGCTGCAAAGGAGCGAGTGGATGTCACTGAGCTTTTTCAGGAACTGGAAGATCGGGACGAAACTGGGGGTAGGCTTCGGCTGCCTGGTGCTGCTCCTGGCAGCGCTGGGCTATCAAGGCTGGGCGTCACTGAGCAAGGTCATCCGCGTAACGGAAGTGCTCGATGCGGCCTCGGAACTCCAGATTCTGCTGCTCGAAGCCGAATTGGATCAGGAAGCCTACGTAGTCCACCAAGAGGACCAGTACCTCGAAGGATTCGGCAAAAAACTGGAGGAGCTTACCACCCGAACCGAAGACCTGCGTTCCAGCTCCCACAACCAATTGGTCATTGACGAGCTCACCACCGCGCTGGAAGGCATCCGGCGTTATGAGCAGGCTTTCGGCCGCTACGTGGCCCGGGCCACCGCACACGGCTTCGCGCAAGGCGGCTCGCACCAGGGAAGCCAGGCCGGCACCCGCGGCACAAGCCATGGGGGCGCCCTCGAAGAGGTGGAGGCGGCCGGTGCGCAGGCAGCCCAGGCGTTTCAAGAGGTGATGAGCCGGGAGCGCGAGCTGGTCCAGGCCGCCGAATCCCGCGCCAAGACCACGATCGTGGCGGTGGCGCTGGCGGGAATCGTGATCGGAGGGACGCTGGCCTCCTTCACCACCCGCAACATCATCAAGCCCATCGCTCAGACGGTCCGGCTGCTGGACGCCGTGGCCGGCGGCGACTACACGCAGCGCACGGACTATGAGTCGAAGGACGAGATCGGCCAGATGACCCGGGCGCTGGACCGCACGATCGACGCGGTGGGCAGCGCCATCGGCCAGATCGCCGAAAGCGCGGCCCAGTTCAACGAGGGCTCGCGCGTGATCGCCGAAAGCTCCCAGAGCCTGGCCGCGGGGGCCCAGGAGCAAAGCTCCAGCGTGGAGCAGATCACCGCCTCGATCGAACAGCTCAGCCGCTCGGTCGAGCAGGTCAAGGAAAACGCCCAAGATGCCGACCGCATCGCCCGCGATACCAGCCAACTGGCCGAGCAGGGCGGCAACGCGGTGCAGAAATCCATGGAGGCCATGGACCTGATCCGCAACAGCAGCACCCAGATCGCCGAAATCATCCAGGTGATCTCCGAGATCGCCAGCCAGACCAACCTGCTGGCGCTGAATGCGGCCATCGAGGCGGCCCGGGCCGGCGAGCACGGCATGGGATTCGCCGTGGTGGCCGACGAGGTGCGCAAGCTGGCCGAACGCAGCAACCAGGCGGCCGGCGAGATCACCAGCCTGATCAAGGAATCGACCCAGCGGGTCGAGGAAGGCGTGCGCCTGAGCGCACAGACCGGCGAGTCGCTCAAGAGAATCGTCGAGGGCGTGGAGACCACCGCGGCCAAGATCGCCCAGATCGCCACCGCCACGGTCCAGCAGGCCACCGGTGCCGAAGAGGTTTCCAAGGCCATCCAGTCGATCTCCCAGGTGGTCGAACAAACGGCCGCCGGCAGCGAAGAAATGGCCTCCTCCAGCGAGGAGCTGGGCGCCCAGGCCAACGCACTGAACGACCTGGTCCACCGATTCAAGACCACCAGCCAGCACAACCAGCTCGTTTCTGCCCGCGCAGACGAGCAAGCCTGAGTCGGCCCAGCTCTGCAAGCTGCTCGGGCGTAAGGCAGAGGCGTTCGCTTTGCTTTGCGCCGGTGTCGCCCGCTTGCGGACCGTTGCATTCCGCAGCCGCCGCGCCCCAGCATGGCTGATCGGCCAGCGCGTCGAAAGCATAGGCCTTGCGCCCGGCCACCGCACACACCACCCCACGCGGTCCGGGGGAAAGGGTGACCGGCACCATTTGTGCGAAGCCGGGCACCGACCGAACGTTGCTCGCGGGCCGCTGAGGGCAAATGGTGCCCGTCACCTTTTTTGGGCACACAGTTTCTGGACGCTCTCGCTCAACCCAATACCACACCCCACTCCGGCTGCTGTCAAGCGGGATCAGAGACCCGCTGGGGGGAAGAGTCCTGTAGGCCGGAACAAGCGTAGCGCAGTTCCGGCGCAAACCTGCGCAGCCTTCGACAACTCGACCCATCCTGCGGGACGAGGGGGCGGATCTACGGCAGGAAGAAAAAGGCCCGGGGCAGGGTCAATCGCCGGGCTGCACCTCGACCTCCAGCGTGCTGCTCGCGGGCGGGGGGCCCAGCGGCTTGCCGTCGGGCAGTCCGTCCACCGCGCGCCAGGTGACCTTGATCTGGAACCGGCCGGCCGGCAGCTTCAAGGGCACCTCGACCACGGGCCGCCAGCGCACGTTTCGCCGCAGCGGCACGTCCTGCAAGCGCACGGCCGTGTGAACAATCTCCACGTGGACCTGGCTCTCGCGCAAGACCACGCTGCGCACCAGGACCTTGTCGGGTCCGTCGAGCACCGGCCCGGGCGTCAGGATGAAGAACGGCTTGTGCGCACGGAACGGGTCCGGCTCGGACGCCGCAGCCCCGGCGAACCGCTGGAGCAGGTCCGCGGGGTCCTTGATCGGGCTGTCGGCGACCAGCAGCGTCTGGGGCAGCGCGGTAAACGCCCGGCGGTCGTCCGCCTGCACGGGCCGATGGACCTTTGCCTCGTTGGGCAACATGACTTGCTCCGCCCCCTTCCCGCCCGGCAGTGTGAGCAACAACCAGACAAGTACCGCCATCAGCGGCCTCCTGGGCAACCCCCCGGCGCAACCCAAGGCGCGTAGGGTGACACTATGAGAGAGGAGATCGAGCCGACTGGCTTTTCCTTG
>CAYXPN010000473.1:0-2789 GCA_964467075.1 uncultured Planctomycetaceae bacterium
AGGATTTGCCAAGTGGAACACGCTCTGGGCGAAAAAAGACTCCCGACCCCCTTGGCGTCCTCCCATTGTCAGATCGCCCGGCAGTGCGTAATCTGGATGAACATGAGCGCGCGTGGAAAAGCCGCCTGTCGCATCCCGGCGCACAAATCCGAACTGTCAGGCACGGGCGTGCCTGACCTACTCGGCTCGGCATCGGTCCGCCTGGCCTTAGGCCCGGCACTGGCAAAGCCAGTGGCACACACGTTCAGTGCTTTTCGTCGGTGCCACCCGACGGTAGCGAGACAGAATCTCTTGCTGAGTGTCGGCATATTGCCAAGGGCTCCGCAGGAAGTATTCAGAATCACCGCGAACATGAAACCCCAGGAACCGAACGAGCCCGACCCGGCAGAGCTATTGACACGAGAAGAGGCAATCGAGAAGCTGATTGAGAAGTTCCAGCGAGCGAGGCGGGTCTAGCGACTCCAACCGATTGGACACGCAAGGAAGGTCAATGAGGCTGTGGACGTATCATCCCGCCAGCTTCCGGGTCGATGATCCTAACTTGCGAATCGACTACACGCTTGGAGATATTTGGAATTGCGATAGCGTCAAGACCAGAGAAGGCTACCGGAGGGCACTTCCAAGATTGCACCAGTTGCTTGACGGCGAAACTCAGTTCCTTTGGTGTTGCACCGGGCCACGGCAATTCGTTCGGATCACTGAAAGCATTGATTTGGTTGAATGGGAATTGCTGGTTCCCGACGCTCAGGTTCTCAGCCTCTATCGGGAGTCGCTATGGAAGAGCATTCTGTATGAGGGTGGCGACCATTGGGCGGAATTGCTGGTGTCTGATTTGTCGGAAGCTGGGAACAAGGACATCGGGGCTTTGTTGAGGGTGCCGATTGAGCCAGAATGGGCGACCCGCAGAGAAATGGAACCTCGATACCCGAGTCGGCCACAGACCGCCGGGAGGGGCGGGACCGATGGATAAGCAGCATATCCTAGATGAGATTCGCCGAACGGCTGAGGCAAACGGCGGAGTGCCGCTTGGGAAGATTCGGTTTGAGCAAGAGACCGGCATTCGGGAAGTCGATTGGAGCGGGGAGCTTTGGGCGAAGTGGAGCGATGCACTAGCCGAAGCTGGCTACGCTCCCAACCAAATGCAAGGGGGTTTCGATGATGAAAGGCTGATTCGAGACTTGATATTCATCATCCCAGACTGCCACGCGCCGGGTGCCACTGGCTCTGCCAGTGCTGTTGCTTTGCCGGTGCCGTTCGTAGTGACCCGATTCATCGGGTCTCTTGAAGACCGTACAAGTACGGCCACTACGAACTGTCAGGGACAGGAGTGCCTGACCTACCACTGCCGGCTGGTCCGGCACCGCTGAACACAGAGCACAAGCCGCCTCAAGCAAACCGGCGGCTCACGCCGCGCACCTCGCCAAACGAACACGCAACTCCCGCCAGCCGCTCAGTTGCGTACGGTGCGTGCTCGGACAGACGCACGCTCTGGCCGCAGCGCAGCCCCCCGGCCCCTTCACTCAAACAGCCGGCGCTGGGCCTCCTGGTCGGTCTCGGCCGAGGACCCGGAGCTTAAGCCCAGGTGTTCCAGGCCCGCGGGCGTGAGCTTCCTGCCCCGTGGCGTGCGCACCAGAAGCGCGCTGCGCAGCAGATAGGGCTCCACCTCGTCAATCAGCGTGTCCGGGGCGAGGTTCATGGTGTGGGCCACGGCCTCCACGCCCACCGGGCCGGCGTCGAACACCCGCGCGATGGTCGCCAGGTACTTGCGGTCCAGCGGATCGAGCCCCAGCACGTCGATGCCCTGCATGGCCATGGCGTCGCGCGCCACCGAGAGGGTCACGCGCCCGTCGGCCCGGCTCTGGGCATAGTCGCGCACCCAGCGGAGCCGGTTGTTGGCCACGCGCGGCGTGCCGCGGCTGCGCCGGGCGATCTCCAGCGCGGCGTCTTCTTTGGTGGGCACCTTGAGCTTGGCGGCGTTGCGGCGCACGATCTCGGCCAGCTCTTCGACGGTGTAGAAGTCCAGGTGCTCGCGCATCTGGAAGCGGTCGCGCAGCGGGGCCGAGATCAGCCCGGTGCGCGTGGTGGCCCCGATGAGGGTGTACGGTTTGAGGCGCATGTTGATCGTGCGCGCGTTGACGCCCTCGCCCAGCGTGAGGTCGATGCGGAAGTCCTCCATGGCCGGATAGAGGAACTCCTCGACCGCCTGGGACATGCGGTGGATTTCGTCGATGAAGAAGACCGAGCGCTCCTCGGCGTTGGTCAGATAGGGGACCACGTCCTTGGGGGCCGCCAGATTGGCCCCGCTGGCGATCTGGCAATTGACACCCAGCTCGCGGGGGATGCAGGTGGCAAAGGTGGTCTTGCCCAGCCCCGGCGGGCCGTCGAAGAGGATGTGGCCCAGCGGCTCGCCGCGTTTCGAGGCCGCGTCGATGGCGATCTCCAGGCGCTCGTAAACATTGCGCTGGCCGACCATCTCGCGCATGCGCTTGGGGCGCAGGAAACGATCGTCGTCGCTGGGCTCGGCAGGGCGCTGAAGGATGGGTTCGCGGCTCATGGGGACACCGAGCAGACTCCGCGTGCGTGCAAAGCACGCACCCTACGGACTACGGGCTGACTATCGGCGGTCAATCATATCACAAACCGCCGGCTGCGACGAGGCCGGCTCGCCGCGGGCTTCTGATCATCGTAGCCACGCTCGCCAGAGCGTGGACTCTCTGGCGCAGGGGCCTGGCTTGTCCACGCTCTGGCGAGCGTGGCTATTGTGTCCTGTTTAACTTGGGGGAGGGGGA
>CAYXPN010000474.1:0-2773 GCA_964467075.1 uncultured Planctomycetaceae bacterium
AGTGCGCAGTGCAGAGTGCCCTCACCCGGCCGCTTGCGCGGCCACCCTCTCCCGCAGAAGCGGGAGAGGGTTGAGAACAAACAGCGTTCGCAGCGCAGTGGATTGATCCGATGCCACGCACGAGAACGGCGGATGCCGAACCGTTGGGCCACGACTCGTTTCTCGACGTAGTGGCCAACATGGTGGGCATCCTGATCATCCTGGTGATGGTCGTGGGCATGCGCGCCAAGCACGCGCCGATCGAGGCGGCCATCCAGGCGGCCACGGCGAAAACGCGCCGCGAGCTGGCCGAGCAGTCCGCGGCCGAACAATCGGTGCGCAGCGACGTCTGGCAGACCGCGGCCGAGATCGAACGGGTGCGGGCCGAAGCCTTGCGCCGGTGTACCTATCGCGACCTGCTGGCCACCGCGGTCTCGGCCCTGGAGCACGAAATCCGAGAGTTCGAACAGGAGATGGATGCCGGGGCCAAGGAGGACTTCGAGCTGTTGCGCCGCACGAGCGAGGCCCGGCGCCGCCTGCAGGAGCTGCGCCGCGAGCAGGTGCGGCTCGAACAAGCCGAGCCCGATCCGGTGGTGCTGGAGAACCGCCCTACGCCATTGAGCCACGTGGTGGACAATCACGAGGCCCACTTCCAGTTGCGCGGCGGCTACATCGCCTACATTCCGCTCGAGGACCTGGTGGCCGATTTCAAGGCCGACGCCCGGCGCAAAGTCGGCCGGCTCAACGAGCTGCCGGAGATCACCGAGACCGTGGGCCCGCACGGAGGCTTCCGGCTGCGCTACACGCTCAAGCGCAAGGAAGTGTCGCCCGAGGTGGCCCTGGCCACAGGCGTGAGCGGCAGCTACGCGCAGTTGGAGCGTTGGACGCTCGTCCCGCTGCGCGAGCCGCTGGGCGAGCCGGCGGCGACGGCGCTGGCCGAGGGGTCGGCCTTTCGCGAGGCGCTGGCCAGGTTCCTGCCCGGCCGCTCCGCAGTGACCATCTGGATTTATCCGGACAGCTTCGACGAGTTCCGCGAAGTGCGCGACGAGCTCTACAAGCTGGGCTACTCGGTGGCGGGCCGGCCCCTGCCTTTCGGAGTGCCCATCAGCGGCTCGCCCGAGGGCAGCAAGTCGGCCGCGCAGTAGGCCCGCAGCCGGTCAATCGCGCGTGGCCTGGGCAATGCCCCGCTCCACGGCCCCCAGAATCTGGTCAAGCTGCTCGATCGTGATGGCCAAGGGCGGCATGATCACCACCACGTTGCCCAACGGGCGCAGCCACACGCCTTGGCGCCGCGCACAGTCGCAGACGCGAATGCCGCGTTTCTCCGCCCAGGGATAAGGCTCCTTTGTCGCCTTGTCGCGCACCAGTTCCACGCCGGCCATCAGCCCGCGCTGGCGCACGTGGCCCACCTGCGGCAGGCGCGCAATGCGCCGCAGGTGCCCGGCCAGCCGGTCGATCTTCGGTCCGACGCGCTTAAGCGTGCGTTCCTCGTCGAACACCTCCAGCGTGGCCAGGGCCGCGGCCGCGCCCAAGGGATTGCCGCCGTAGGTGTGGCCGTGGAAGAACGTCTTGCTCTCGGCATAGGAGCCGAGAAACGCGCGATAGATCTCGTCGGTGGCCAGCGTGGCGGCCAGCGGCAGATAGCCGCCCGTGAGTCCCTTGGCCAGGCACAGCAGGTCGGGCGTGACCTCCTCGTGCTCGCAGGCGAACATGCGCCCGGTGCGCCCGAGCCCCACGGCCACCTCGTCGGCGATGAGCAATACATCGTAGCGGCGCGCGAGCTCGCGCACTCCGCGCAGGAAACCCGGCGGATGGACGATCATGCCCGCGGCGGCCTGCACGAGCGGCTCGATCACCAGCGCGGCCAGGCGCTGGTGGTGCTCGGCCAGGGCCTGTTCCACTTGTCCCAAGTAATGGTCAGTCAACTGCTCCGGCGCCACGCCCCGCGGCGTGCGATAGGTGTCGGGCACCGGCAGGCGCAGCACCTCGAACAACAGCGGCTCGAACATCGCGTGGAACCGGGCCACTCCGCCCACGCTCACGCTGCCCAGCGTGTCGCCGTGATAGGCCTCGGCAAACGCGGCGTAGCAGGTCTTCTGGGGCCGGGGTTCGGGCCTTTGGCGCCAATACTGGAACGCCATCTTGACGGCCACTTCCACCGCGGTGGCGCCGTCGTCGGAGAAGAAGACGTGCTCCAGGCCTTCCGGAGCCAGCTCCCCGAGTCGCTTGGCCAACTGGATCGTGGTGGGATTGGAAAGACCCAAGGCCGTCACGTGGGCCACCTCATCGAGCTGCGCGCGGATGGCCGCGTCGATGCGCGGATGGCGGTGGCCGTGGACGTTGCACCACAGGCTGCTCACGCCGTCGAGGTATTCGCGTCCGTCGATGTCCACCAGCACGCAGCCCTCGGCACGCTGGATCACGAGCGGTTCATACTCGGCCATCTGGGTAAAGGGGTGCCAGACGATCGAGCGGTCCCACTCGAGCAGCTCGTCGCGCGTGGGCTGGCGGGAGGTGCCGCCGGGGGGTTGACGCGAAACGGACTTGGCGCTCACGGTGGGTTCCTGCACAGCGAAGCGGAGATACAACGGTCAACCGGCTTGTAGTGATCGTACTTGTACGGTCACCTCAGAGACGTAGGGTGGGTCAAGCCGGAGGCGCAGACCCACCATTTTGCCTTGTCGGTGGGTCTCGCTTTTCGCTCGACCCACCCTACAATGTTGTACGGTCACCTCAGAGACGTAGGGTGACACTATGAGAGAGGAGATCGAGCCGACTGGCTTTTCCTTGAATA
>CAYXPN010000475.1:0-2752 GCA_964467075.1 uncultured Planctomycetaceae bacterium
GCCTATTCGCCGTTTGCAGTCTACGCGCTGCTCGAACACCGCGGGGACTACGAGCAGGCTGCCCGGGTGCTGCGCGGGTTGGGCTACGGTGACGATGGTGGGGGTGAGGGCACTGGGGACGTGGACATCTCCGCCCTGGTGGCGAACCTTGTGGCCCCGCCCGCCGAGTGCGGCCCTGCAGCAGTCGATCCTGGGCCGATCCCCGAAGAGCTGTTCCAAGTGCCCGGCTTCATCGAGCAGGTGATGGCCTTCACGCTGGCCAATGCACCGTATCCGAATGTGGCCCTGGCATTCTGCGGCGCCATTGCCCTGCAGTCGTTCCTCGCCGGGCGCAAGGTCTGCACCTCCGGCGACCTCAGGACCAATCTCTACCTGCTGGCCCTGGCCAGCAGCGGCACGGGCAAGGAGTTCCCCCGCAAGGTCAACGCCCGGGTGCTCTTGGAAGCCGGGTTGGTCGGTTCGCTGGCCGACAAGTTCGCCTCGGGCGAGGGTATCCAGGACGCGCTGGTGCGCTCTCCGGCCATGCTCTTTCAGAACGACGAGATGGATGGTGTCCTGAGGCAGATCAACCTCGACCGCGACAACCGCCGGGAGTCGATTCCCAACATCCTGCTCACACTCTACACGTCAGCCAACGACGTGTACCCGATCCGGGTCAAGGCCGGGCAAAAGGAAACGGTCCATGTGGACCAGCCGCATCTGACGCTCTTCGGCACGGCCACACCGCAGTACTTCTACGAGTCGCTTTCCCAGCGCATGCTCACCAACGGCTTCTTCGCCCGCATGATTGTCGTGGATGTTGGCAAGCGGGGCGCCGGCCAGGCGCCCGGCTCGGCCAGGGACTTGCCGGGGTCGATCGCCGAGACGGCGCGCTGGTGGGCCCAGTACCGGCCAGGCACGGGCAACCTGCAGGAGTTCCATCCGGTGCCCCGTGTCGTAGCGTTTGAGCCCGAGGCGGCCGAGGCGGTGGCACAGCTTCAGAAGATGACCGAGGCCGAATACGATCGGGCCGCAGCAGCCGGCGACGAGACCGCCTGCACCGCCTGGAGCCGCACGTGTGAGAACGCCAAGAAGCTGGCGCTCATCTATGCCTGCAGCGGCAACCACCAGGAGCCTGTCATTGGGCTCTCTGCCGTGGAGTGGGCCACGGCGTTCGCCATGCACCAAACGCGCCGGCAGCTCTACCTGGCGGCGACCTACGTGGCAGAGAACCCGTTCCATGCCGAGTGTCTCAAGCTGCTGCGCAAGCTGCGGGAGGCAGGCGGCCAGATGGCTCGGCGCCAACTGATGCGCGCCATGCGCTGCAAGGCCGCGGACTTCGACCAGATCGTCAGCACGCTCCTGCAGCAAGGGGACATCGTGGCAGTGGAGATTCCCACGCAGACCAAACCAGCGCAAGGATACCGGATTGCATGATCGGCGCTCGAACCAATCCGTCTCGAATCCGTCACAATCCGTCACGCGAATGTGACGGATTCGGCGAGGAAACCCTTCGCAAGCGGGGGCAAAATGGCAAATCCGTCACGAATCCGTCACGGGGCGCCGTGACGGATTTGGGAGCAAGGAAACCCCTTAAAAATAGACACATATCTCTCTCTTCTATAAATCCGTCACGCAGTCACGCCCATGTGCGCGCGCGGCGTGTGCGCACGCGCGCGGGGGTGTGTAACGGATTTCCGGGGACGCATTCCCTTGCCGGGCTCCCGGCGCCGAGCGCTTGGGCCCCACTTCGCCCACGTTCGCCCGTGTGGCCAAGCCGCTCGCCACCGCGGCAAACGATTCGCCGCGTACAACGCCGCAACACGTGGCCACACGGTGGCCCACGCGCGAGCGGTGCGAAAGTGTAACGAATGTGAACGATGTGTCCGGCTTTGTAGGTACTACCTGTTAATCTGGGAAATCTAGGGGAGGCGGGAACAGTCGCCGACTATGAGAGAGTTTTCGGGTGTCCGGAGTCCGGATTTTTCCAGACCAACACAAGCCCGAGCCCGGCCCCGGGACCCCGCCGTCCGCCTTCGGACTTCCGAGTCTTCAACGCAAGGAGGCACCCCCTGAACCGCACCGAAATCACCGCCGCCGTGGTCGACGCCGTGGAGCGGCTGCTGGCCCAAAGGGTACCCGTCCCCGCCATCGCCGCCCGCGTGGGCGTCACGCCGTACGTGGTTGGCGTGATCCGCGAAGACCGCCGACGCAACCCCGTGGACAGGCAGCGTGTCGGGCCGCGTGCCCGACGCACCGGCCGACGCGTGCCCAACCGCCAGTCGAGCATCGACGCGGCCACCATCCGTCTCATCGCACGCATGTTGGCCCCCGGGCATTTGAGCCACGCGGAGATCGCCCGCGAGGTGGGCGTCTCCACCAGCACAGTGGATGCGGTGGCCACAGGCCGGCGCCAGGCAATCACGCTTCGCCGGCCCGTGTTGGACGAGGGCGAGACGTTCCTGCCCCGGCCCATCCGCTGCAGCGTGTGTCGGGCCCTGATCTCGGTGATCCCCTGCCGGGCGTGCCGGGCCGAACGCGAGCGGCAGTTGCGGCTCGAACGGGCAACACCATCGTCACCGGCCGCTGCCGGGGCACGCCGAGAATTCGACTTCAACCTTGGGCGGTTTCCTGCTTCGCTAAACGAACCGTGTGGCAGCACTGTGAAGGAGAAGCCATGAAGATCGAGCTTTGGGAGCTGAGTCGCATCAAGCCGTACGAGAAGAACCCCCGGCAGAACGACCAGGCCGTGGAGGCCGTGGCCCGTTCGATT
>CAYXPN010000476.1:0-2741 GCA_964467075.1 uncultured Planctomycetaceae bacterium
AGCGCCACTTTCGCGGAGCGAAAGGCGACAATGACGGCCCGTGAACGGTTACGAAAAATGAGCCAGTCCCCGTGCTCGCCGGTTGCCGTGTGGACGCGCCAGGGTTTGTCCGCCCCGGACATCTCCATTATGATGTTTTTCAGAGGATCAGGGAATCATGCGCATCATCCTGGCGGCTCCACGTGGGTTCTGTGCGGGCGTGAATATGGCCATTGCCAGCCTGCGACTGGCCATTGAGCGCTTCGGCAGACCCTTGTACGTTTATCACGAGATCGTACACAACAAGCGGGTAGTCGAACAGTTTCGTCGCCAGGGCGTGGTGTTTGTGGACGACGTGGACGAGGTGCCCGAGGGCGCCCATCTGCTCTATTCCGCCCACGGGGTGAGCCCCGCGGTCCGGCTCCGGGCCGCCCAGCGCCGGCTGAAGACCGTGGATGCCACCTGCCCGCTGGTGACCAAGGTCCACACCGATGCGGTGCGTTATGCCCGGCTGGGGTACACGATCGTGCTGATCGGCCATGCGGGGCACGACGAGGTGGTGGGCACCATGGGCGAGGCGCCCGAGGCCATCCGCCTAGTGCAGACGTGCGAGGACGTGGACCGCCTCGAGGTGCCCGACCCGGAGAAACTAGCCTATCTGGCCCAGACCACGCTTTCGGTGGATGATGCGGCCCAGATCGTGGCGCACCTGCGTCGGCGTTTTCCGCACATTGAGGGCCCGCCCCAGGCCCATATCTGCTACGCCACCCAAAACCGCCAGGAAGCCGTACGGGCCCTGAGCAGCGAGGCCGACGTGGTGCTGGTGGTGGGCAGTCGCAACAGCTCGAACAGCCTGCGCCTGACGGAGGTGGCCCGATCGCAGGGCGTGGTTGCCCACCTGGTCGACGGGCCCGCGGACATCGACGCGGGCTGGTTCATGGGTGGGGAGACGGTGGCGATCACCGCGGGGGCCAGCGCGCCGGAAGAGGTGGTAGAGGAGTGCGTAGCGTGGCTGCGCGAGCGTTTCGGCGCGTCGGTCGAATCGCGCACGGTACACAAAGAATGTGTGCGCTTTCCGCTGCCTGAGCCGTTGCGCGGCCTGGAAAAGGACGACGCTGTCGAGCGCGACCGCGGGGCGCCCAAGTATACGGCTACTGATTGACGAGGCTACTGATTGACCAACACCCGGGCAAGTGGCGCTCGCCGCGCATTTGCCGGGCGAAAAACATACCCGATTACAGCGTCGAGGTGTTAGTACTACAGCGCAAGGTTCGCGTGCGAATGCCCCTGTGAACGCCAAAGCACCAGAACGGGCAATTTGGGCAGCCCCCATATTCCCCAGTTTCATGCCTGCGTCAACTCTGCGCTGTAGCATTAGAGAGCCCCGACCCGAGCCGCTCGCCATGGAAATCCGCGATTCAGAGTTCTTCCTGGTCGAAATCGACCGCATCGATGCGCCGCAGAGGGACCGCACCGTCGTGGTCCGGCTGGTGACCAATCGAGGGCTGGAAGGCTGGGGAGAGTCGGCCGTGGGCTGGCGCGCCGGCGAAGTGGCGGCCTGGCGCCAGGCCCTGTTGCCCGTGCTCGCCGGTCGATCGGTCTTCGACGTGGAGGAGATCACACAGCTCGAGGCGCTCGGCCCGCCGGGACTGCGCAGTGCCGTGGAGATGGCCCTCTGGGATCTGATCGCCCGCGCGTTGGACCAGCCGCTCTGCCATCTGCTGGGTGGGAGCTATCGGCGGCGGATTCCCACGGCCGTGCGCCTGCCGGTGCTGTCGGCCGGCCAGGCAGCCGACGCCGCCCGGTCGCTGGCTGAGCAGGGCTTCCATTTCCAGATGCTCAGTTCCTGCGGCCGGTTGGATGACGACCTGCGCACCTGGAGAGCAGTGCGCCAGGCAGTGGGGCGGCGCACGGAACTGCGCCTGGATTTGGCCGAGCAATTCGATTCCGACTCTGCGCGCGACCTCTGCGCCGAACTGGAGGCCGACAGCCCGCAGTTCGTGATCGATCCGCTTGGCGACGGCCGGCTACCGGCCCAGGCGGCGCTGGCACGACAAACCACCGTGCCGCTGGCGGCTTGGCGACCGATCCGCAGTCCAGCCGACCTGCTCCAGGCCGTGCGCTGCGGGTCGGGATCGTGGGTCGTGGTGGACGTGGACCGGGTGAGCGGCATTCTGGCGGCGCGCAAGTGTGCGGCCGTGGCCGAGGCCGGGTCGATCCCAGCGCTGCTGGCCAGTGGTCCCTCGTTGGGCATTGCCACTGCCGCGCTGTTGCAAGTGGCGGCGGCCACCCCGGCGGTGGGCGGACTGCTGGAGTGTTCGACCCACCAGTTACGCGACCATCTGCTCCTCGAGCCCTTGGAGGTGGCCGACGGCACGATCCCGGTGCCGCAAGGCCCCGGGCTGGGCGTGGAGGTGGATCGGGCCAAGGTGGAGCAGTACCAGGTGGCCTGAGCCCTCCGAAGCGGAAAGCCGAAAGCGGAGAGCGGAAGTCGGAGGTCGGAACTCGGAGGTCGGAAGTCGGAAATCTGTAACTCTTCAGCCATCTGGAGACTCAGCGCTGCGCTTGAGTGTGTGGTATCGCGCCCTTTCAGGGCTTGCGGCCCGAGCGCCGGCCAACCACCCAGGGCTTCGCTAAAGCTCGCCCTGGGCTTTCGTATTCGGCTCTTTCAGGGCCGAGTGATCTGGGGCCCCCCTCATCCTGGGAGCCTGCGATCCTGTCATCCTGTCCAGAACTCGGGGCTGACAGCCATCGGCCGGGCC
>CAYXPN010000477.1:0-2734 GCA_964467075.1 uncultured Planctomycetaceae bacterium
GGAAGAATGCGTGCGCTCTGCTTGTCCGGCGAGAAGGAGTTGGGTTGGGTGGGGTGGACATTGGCGGTCTGCTGGCCACCCTGCTGCCCATCGGGCAAGAGGCCGTAGCGGCTCACAAGAAGACGTTCCAGCGGCTAACAAGGGGAGTCTCTTTCCTGGCCGGTTGGTGAAATGTTCTGGCTCCGTAAGGCCGGGCCGCCCCGCCTCGGCGGCAAGCCCACGTGTGCACGGCGTGCCGGACCACAAAAAAGGCAGCTTGGGCCGGCGAGGAACCTACTATCCGATCACAGCGGCCCTCCCGGCTTGAGGGGGCGGCTGGCGTCGGCTAGAATCAGCAGCAAATGCCGGCAGCTGGGTTTGGAGTTGGCCTACCGCGTGAGGGGGACAATATGGGCATTCTATCTGCGTGCCAGCCGCGCGATGAGGTGCTGAAGGGCGATCTGGACGACACCATTTTCGCTGCCGACTTTGGCGATCTGATCGCCGGGAAGGCGCCCCCGGTTTACGGCAATCCGCAGACCTTCATTCAGAACACCCACCCCGCAAAGCAGCTCTGCAAGATCGTCCAAGCCGTTTTCGAACGGCTCGCCGCCAAGAAGGAAGGTGGAACGACAATCCGGCTGAGCACAGGGTTCGGCGGCGGGAAGACCCACACACTTATGGCGCTATGGCACCTGGCCAACAATATCAGTGACCCGTCGTTCGGCACCGAGCTGCTCCCGGCGGCGGGCCGGCCCAAGCAGGTGACCGTCGCGGCCGTGGACGCCAGCAAGGCGGGAGTCCCCGAGTTTGCCGAACACGGCAGGCTGAAGGTCCACAGCCTGTGGGGTGAATTGTTCTACCGGCTTGGCAAGGAAAAGGCACTCAAAGACCTGGGAAAGGCCGACGACCCGGAAGCCTCACCCAGCGACGCGCAGATCGCCCGTGCTTTCCCCAAAGGCCCCGTGCTGATCCTGCTCGACGAGCTGGTCATCTACATGGCCAAGCTTTCCGATCGCGGGCAGGGTAACCTGATGGGTTTTCTCACGTCGTTGACCTCTGAAGTCAGCAAACGCCCCCAGACGGTGTTGATCGTTACCGATCCCGCCGGGCAGGTGGCCTACGCTTCGCAGGCGGCTACCCTCGGCGCCGCACTCCAGGCCGCCGCCACCAAGCTCGACGACATCTACGGCCGCAAGGTGAGCGACTTCGACCCGATCGGCGACGAATCCGCCCAGGTGATCGTCCGCCGCCTGTTCCAGTGCGTTGACCAGTCCGCAGCGCAAGCCACCTCGGCCACCTACCACGCCTTGTATGAACGGGTCCAGCAGGAACTGCCCGGAAGTATCCCGCCCAGTGCAGCGACCGCCGAGTACGCCAAACGGATCGTCGAATGCTTTCCTTTCCACCCGCGCTTTCTCGACACCGCCCGCAATCGCCTCGGGAGCCTGCAGGACTTCCAGAAGAGCCGCGGTGTGCTCCGCTTGTTCGCCCGAATCCTCCGCGATGTTTACGAAGCCCATCGCGATATCGAACTGATCAACGCAGGTGAGATCGACTGGGGCAGCTCGCGCATCCAGGCCGATCTGCTCGATCGGCTCGGCCGTCGCGAGTTTAAGGCGGCCATTGCAGCCGACGTCAAAGGCCACGCCAAGGAACTGGACGGCGGGGCTGACCACGGCGTCCACCAGAGGGTCGCCTCTGCTCTGCTGCTGGAGAGTATCCCCCTGGACTCCAACAGCGGCATGGAGCCCGCCGATCTGGCCTTGGCAGTGCTCCCACCTGATGAGGCCGGCTCCGAACCGGCCGAGGCCATGGATCGCCTGATGGGCGTATGCTGGCATACCTATCCGACTCCCAGCGGCCGGGGCTGCCAGCTCCGTTACCAGCCCAATGTGTTGAAGCAAATCGAGGAGCGGATGAGCGATATCCCGCTCGAAGACGCGCGCAGCCGCGTGTTGGCAGAGGCGCAGGGCTATTTCCAGGGCGTCAATTTCAAGTTGGCCCCCTGGCCCAGTTCCGCAAAACAGGTGACCGAGTCGGCCTTCCTACAGCTCGCCCTGTGTGAAACCGAAGAGTTGGCCAAAGCCGTCTGTGCCTATGCTGATGATAGTGATTCCGCCGCGCCCATGCCGCGCCGCTTCCAGAATGCCATCTTCGCCCTGACCGCCACCTCCTCAGCCCTCAACAACGCGATCGAGCGGGCACAGCGCCTGTTGGCCGGCGAGGCCATCGAGCGCGAGCACCGCTCGGGCGAGTCGGGCCGGCTGGTGCGCGAACAACTCAAGAAGATCATGCCGGCATTGACCCGCGAGTTCCAGATCCAGACCCGGCGGGCCTTCGATCGTGTGGTGCTGCCGGGCGGGGCGGTCAAGCAGTTGGACGAACGCTACCTCGTGGCCGACGAAGAGGCCCTCAGGAAAGTGAAAGGGCAGGCGAGTCTCAAGCGTTTTCTGGACGACAACAAGCTGATCTACCAGCCGGGCGACTCGATCGACGTCAACCGGTTCCTCAAGAACATCCTGCCGGGCGCAACCCCGCTGGCCGAACAGCCCGGTGTCTGTACGGCCAAGGCCGTCCACGAGCGTTTCCTCTCCGCACCGGGTTTGAGATTGATTCCCGACGGTGCCATCGTCCGCCAGACCGTGCTCCAAGCGGTCTCTGCCGGCAAACTGGCCGTGCGACTGGAAGACGGCCGCGCCTACGACGCGCGCGGCCGTGTCGAGGGCCCTTCCGGGCGCCGCCGGCGCGTGGC
>CAYXPN010000478.1:0-2696 GCA_964467075.1 uncultured Planctomycetaceae bacterium
GGCCTTTGCCCGGCCGCGGCACTGCTCCATGAGCTTCTCGTTCTTGCGCCCGGCTTCGATCATGGCATTCAGTTCGGGGATCGCCACGGTGGGCATGTCGAGCTGGAACCGCTCGCGCGCCAGCTCGGGGGCACTGGGCGCGGACCAGCCGCCGGGGCCGCCGATGCAGACGATGCGCCGCCCCAGCGTGTTCTTGAGCCCGTAGAGCGCCTGGAGCCGCCAGAGGATTTCCTGCTGGTCGTCGACCACCACGTCGTCCACGCCGACCTTGGGCTGTTTCAGTTGGTCGGTGTGGCTGCGCAGGAATCGCGAGTGGACGATCTCGTGCCACAGATAGTACGGCCCGGAACGATAGCGCACAAAGATCATCATCCACTTGCCCAAGTCGGCCAGGGCCTGCAGGATGTTGGTCCAGCCGTCGGCCGCATAGACCAGCACGGCGTCGGCCCCGCTCTCGGCCAGCGGGGCGACCTGCTGCGGGTTCGTTACCCGCGCCAGCGGCAACACGCGCATGCCGAAGCCCGCGGATTTGGCCAGCTCGGCCAGCTCGCGCTCGATGCGCGCCGCTTCCTTGTCCACGGCCTCCTGGCTCTGCAAGCCGGTCCAACTGCGCCAGCTTCGCCCCTCGCGGCGCTGGGGAATGTTGTACATGAGCACGGGCTGGACGACCAGCTCCTTTGCGCCCAGTCGCATGTCGGGCGGGTGGTCCTCGCCGGTCGCCTCTGCGCCGAATACCCGGCTGCGGCGCCAGGCGGCCATGCCGGCCGCGCTGAGGCTCAAGGCCATGCCGGCGCGCATGAAGTCACGCCGGCCGATTCCGGTCGGGCAGTTCGCAGGCTGGCCCGTTCCCGAGAGGCCCGTCGAGCCGGCAGGAGTGCGGCCCTTGTCGTCTCCGGCTGGTTGTGTTGGCTCAGGTCTCATGGTCGTGTCCCTTCCCAGGTGGTGGTGGCTGGATCTTTCCAAGAGGTGGTGGCGAGATGATTTTGATCGTCACTTTGGGGCCGGCTGGCGCACACGAGGCAGCAGGCCCCGCTCGCTGTCTCCTCCGTGTGCGAGACTAACCGACATCGCAGCCAAAGGCAAGCATTTCGCAGAAGGGCGTCCTCCCAGGCAGATATCTGCTCGCCAGGGGCGGGGTGTCGGGCCGGGGTTGATCGTCGGCGCGAGGGGCCGCCGGTGCCCGCTCGGGACTGGGAGACCGGGGAAGTCCGAGAAACGGGGCACTTGACAAGCGATTTGCGCGCAAGGCAAATTAGAGGGTTCATGTACCCGCCATTTGGTTCCGACTCAAATACCGTGGAGGAAGGAGAGCCCGATGACTGCTTTGTTGCGGCGCACTTGGCTGATGGTTCTGATAGGTGGCACGCTGGCCGTAGGGCTGGTGGGTTTGAGCCTGTGCGGCTGTTCGCCGCCTTCGCAGCCGCCTGCTGCCGGGCCCCCCGAGCAACCCACCCCCGAGCAGCCCACGCCCGAGCAACCCACGCCCGAGCAACCCACGCCCGAGCAACCCACGCCCGAGCAACCCACGCCTGAGCAACCCACGCCTGAGCAACCGACACCGGAGCAACCCACCCCTGAGCAACCCACGCCCGAGCAGCCGGGCGGCACGGCCGCGGCAGACCCCTACGCGCCACCGGTCTCCAGCTTTGCGCCGGCCGAAGATCTTACGGCCCAGTTGTCGGAGTATGTCGAGGATCTTGAGAAGACACTGGTCAGCGAGTCGGAGTATACCGATCGCCAGGCGAGTGCGGCCCAGGACGCGAGCACCCTGGCGGTGATCGCCCTGGCCCTGGCCCTGCACGACGAGGACAATCCCCACCGCGCCAATGCTGCGGCGATCATCAAGGCAGCGCAGCAATTGGCCGAAGCCGGCGACTATGCAGCGGCCACTCAGGCCCTGGCTGCGGTCAAGGAGGCGGTGGCCTCGCAAACCGATCCTCCCGGTGAGCTGAAATGGGAGCCGGTGGCCTCGCTGGAACACTTGATGAAAGAGGTGCCCCTGGTCAATACCAGCCTGAAGCGCTACACGGCCGGCTCGCGCTTCGAGTCGAGGGCCAAGCAGAGCGCAGGCTTCACCGCGGTGCTGGCCGCCATCGCCCAGGCCTCGCTGGCCGATACCAGCGAAGCCCAGAACGACGAGCAGGCCGAGCAGTGGCGGCAGTTCTGCATCCAGATGCGCGATGCAGCCGGTGCGGTGGGCGCGGGCATCCGCGCACAGGATCGTGAGGCCACCGAGGCGGCCATGCAGCGCCTGGCCCAGAGTTGCGACGACTGCCACGAGGTGTTCCATCCCGAGGCGCTCGATCCGTCGGCCGCCGATCCTCTCTGAACGCCAAAGAGCGGCACGTGCTGCAAGCGCGGAGCAGATGAGCAAGCTGGCGGCCGGCGCGCCCGCACAAGGGCGCGCCTGTTTCGGCCACGCGCATCGAACGCATCGCGCCGGCAGGGGGCGACGCATGCGTCGGCTCTACGGCACGGCGGGACCAGACCGTGCTGACCGCGGGCGTGGAAAAAGGTGACAGGCACCATTTGCCTTTGGACGGCCGGCGACCAACCTGCGGTCGGTGCCCGGCTTCGCACAAATGGTGCCTTTCACCTTTTCCTTCCAGCCTCGACTGTGCAACCTTTGCCGATCTCCGCCCTAGTACTGCGTCGCACTTAAAGTGTCGGGTACAGTCGTTTGAGTTTCACACGGG
>CAYXPN010000479.1:0-2614 GCA_964467075.1 uncultured Planctomycetaceae bacterium
CGTCGCCCCTACGCCAAAGATGCGCGCACCACGCGCGCATCTTACGGCGCAAGACGCTACCCTATAAGGTCGTTGATCCCGAAGGGGGAGTCACACGGCAAGGAGGCCGGACATGCAGTGTACCGCATCCTTCATGACGTTGCTATCCGAGTTCCGCTGCGTCTTCACTCAGCCGAGTTTTCAGCTCTTCCTTTGCCTCATGACGCGATGGGTCCTCTCCCATCGCCGCGGCTTTGTGACCGAGTTGATCTGGTCCAGCGGCTCCACCCGCAGGGGACACCACAGTCGCTGCCATCGTTTCTTCAGCCAGGCACGCTGGTCCCTGGACACACTCTGCGGCATCTTGGCCAGGCTGCTGGTGGCGATCTTCGCGCCTACGGGGATCATCGAGTTGGCGGTGGACCATACGCTTTGCCGCCAGCGGGACCTGACGGTCTACGGCACGGGCATGCACCACGATCCGCTGATCTCCAGCCGGGCCAGTACCGTAGGGTGCTCTGCGAGCACCAGAACAGTCGTGGTGCTACGGCTCTGCGAGCACCCGAACAGTCGTGGTGCGCACAGCGCACCCTACGGCTCTGGGTCGTGCTCGCGCTGATCATCCGCTGCCCCTACCTTCCAGACATATGTCCGGAGCTTCGGGGCTTGGGGCTCGCACTCGCGACCACCTGCCGGGGGCTTGCGCCGCCCGGCTACATTCCTTGGCCCCTTCGGGGCCAGCGGTCAGCTCAAGGCCCTGCAGGACTTCTCGGCCGAGCACAGGTCGCTACGTACGATCGCGGGACGCCTACCTCCGGAGTGCCTCACTTGCACTCGATCGTCGACGTACCCTTCGGCAGGTCGAAGCAGACCACCACCGCGTCTTTGTCCACGCGCCAAGTGCCGCTGGCGAGATCGGCCGGCCGGGCGACCTTTCGAAGCGGCGTGGGCTTGCCGTTGTGAATCAGCCGGGGCTGCCCGGCGATTGGGCCTTGCTCGGGCAAAGCCGAGATGCGCAGCGTGAAGTCCGGGCTGGCAAACGGGGCCGCAAGCGCCACCGCGGCGCCGTTGCGCCCGATGCGCGTCAGTCCCTTGGCGGCCCAGTAGCGTGCCATCTCGCTGATCTTCATCCAGATGGTCCGCTCGCGAAACCGGCCCTCCAGCGCGAGGATCACCTGCTGGAACTGTTTGAAGCCCTCTTCGCTGCCGTGGGAGTAGAGCCCCGGCCAGTGGCAGAGCATCACCGCGGGATCGCCCCGTTCGATCAGCTCGACCATGCGCCCCTCGGTGGCGTCCTGGTTGGCGTAGCGGAAGCCCTCGGGCTGGCGGTCGCCATCCCAGCCGCCGAACCAGTCGCCGGTGCCGGCCGGCAGGTTGACGGTCACCCGCAGGTCGTCGCCCCCGAGGCCGCTGACGTGTTCGAGCTTCGGCTCGGTGCTCTCATTGCCGCCGGAAACGTACTTGAAGTAGTGCGGTATCTCGGTGCCGTACACGTTGGAGACCGCCTCCTGCACGGCCAGCGACAGCTCCGACTTGACCAGGTTGCCGAATCCGCCCGGCGTGGTGATCCCTTCGCAGGGCAGATCGCAGTTCTTCAGAATCCTCAGGGCATAGGCCAGGTAGGCGGCCAGCTCGTCCACGCTTTTCGGCGTGCGCGGATAGGAGTTCTCCATGGTGGCTGAGCTGATCTCCTCGAACGGGCGGCCGGTCTTCAGGTCGATCACCCGCGTGTGCGTGATCATCTCCGGATGGATGTCCCAGTTGGGCAACATCAGCTCGCGCACGAGCTTCAGGCTGTCGAGCAGCTCCCTGCGCGACCAGCCGGGCAGCTCGCGGTCGAGCCAGCCCACCAGGCAGGGGTAGGGCACCAGGCTGTACTTGCCCTTCACCCCGTGCGCGGCACAAAACTCGGCGAAGCGGCGCACGAACGCATCGGGGATTTCCCGCGGCCAGGTCTTCCAGGGTTTCTTGTAGATTTCGCGGTCGGGCCATGCCTCGGCAAACTGCGGCATGCAGAAGTAGCCCATGTTCACCAGGCAGGTCGAGTCGTCGATGAAAAACGACAGGGGCACACGGCCCCGGGGGTGGAGCACTTCCACGCCCTCGGCCCGCTCGGGTCGCTCGCCCAGGGGAGCCTGGGCCAGGGCAAAGGCCGCCTTCCACTGTGTGGTGAGCGCGGCCGCGGCAGCGACCGCTCCGGCGCGCAGAAAATCGCGTCGCGTGACTTCCCACATGGCAATGTCCTCCGGTTTCGCAGTGTCCTCGGTCAAGCAAACCCCGGCGGGCCGGGGCGAGCGCCCCACATCCTGCTCATCCTGTAATCCTGTGCGCAAACACCGTGCAATCCCGTCCCCGATCGCCCCCGGCGGGCCGGGGCGAGCGCCCCACATCCTGCTCATCCTGTAATCCTGTCCGCAAACACCGTGCAATCCCGTCCCCGATCGCCCCCGGCGGGCCGGGGCGAGCCGAACGCCCGTCGCGCGCTCGCCGCGGGGCCCGGCGAGCGCTTCGGCGGAGGGTCCACCCATTGTCTGAGGAAGGTCGGTCGGAGGTCAATCATTTTCCAGCGGGTGTCCGGCCGCGCGGCAAAACGCTGGCGGAACCCGCTCAGCGTGCTGTGGTCGATCTGCCGCCC
>CAYXPN010000480.1:0-2583 GCA_964467075.1 uncultured Planctomycetaceae bacterium
GGTGGCTGAAGAGTTACGATTTGCTCGATCAGCCGCTTGCTGCTTTCGGCAGTTCCAACTTCAGACGGCTGAAGTGTTACTGTGCGGTCAGTGCGCGCGATCCACGCGACGAGCAGTGGCCCGCGCAGGCTCGATCAGCTCGTAGAACACGTTTCGCCGCCGCGGCTCGAAGCCGGCCTGGCGGATGATCCGGCGCAGCTCGGCCTCGGTGGTGCGGAAGTGTGTGCCCGCGGCAGCCACCACGTTCTCCTCGATCATCAGGCTGCCCAGGTCGTTGGCCCCGAAGCGCAGGGCCATCTGGCCGACCTTCATCCCCTGGGTAACCCAACTGGCCTGGAGATTGGCGAAGTTGTCGAGATACAGCCGGCTGACGGCCAGGGTCTTGAGATAGTCGAAGGCCCCGTGCTTGGGCAGATGGTCCAGCCGGGTATTGGCCGGCTGGAAGCTCCAGCAGATAAAGGCCGTGAAGCCGCCGGTCTCGGCTTGCAGGCGGCGCAATCGATCCAGGTGCTCGATGCGTTCGGCCGGCGTTTCGACGTGGCCGAACATCATGGTGGCCGAGCCCTTGCCGCCCAGCCGGTGCCACGTGCGACAGACCTCCAGCCACTGGTCGGCCGAGACCTTGCAGGGGCTCAACTCCTTGCGCACGCGATCGACCAGGATTTCCGCCCCTCCGCCGGGCAGGCTGCCCAGTCCGGCCGCCTTCAGCCGGCTGAGCACCTGCTCGACACTCAGGCCCGAGATGCCGGCCAGATGGAAGACCTCGGGCGGACTGAAGCCGTGGACGTTGATCTGGGGGAAGCGGGCTTTCAAATCGCCGAGCAGGGCCTCGTACCACTTGAGCGGCAGCTCCGGGTGCATGCCGCCTTGCAGCAGAATCTGCTCGCCGCCCAGGGCGATCGTCTCTTCCACCTTGCGATAGAGGGCCTCGCGGCTGATCACGTAGCCGTCGGCATGGCCGGGCGGTCGGGAAAAGGCGCAGAAGCTGCACCCGCTCACACAGATGTTCGTGTAGTTGACGTTCCGGTCGATGTGGTAGGTGCGGAACGGTTCGGGATGAAGGCGGCACGCCACCACGTCCGCGGCCCGGGCCAGCTTCGCCAGGCCGGGACTGAGGAGCAACTGGAGTCCCTCCTCGGGCGTGAGGCGCTTTCCGGCCGACGCCTGCTCCAACAGTCGATCAACGCTCGCCGCCGCGGCCATAGAAGACCAGCTCCCTTCCCCGCGGTGCCAGGCCGTGTTCGACCGCCAGGCCGTAGAAGCGTTCGAGCCCCTCGCGCTCGCGCGGCCCCAGGCGGAAGCGGATGTTCTCGCGCAGGTAGGCCAGACACTCCTCGGCCGGCAACCCGACCTCCGGAGCGGCACCTCGGGCGATCTCGGGCAGATGGCACAGCCCTTCATCGCGTGCCCGGGCCAGGTGGGCATCCACCCCGCACAGCGCCGCATCCGCACGGGCGACCCACAGGGCAAACACAAAGGGCAGGCCGGTCCACTGGTGCCAAAGCTCGCCCAGGTCCCAAACGGTCTCGAAGCACCCGGCCGCGGGGTGCATCCCCCGATCGCCGACCAGCATGGCGGCGTCGGACGGCGACTGCTCGACCGGCACGCCCAGCGGCAGGCGCTGCACCTCGGGCTCGATGCCATAATGCTCCTTGAGCAGAATCCGCGTCAGCGCGGCACTGGTGCGCGAGCCCTCGTCCAGCGCCAGCGTGCGGATCTGCGCAGGCGGCACGCGGCAGTAGAGCTTCACGCTGCGCACCGGACCGTGGCACGTCACGCACGCGTCGGTCACGACCACCTGATCGGGCCGGGCGAAATACTCCACGGCCGGGATCAGCGCCACGTCCAATCGCCCTGCCTCAAGGTTCGCGGCCAGACGGCTGGGCACGTCCATGCTCAGCTCGATCCGGCCCGCCCGCTCGGCCAGCCCATAGATCAGCGGTCTTGCGTTCAGATAGCGCACCGCACCGACGCGGACCTTCGCGTTCTCGGGATGTGCCGTTTGTGCGGCCATGCTCCCTGGTCTCCAACCAGAGGCCCGCTCCGGGGGGGCCATGCGCCAATTATAGGGATCGACCGGGGGCTGCGTCAGTGTGTGCGCCAGTTTTGTAGGTAGGCGTGCTGTGGCGAGCCGTCGGCGTGAGCCGGCGGTTGACCATCGTCGGATCTGGCGCAACCGGCGCTTCCGAGCCAACCGGGCGCTGAGGCGCCCGGCTCGCCGGTTCGCGGTGCTCGCAAGAATAGAGAGAGAAAGTCGGTGGATTTGACTGGGCAGCGGATTTCCCACCTACAATCCAGACGCACACACGGTGCGCCACCGGGACCGGGTTGCCGGCCGCGCCAAACCGCCGGCCCGCGGGGAAAAAGCTACATTTGCTGTAGCGACTCGCGTGCGTGTCGCGCGGTCTCCGGGCTACACTTCTTGTGTAGCCGGGGCCAGCGATACTAAATCACCGTGCGCAATTCGTGGGCGCCGCCGTTTCGCGCCATCCTCGGAAGGGCCGGCACTGTAGGGTGGGTCGAGCGACAGCGAGACCCACCGGCAAGGCAAAATGGTGGGTCTGCGCCTACGGCTTGACCCAC
>CAYXPN010000481.1:0-2567 GCA_964467075.1 uncultured Planctomycetaceae bacterium
CCCTCACCCCCTCACCCCCTCACCCCGTCACCCCCTCACCGCGCCGCCGCCGCGCACGCGCCGGGCCGCCAGCTCGTAAAACAGCTTCCAGCGGGCCTGGATTTCCTGGAGACTGTCGCCGCCGAATTTGTCGACCACCGCTCGGGCAATCTCAAAGGCCACCACGTTCTCCAGGATGCAGCTTGCCGCGGCCACGGCACACACGTCGCTTCGCTCGTAGGAAGCGGCCTCGGGCTCGAGCGTTTCGAGGCTCACGGATTCCAAGGGCCGGGCCAGCGTGCTGATCGGCTTCTTGGCCGCGCGGATGACGATCGGCTGCGAGTTGCTCATGCCCGCTTCCAGCCCGCCGGCGTTGTTCGTGGGGCGCACGAAGCCGAGCGTGGTGCTGTCGGCCCGGGCCGGGTCGTAGAGGATCGGATCGTGGACCTCGGACCCGGGGTGGCGGGTCATCTCAAAGCCCATGCCGATCTCCACACCCTTGATTGCCTGGACGGCCATCACCGCCTGGGCGATGCGCCCGTCGAGGCGCTTGTCCCACTGGGTGTGGGTGCCCAGTCCGAAGGGCACGCCCTCGACCCTCACCTCGACCACGCCGCCCAGGGTGTTGCCGTCTTTGCGTGCCTGGTCGATGAGTCGCTTGATCTCGCCGTCGCGCTCCGGGTCCAGCGTGTACAGCTCGCTCTGGTCGCGCAAGCGGCGCAGCTCCTCGAGCGGCCCGGAGCGGGACGGCACCTCGATCGGGCCTGCCTGGACCACGTAGCCCAGCACGCCGATGCCCAGCGGCGCGAGCAGTTGCCTGGCCAGGGCCCCGGCAGCCACCCGGCCCACGGTCTCGCGCGCACTGGCCCTTTCGAGCACCGCCCGGATCGGGCCGAGATACTTGATCGCGCCGGCCAGGTCGCCGTGGCCGGGCCGCGGTCGACCGAGCTCCTTCATGGCCTCGATCTTGTAGTCCTGGTTGACCACCATCAGGGCGATGGGACTGCCCAGGGTGATACCCTGCCAGGTGCCGCTGAGTACATCGACGCGGTCGGCCTCCAGCTTCTGGCGCCCGCCGCGGCCGTAGCCTCCCTGGCGGCGGCGCAGCTCAGCGTCGATCGGGTCGGCCTCCAGGCGCACCCCGGCCGGAAACCCATCGATCAGCGCCAGGATGGCCTTGCCGTGTGATTCGCCCGCGGTGAGATATCGGAGCATGCGCGTACCACTTTCGGTGGGAGTGCCCGCTGGCCGGCTGGTGCCGCCATGGCATAAGTCGTTGCCAAACAATCACTTGCGCACTGCCCGGCAGCATGGCTCCAGCCGGCTTTCCGGCACGAATTCTACCCAGCCGGCCAGCTTGGGGGTAGGGCGATTTCGGCGGGCAGCACCGGCGCACGGGCGAAACCACAAGGCGGCGCAGCAAGGCCACAGGTGCCGACGCGGGGGGGTCTGTGCTCGCTTGCCCAAGCGGCTACCCCTGCCGCAGTGCAAGGATGCGCGCCAAAATGGTTCACCTCGCAACCCTCCATTCCTCGCGTGCATTCCTGGCGTGGGCACTTCTGCGCGATTGGCGCTCCGACCGGGGCGCCGCGGCGCGCCATCCGCCGCCCCCGTTGCACGCTCCACACAGTCCAAAGGAAACCGCATTGAAGCCCCCTCCGGTCAGTCGTGAGATGCGTGGACAGCTCGTCTTCCTGGGCACCGGCACCTCGCACGGCGTGCCGGTGGTCGGCTGCCCGTGTGCCGTCTGCCGCAGCAGCGATCGCCGCAACCAGCGCACGCGCTGCGCCGTGGTGGCGGGATTGCCCCAGGGCAACCTGCTGATCGACACGCCGCCCGAGCTGCGCCTGCAACTGCTGCGCGAAGGGGTCGGCATGATCCACGCCGTGGCCTACACCCACGAACACGCCGACCATCTGTTCGGCCTGGACGACCTGCGCATCTTTGCCGACTATCTGGGCCACGACCTGCCCGTGTATTGCGCGGCCCGCGTTGAGCAGCGCATCCGCAAGGTGTTCGACTATGCCTTCGATCCCGTGGCCCGGGACTATCAAGCGGGCGGGGTGCCGCGCATGGTCTTGCAGCGGATCGACCGGCAGCCGGTGGAGGTGCTCGGCGCGCAGGTGGTGCCTGTGCCGCTGCGCCACGGGCGGAGTGAGGTGCTGGGCTTTCGGATCGGCAACGTGGCCTACTGCACGGATACCAACGGAGTTCTCGAGCCGAGCCTGCGGCTGCTCGAAGGGCTGGACGTGCTGGTGCTGGATTGCCTGCGGCGGCGCGCGCACGTGAGCCATTTCAATCTTGAGGAGGCGGTCGAGATGGCGCGGCGCATTGGTGCGCGCCGCACGTTGTTCACCCATATGTCGCACGATCTGGAGCACGCAGCGACCAATGCCATGCTGCCGCGAGGAATGGAGCTGGCCTGGGACGGGCTCAGTGTGCCGCTGGAGTGATGTCCGCGGTGGACAGGATGAGGGGATCCGGCGGACAGGATGACAGGATGAACAGGATCAGGGAGTAGAGTCTTACGGGCATGATGCGCGCATGGCGCGCGTATGCGCCGGCAGGGGCGACGCATGCGTCGCCCC
>CAYXPN010000482.1:0-2563 GCA_964467075.1 uncultured Planctomycetaceae bacterium
GGCCCGCGACCAACCTGCGGTCGGTGCCCGGCTTCGCACAAATGGTGCCTGTCACCTTTTTTCCCCCATTCCCCTCCGCCTGTCTCCATTCGGCTGAAGTGTTACGAATTGCTCCTTTGTTCCCTGCGGACTCGATAAACCCAAATGCAAACGCGGAGAAGCCGTCATGCCGACACGAATCATGGTCGCTGTCCACAACAGCAGCCCAATCCACGCATCGACGGCCTTGGCCACCAGGTGGGCCCAGCGCCTGGGCGGCTCGGTGACCTCTCGTGTGCTCGACGACTCGCCGCTGCCGGTGTTCTTGTTCCACTAAGCGGACATCGGCGCGAAAAAGGGGTCCACACCGCGCCAAATGGTGCCGACCCCTTTCTCTCCCCTGCGTCCCCAGCCCGGGTGACTTCTCATACGCAGCCGGGTAGAATGTCGGCATTGAATCCCCGTACCCGTATAGCCAAGGCCGCTGGAGGGGGTTGCAATAGGGGACAATCCAAAGGCCCTTGCGGAGCACGTCCAGGATGCTGGTGCCTTGTCGCCGCCGCCTCATGACGAAGCCCGGGCCGCCACCGGGATTGAGGGGCTCGACGCGGTGCTCGATGGCGGGCTGGCGCGCGACCAAGCGTACCTCGTTCAGGGGGACCCCGGCTCCGGAAAGACCACGCTCGGTCTCCAGTTTTGCATGGCCGGGGCCGCCCAGGGCGAGCGGGTCCTCTATCTGACGACTTGCGAGAACGAGGAGGAAATCCGCCAGGCTGTCCGATCCCACGGCTGGACCCTCGACGGCGTGACCGTCCATTACCACGACGCCCGGGAGTGCTTCGGCGAGGAAATCCAGCAGTCGGTCTTCCATCCGGCCGAGGTCGAGCTGCCCAGGACGATCGAGGCCCTGCTGGCGGTGATCGAAGAAAATGACCCGCAGCGCCTGGTGATCGACTCGCTCTCGGAGATTCGGTTGTTGACCGGCACGCCCCGTTTCACCGGAGAAGGACTGCCCGATGTCCGAGACCACGAGCAGCGCTGAGCCTGTTAAAGCGACCGGCGCCGCCCACTCGGTTGAACATCGGGTGCTCGTGCTGGCGCCGTTCGGGCGCGACGCCGCGGAGGTCTGCCGGGTGCTGGGCGAGGCGGGCTTCGAGACCGAGCGCTGCGCGGACGGTGAGCACTTGTGCGCCGAGATCGCCCGCGGCGCCGCGGCGGCGCTGGTGGCCGAGGAGGGCCTTTCGGACGAGAACTGGTCCCGGCTGGCCGGGGTGCTGGCCGGGCAGCCGGCGTGGTCCGATCTTCCGCTCTTGCTGATGACCTCGCAGGCGCGCGGGGGCGACGACGCCTGGCATCTGCTGCAGCGCATCGAGGGGACCGGCCACGTGACCTTGCTCGAACGTCCCCTGCGCGTCCCTATCCTGGTGAGCGCCGTGCGAACGGCCCTCGGGGCGCGGCGGCGCCAGTACCAGGTGCGCGACGAGCTGGCCGCGCGCCGGCAGGCTGAGGAGGAAGTGCGCCGAGTGGCCTCCTTCCCGCAGGACAACCCCAACCCGGTGCTGCGGGTACACCCCGGCGGCAGACTACTGTTCGCCAACCTGGAGAGCCGCAGAATGCTGCAAGCCATGGGCTGCGATGCCGATCAGCCGGTGCCCCGATCGCTGCTGGACCTGGTGGCGGCTGCCGCGGCGCAGCACGGTCCGGTCGAGGCAGAGATTGCGGTGGACGGCGGACAAACGTTTTTGTTCAGCGCCGCGCGCCCGCCCGGCCAGGACTACGTCAACCTGTATGGTTACAACATCACGGCGCGCAAACAGCTTGAACAGACGTTGCGTCAACGCGAGCTGGACCTCAGCCGGGCGCAAGCCGTGGGACAGATCGGGAGCTGGCGCATGGACGTGCGGCGCAACGTGCTGACCTGGTCCGACGAGAACTATCGCATCTTCGGTATTCCGGTCGGAGCACCGCTGACCTACGAGACGTTCCTGGGCATCGTTCATCCCGACGACCGCCAGTATGTGGACACCATGTGGAAGGCGGGCCTGCGCGGTGAGCCCTACGACATCGAGCACCGCATTGTGGTGGCTGGGGCGACCCGATGGGTGCGAGAGAAGGCATATCTCGAGTTTGACGAGGCGGGCACGCTGTTGGGTGGCTTCGGCATCACGCAGGACATCACCGATCGCAAGCAGGCCGAGGAGGCACTGAGGCACCTGAACGAAACGCTCGAAGCGAGGGTGGCCGAGCGAGCCGCGGTGGCCGAGCGCCGCGCCCGCGACCTCCGCCGGCTGGCCGCGGAGCTGAGCGAGGCCGAGCACCGCGAGCGCACGCGCCTGGCCAGGCTCCTGCACGACGACTTGCAGCAGTTATTACTGGGCGCCAGGCTCCGCCTGCCGGTGGTGGTCGAGGGGCCGCGGGAGGAGATCGAGCAACACGTCGAGCGAATCGACGAGCTGCTCGGCGAGTGCCTGAGCACCGCACGAAACCTCACCCAGGAGCTCAGCCCCCCGGTTCTCCAGTTCGGGACGTTGCCCGAGGTGATCGGCTGGCTCGGCCGGTGGTTCGGCGACAAGCACCGGTTAAC
>CAYXPN010000483.1:0-2544 GCA_964467075.1 uncultured Planctomycetaceae bacterium
GCCACCCGGGGCTGCGCATCGAATTCGGCAAACAATTCCTTTACAAGTCCTAAGCGGATACGGTTTTCGGCAGCCCTGCGGTCGGCTTGGGTGGAGCGGTCGGGAGAGCGCTCCACAACGAGGGCTGCCCGCAGGAGGCCGGGGGCCGATTTGTTGACACACGCGCGGGGGGGTTCTAGACTCTGAGGGCGCCGAGCTGGCGCTGGCCGCCGGCCGGCTGCACCACCAAGAGCCACAGAGACCCACACGCCATTTTCCCTTCGTGCAAACCATAGAGAAAGGCCCTGCCATGTCCAGAGAGCACCAGACACACAGCGCCCAGCGGCCCTCGCGCCGCGAGTTCCTGGTTCGTTCGGCCGTGCTGGCCGGCACTACCGCGGTCGGCACGCTGAGTGCGGCCCGCGCCGCTCATGCCGCGGGGAGCGACGCCATTCGGATCGGGTTGATCGGCTGCGGCGGCCGGGGGGCGGGAGCCGTGGTCAGCGCGCTGTCGGCCGACACGGGCGCGCGCCTGGTCGCGGTGGCCGACGCATTTGCCGACCGGATGAACACCACCCGCCAGGCGCTCAAGAAGCGCAAACCCGAGCAAGTGATCGTGGACGACGACCATTGCTTCGACGGCTTCGACGGCTACCGGCGTCTGCTGGCCGGCGGCGTGGACGTGGCCATCCTGGCCGAGCCGCCCCATTTCCGGCCCATCCATGCCGAGGCCTGTGTGGAGGCCGGCGTCCACGTGTTCGCCGAGAAGCCCATGGCCGTCGATGCGCCGGGGGTGCGCCGCCTGCTGGCCGCGGGCGAGAAGGCCCGCCAGAAGAAGCTCAGCTTTGTCAGCGGTTTTGAAACGCGATATCGCCAAGCCGCACGCGAGGCCATGAAGCGCCTGCACGACGGTGCGATCGGCGAGATCATCACCATCCACGGCAATTTCAACACCGGCTCGCTGTGGCACCGCGGGCGCCGGCCCGACTGGTCGGAGATGGAGTTCCAGATGCGCAACTGGTATTACTTCACCTGGCTTTCGGGCGACCACAACGTGGAACAGCACGTCCACGCGATGGATGCCACGGCCTGGGTGATGCGCGACGAGCCGCCCCAGTGCGCTTGGGGCTTCGGCGGCCGGCAGGTGCGCGTGGACCCGAAATTCGGCGACATCTACGACCATCATGCGGTGGTCTATGAATACGGGCCGACCACGCGGGCCTACGGCTTCTGCCGCCAGCAGTCGGGTTGCTGGAACGACTGGTCGCTGTTGGTGCTCGGCTCGCGCGGCCGGCTCAGCGCGCCGAGCCAGGCGAAGTTCATCATCGAGGGGCCCAATGCCTGGCAATCCGGGCCGGAAACCGTGCCCTACGAAGTGGGCTGCTTTCAGGAGATGTTCGCGGGCATGCGCAAAGGGGAGCCGATCAACGACAGCCTGAGCATGGCCCGCAGCACGATGCTCTCGATCCTGGGCCGGATGGTCAACTACAGCGGCCAGCGCATCAGTTGGGAGGATGCCTGGAACTCGAACCAGGTATTGGCCCCCGAGCGCTACGCCTGGGACGCGGACCCGCCCACGCTGCCGGGTGCGGACGGCAAGTATCCGGTGGCCATCCCCGGGATGACCAAGGTGCTGTAGGCCGGATGGGGCCTTGCGGCGGCAACCGAGGCGGGAAGTCGGAGGTCGGGTGGCCGGGGCTGGAGCGCAGCGAAGCCCCGGACCGCCGGAAGTCGGAAAGGAGCCGCGAGGTTTATCCCTGCGGGAGTTGCAGAAGCGCGCGACAGCGTTTTCCCAGCCAGCCTTGGCAGGCAGACCGCACGTGGCTGAATAGCCTTGCACGATCCCGGATGCCCGGCGGTCGATGGCCGCCAGACACGGGCTTCCTGGGGCAGCAACCACAGCGACGTTTCTTTTTCTTGGAGGTATCGGGTTCCACGATTTGGGAAGGAGCAGCACCATGCGAACGCACTGTCTGGATGCACCGACGCGGATGGTCTGGGTGTTGGTCACAGGGCTGGCGGTAGGCCTCGGGGCGTTTGCCGAGTGGGCCGTACACGGCGCGGAATCGGGCACGCAGGAACAAGCCGCAGCCGAGGTCTCCCCCGCGCCCGCGGCCCAGGACGAAGCTCCGGCCGCGGCTCAGTCTCCGGCCGCGGCCGAGCCCTCGGCCCAGAAACCGTTTCGCGGCCGACTGCCGGCCTACTACCGCCAAGTGGTCACAGAAGAGCAACGTCAGGCGATCTACCAGATCCAGGCCGAATATGCGCCGAAGATCGCCGAGCTCCGCGCGCAGCTCGAGGCACTGATCGCCCAACAGGACGCCAAGGTCCAGGCCGTGCTGAGTCCCGAGCAGCTCAAGCGCGTCGAGCAACTACGCGAAGAAGCCAGGAAGGCAAGAGAGGCAAAATCAGCCGAGAATCCGCCGAAGTCGGGGGCGCAGGACAACTAAATCACCGTGCGCAATTCGTGGGCGCCACTGTTTCGGGCTATCCTCGGAAGGGGCGGGACCGTAGGGTGGGTCGAGCGATAGCGAGACCCACCGACAAGGCAAAATGGTGGGTCTG
>CAYXPN010000484.1:0-2519 GCA_964467075.1 uncultured Planctomycetaceae bacterium
GAGTTCGAGCATGCCGGGCGCCGGATCAAGGGCCACCACCCGGGCCGCCCCCCGGTGCAACGCCTCGATCACGTAGGCCCCCGAACCGCAGCCGATATCCACGACCGTCTTTCCCTGCAAGTCGCCGAACTGCTCGAAAGTACGCTGAAAGCGGATGTACATGTCGCGCCGGAAGGTGCGGTCGACCCACTGCATGAAGCGGCTCCGCCGCCCCTCGTAAAACGTGTCGAAGCGTTCGGCGAATTCGTCGAAGAACTCGCCTGCGCGTCGGCTCTGGGTCATGCTTCGGGTCGCTCCTGTTCTGCCGGGCATTCTCTTGCCTGATCGTCCTCTGCCGGGGCTCCCTGCGCATGTCGTCCTGCCGCGCCGGACGGACGCGCGTGAGCCGCGGCCGCGGCCGGTCGCGGCTTGTGCCGGAACACGTCGCCTGCAAGTCTGAGGATGGTCCTGGCCAGCACGCTGAGGTCATAGAGCACCGAGGCCCGGCGCACGTACTGCCTGGCCAGCTCGATCTTCTCGGGCAGCACGCGCTCGCGGTACTCGCGCTCGGGGTCGGCCGCGGCGCCCAGGATCGTCGACTCGTGGCGATACTTGATCGAGGCCAGGTCGGTGATCCCCGGACGGACGCGCAGAATCTCTTCGTAGTCCGTGCGGAACAGCTCCACATATTGCGGCACTTCGGGTCGCGGGCCCACCATGCTCATCTCGCCCTTGAGCACGTTGATCAATTGCGGCAGCTCGTCGAGCTTGGTCTTGCGCAGGATGCGGCCGATGCGCGTGACCCGCGGGTCCTCACCGCAGGTGATCGGGCCGCCCAGACGCGGCGCGTCCGGCACCATGGTGCGGAACTTGAGAATCCAAAACGGCTGGAAGCCGCGCCCCATGCGCTGCTGGCGGAAGAACACGGGCCCGGGCGAGGTGAGCTTGACGGCCAGCGCCGCCAGCAGCAGCAGCGGGCTGAGCACCACCAGGGCCGCGGCGGCTACGACGATGTCAAAGACGCGCTTCATGTTTCTCGACGCTTCACCGGGCGGATTGGGTTGACCGTAGCTTTCTTCCGACGGCAATCGGTTCCGGGCCGGGGCTCTGCTGTGCGGCTGCTCACAAACCTTACGTTGTGACCGACCGGCTTATCCCGGCGGCGTTTTGTGAACTGTTCCCAGGTAATGCGTACACAGCGGGCGCAGCCGGCCGATCAGGTGGCAAACCATCCACGACCACGGTGCCGCCAGCGGCGTGAGCCGCGGCAGCAGGGTGAACGGCCAGCGTTCCACTCGAAAACCCGGCAACAACAGATCGGCCTCCCGCCAACGAATCTGTTTCAGGTGGACGCGCGCAACTGCTTTTCGAAAACTACCACTCCGCGGCGGGTCGCCGCCAGCTCCCATCCCGTCTTCTCGTAAAACCGGATGGCTCGGGCGTTGTCGGCAAAAACTGAAAGCCCTACGCGGTCGGCGCCGCGTCGGACGACCTCCTGTTCCAAGGCCCGCATCAACGCCGTCGCCGCGCCCCGTCCACGGACTTCGGGCGTCACACCGATCGAAACCAACCGGGCCTTGGCGTCTTGACGGCCGGACGGCACTCCGGGCGCGGAAGCTCCCCACAAACGCCGCAGATGCGTACCAAGCATCCGTGCAATACGAATCGCCACTTGGCCCCAGAGGCGCGGCGAGCAGCACAAACGGCCGAGCGCAAGCAGCAACTTGCGGCCTGCGTGTCGCCGGGTCACCACTCGACGCAGCGCTTGCGCGTCCATCGTCCCCAGGACCGCCCCGACCACTTCACCTGCTTGCGCATCAACGGCTACAAAGCCGAAAGCCAGAGGGCACACGAGAAAATCCTCGTAGTGGAGCCGGAGAAACCCTTCGCCAAGATTACTCAGAAAATATCCGGGAAAAACCCGCCGATGGACGCGGGCTATGGCACCGAGATGTCCCGCTGCCAAAGGCTCGATACGATAACCTGTTTCGTCCAAAGTCCGGTCCTCACGTTGAAAGGCGGATCACGTGGCTGCGCCCGAGACAGGTTCCCCGTCTCTCTCCCGAAGCCCGCCCTGGTGTTTTCACAGGTCTCGGCTCAACGGCTCATGCCAGAGCCTCCAGGAAACGACGGGCCAGGATGCGGTAGTTGTGGTGTTGCAGGACGTATTCCCGGCCGCGGCGGCCCATGGCCTCCCGTTCTTCCCGCGGCCGGTGCGCTATCTCACGGATGGCCCCTGCACTGGCCGCAGGGTCTTCCGGCGCGCAGGAAATGCCGCAGCCGCTCTCAACCACCGGATCGTTGCCCGCAGCCACCGCATGGACGATCGGGCGGGCGGCCATCATGTAGTCCATCAGCTTGTTCGGGCAAATGCCGAAGCGGTACACCGGTTCGTTGTTCCAGCCCAGGTACAGCGCGTCCATGGCCGCCAACAGGGCGGGGATCGCCCCTTTGGGCACCGGCGGCAGGAACAGGACATGCTCCAATCCGAGCCCGCGGGCGCGATCCTGGAGCATCTGCTTTTCCGGCCCCTGGCCGAC
>CAYXPN010000485.1:0-2493 GCA_964467075.1 uncultured Planctomycetaceae bacterium
CTCATATCGCATGCCTCCCAATCAGTGGCTCAGCGCTAAAGCCGGGATCGGCTGCCTCGCCATGCCCGGTCCTTCCCACTCCAGTCCCAGCTCGCCTTCGTCGACCCCTTCGCCGAAGAAGTACGCCACTTCAAAGCGGTGCTTGCCGGGCGCCAAGACCACCAGTTCGTGCCTGTGGCGCCTTGGATCAAGGGGGTTGGGATTCCAGACGACGCGATCGCCGATCGACACCCGGCCGCTATTGGGCGGGCTGGGGAAGAAGCGATAGACCCCGCGGCGGGGCGCCTGGAGGTAACCCGCCAACAGCACGACCGTCTCACTATCGTCCGGACGCAATTCCGGGCTGATATTATGAACGATACCATTGAAGAGCGGCTGGTCCTTGTCGAAATCGGGCTGGTGCCGCCATGAGCCGCGATAGTGCCGGCAGCGCAGCCCCGCCTTCGTAGGACCCGGTTCGTCGGGTTCGCGCGGCACGATGAACTCGAACGTAGCCTCGGCCGGATCGCCGCGCAAGGCTTCGCCATCGCGGAAACACCGGGCCTTGACCACCGCCGATTCGGTCAGCACAAACGGACCGGTGTAGCGCGTCGATTCGGCCGTCGGGTCACTTCCGTCGAGCGTGTAGCGCAGCTCGACATCTTCAAGCGTCTCCTGGTTCGTGGCAATTCCGAGGGAGACCGAGACGGCCTGGCCCGCGGGGAACTGGCCGCCGGCGGGCTGCACGCGGGCCTCCCACGTCGGCTGACTGTCGCGTACGAAGAGAGGAACGCCGAAGAACCGATCGGCCGATCCGTCGGGCCCGCTTTGCTCGGCAACTTCCCGGCGACGCTCCTCGGACGGCGTGTATTGCGCCAGCAGCACCTCGGGCGGGCCGGCGTTCCTCTCACCGTAGAAGACGTGCTTCCATTTGTCCCGCATACCGGGATCTTGAAGGCGCATACCACCCTTTCGCACGTCGTGGAACACCACGCCGTCGAACTCGACATCCGCCCCGGCCCAGATAGTGATATCAATTTGCCGGGGGATCGCCAGGTAGGCTTCGTAGCCGGGCTCGCCCTCCTTCGGCGGGGCCCCGGTGTCGCCGAACCCATCTTTGCCGTGGTACTGGAACACGAGTCGCGCCCGGGCCGGATCGGTGCTGTGCACGCGGACTTCGGCGCCCGGCCAGATTTCCAGCCCCAGATACTCACCCCGCTGCCGCCACATGTCGCTGGCAAAGAGTCTTTCGTGGTCCTTGAAGGACAGGCCCACGTAGCAGTCCTCGGCGATCGGGCGCTCGGGGGAGCCGGCCTGTAGGCGGCCGCGGACCAGCATGTCCTGCTTGTGCGGCTGGTTGGCGTTCTTGGCGAACACCGCCCCGGCTTGGAGCTGGAGCACGGCCTCAGGCCCCACGGTCTGGCAGCAGCGGGGACCGATCAGCACCGTGCTGCCTTGGCCGACGATCAGCCGCCCTCGCTGCACGTGCGTTTCGTCGCCGGAGCCCGCGCCGCCGATGATCTCCATGGAGGCCTCGGGGTCGTCTTTGCGGAGGACCCACTTGCGGGCCAGCGATTTGGCTTGTAGATCGGACCATCGAATCGGCTCACCGAGCGGGCGTGGGTCGCCGTTGCGCAGGAACGTGTGCCGCGTGCCGCGGAAGTAGGCGCAGCCGCCGCCATCGAAACCAGAATCGGGCGAAACCCAGAGGTTGCCGAACAGCCCCTTGACGTTCGCCTGAAAAGACCCGCCCGACTCGACCGTGATGTGTCTTGCGAGGAATCCTTGGCTTGCGTGCCAGTGCGCGGCGCCTCGGACCGAATAACTCCTCTCGGCCGCGGGGATGAGGATGTCCGTGTGCTCGTCGAATTCCCCAATCCCTCTGCTCCGGTTCCAGGTCGGTCCACCCCAGATGACCGTCTGCGGGAGAGAGTCCAAAGGCTGGCCGTTGGCGAGCCATCCACCGGCGTCGCGCAGTCGGCCGCTCTTGCCCGGCTTGGCCCAGACCAGCAATTGCCCGGGCCTCTCCCACGTCTCCGTGGTGTAGGCCGGCTTGAAGCCGTCGGCGGGCGGCTCGTCGGGCCACCCGGTCGGGCCGAGGAGCTGCTTGTCCTGGTCGGTGAGTGCGCGCTTCGCGCTGAACTCTTGGCGCCTGCCGTCCATGGTCAGCGCGTGGACGTGCTTCTTGAAAAAGCTGCGCACCGTCGCCAGACGCGGGGAGTAGACGACCAAGTGCTCCGGCATGTCGAACTGCAGGGCGAGCTGTCCTTGGATTTGCGTCCCATCCACCAGCTCGACGGTGCAGGGCTTGAGTTGCAGCTCCGCCGCGGCTGGATTGTGAGCCGCCAAAGCCAGACCGAGGAAAATCGCCGGAAGAACCGTCAAGCGTTGAAACATCGCTCGCCTTTCTCTGATGGGGTGCAAGATCATGGTCGATTCAAAGGATACGGCTCTTCCGGTTTTAGGTGCGAACCCCGCACGTTACGGAAGAGCCACCACCTAAGCGGAGTTTAG
>CAYXPN010000486.1:0-2492 GCA_964467075.1 uncultured Planctomycetaceae bacterium
CGACAAAGCAGGGGTTCTACTTCGCCAGTCTGCCCGGGGCCCTGCCCGCCCGGGTGCTCTCGATCGCCCGCGACTACGCCGGGCTGCTCTCCCTGGAGCCCGACGGGCTTACGCATCAGGCAGTGCCGCTGCTGTAGTTGCACCACAGCTCAAGCCCGCACATGCAGTCGGTGCCTCTTCGAGCATTTCCGCTTCACTCACGAACCGCACCGGCTTGCCCAGGGTCTTGGCCGCGGCGATCTCGGCGAGCACCCCGCGGCTGTGCTGCCAGCGGTCAAGCTTCAAGACCCAGAGCTCGTCGCAGGCGGCCAGGAGCTTCAAGTCGTACTCTGCCCAGAAGTCCCAATCCAAGGGCAGGCCGTATCGGGCAATGCCGTGGCTGTGGGCGACAGGTGAAAAAACCGCATGCCCCTGCCGCATCAACTGGGCCGCGGCCCGGCAGGCGGCCTCGTAACGCTCTTGGCGAACCTGGGGGTCGGGATGGCTGTATGGAGAGGCGATGTAGATCACGAGGCATTCTCCTGAGCTTTCGGCTCGCAGACGCTGACGCCCACCTTGCCCGAGCCGGGACGGCGGTGTATACTATGTGTATCCGAGCAGGAGGGAGTACCATGACCAAGACCCTGATCAAGCACGGCAACAGCCTGGCGCTGGTGATCGACAAACCCATCCTGGAGATGCTGCAAATCACCGTGGACACGCCCCTGGAGCTCTCGACCGACGGCGATTCGATTCTCATCTCGCCAAAACGCGACAAGGTGCGCCAGCGGAGACTCCGCGCGTCGCTCAAGAAGATCAACCGCAGGTTTGGCGATGATCTGAGGCGATTGGCGGAGTAGTCTCTCGTGACGGACTTCCTCAGCATCCAAGATGTCCTGGCGCTGCACGCGGATCAGATCGAGCGGTATGGCGGTGAATACGGGGTGCGCGATTTGGGATTGTTGGAGTCGGCGGTGGCCCAACCGCAAGCCTCGCTGGGCGGCAAGTTCTTGCACGAGTTCCCCTTCGAGATGGCGGCGGCTTACTTGTACCACCTCGTGCAGAACCACCCGTTCCTCGACGGCAACAAACGGACGGGGGCTGTGGCGGCGCTGGTCTTCCTCGATCTGAACGGCGTTCAGGTCGACGCTCCGAAAGGGAGCCTCTACGAGCTGACGATGTCCGTCGCCACCGGACGGGCGGGCAAGGCCGAAATCGCAGAGTTCTTCCGCGCGCACGCTCACTGAACGGCCCCTCCAACGCTGACCCGCTGGGCCTTGTGCCCGGTAAAGGATTCCCAGCGCTGTGCAATCACATCGCAATAGAGCGGGTCCAGTTCCATCATGAAGCACCGTCTGCCGGTCTGCTCGCAGGCGATCAAGGTCGAGCCCGAACCGCCGAACAGATCCAAGACGTTCTCGCCGGCAAGCGACGAGTACTGGATCGCACGCACGGCCAACTCCACGCACTTTTCGGTTAAATGGATCATCTTGTTCGGGTTGATCTTCTTCACGTGCCACAAGTCAGGCACGTTGTTGGGCCCGAAGAACCGATGCGCCGCCCCCTCCCGCCAACCGTAGAATGCAATTTCAAAGCACCCTAGAAAGTCCTTGCGTGTCAACACAGGATGGAGCTTGTCCCACACGATGCCCTGGGAGAAGTAGAGCTTGTTGGCCTTCAAAACCGGTGGGTAGTTGCCCAGGTTCGCATACCCGCCCCAGATGTAGAACGCATGTCCCGGCAACAAAACACGGGCAAGGTTGCCGAACCACGCATGCAAGAGCCGGTTGAACTCCTCTTCCGAGACGAAGTCGTTCTCCAGCGGCCGGTCCTTCGGCCGCAGCTTGCGGTGCGTGGCCTGGGACTTCTCCGGATGCCGCTCCACGTCGAACCGCTGGTGATGCCGCGTGCCCTGGAAGGAACTGAGGCCCGCGGCGATGGCGTTGTTGCTTCTCGGTTCGACGCGGACATTATACGGCGGATCTGTGTTGACCAGATGGATCGGTGCCCCGTCGAGCAGCCGGTCCACGTGCTCTGCGTTGCCCGAGTCGCCGCACAAGAGCCGATGCTCTCCCAGAATCCACAGGTCGCCGGGCCTGGTTATCGGCTCGTCGGGCGGCTCGGGCACCTCGTCCGGATCGGTGAGCCCCTCTTTCACGCCCGGGTCGAGCAGCTTGGCCAGCTCATCCCCGGAGAAACCCAAGAGCTCCAGGTCGTAGTTCATGCCCTGAAGCTCGGCCAACTCGATGGGCAAGAGTTCGTAGTCCCAGTCCGACAGCTCGCTGGTCTTGTTGTCCGCGATGCGATAAGCCCGCACCTGCTCGGGCGAGAGCTCCCGGGCCACGTGGACCGGCACCTTTTCCAGGCCCAGCCGCTGGGCGGCCTTGTAGCGGGTGTGGCCACAAATGATCACCCCTTCTGCATCCACAACCAGCGGGACGCGGAACCCGTACTCCCGAATCGAACGGGCCACGGCCTCCACGGCCTGGTCGTTCTGCCGGGGGTTCTTCTCG
>CAYXPN010000487.1:0-2460 GCA_964467075.1 uncultured Planctomycetaceae bacterium
TCGAAATCAGGTGCCGGCTTGCCGGTTGGGGGTTCGAGTCCCCTGCCCTCCGCTTCTTTCTGGCCTTGGCCCCGCAGAGATCTGCGGGGCTTTCTTTGCCCGGCCAGCCGCTCTAACCAGCCACAGCATGTGGTTGGCTGTCACGGAACTCAGCCAAGCCAACAGAGTGTCCCCTGACCCGGAGGGTGTCGCTTAACGTGAGCCCCGTTTTGTCTCAAATCCGTTGAAACAAATCGTAGTTGTTTATCATCTGCCTTGGTGTCAAACTTCAAATGCAACAGGTGTAGAAAACGTGTGGTGTCCCACAGCCATTGCACGCCCCTATATGTTGTGCTCCGAAGGGCGGGGGCATACTACATGTTGTGCCGAAATGGCTGTGTGCAATCAGAGTAGGCCACCGGGAGAAAACGCGAAAACTGCTATTGGTAAACCATTGCTGGGTCGTTTGAATGTCGCGGGTGACAACGCCGGCGACATCCAAAAGGAGGCCCAGCGATGGCAAAACGTCATCTATCTTAACCTCACGGAGCGGGAGCGGGAAGCGGACGTGCGGCGCTCGCTGCGCCCGGCCTACTTCTCGCTGATGGCCAGCGGGCGGCGGTCGAGAATGGCGCCGACCAGGAATCGCAGCAGGCGCCGCAGCAACTCGTGCGCCACCTGGTCCGCGGCCTCCAAGGCCCGCTGGTGGTGTCGGGCGATCAGTCCCTCGACCTGGCGAAACACGTCGGCCTGGTGGTACAGTGCGGCGATGCGCTCCAGGGTCCCGGCGTCGTCGGCGCCGGCAGCGGCGAGCCGCTGGAGCTCCTCTTGCTCGGCCGGCCCGAGCGCTTCGTGGGCCAGGGCCCAGAGCACCGTGGGCCGCCCGGCCAGCACGTCCCCGCCCGGCGAGCGACCGGCCGCGGGCTGTTCTTCCCAGTCGTCCAGGTCGTCGATCATCTGATAGGCCACGCCCAGGTGGCGCGCGAATCGGGCCACGCTCTGTTGGTAGGGCTCAGCCGGCCCGGCCAGGCGCACGCCGGCCATGAGCGAGGCTTCAAACGCCGGCGCGGTCTTCAGCGCATAGATTCGCAAAACGTCCGAGGGGGCCAGGCGTTTGTTTGCTGCGTCGCGCCACAGCAGTTCCGCGCCCTGGCCCTGGCAAAGCCGCGTATGGGCGTCGGCAAACTGCGCCAGCACGTCCGCAGTGGCCTCGGGGCCGAGCACATTGCGCTGCCGGGCCACCAGCCGATAGCCCAGCCCCACCAGGTAGTCACCCACGTTGATGGCCGCGGCCGAGCCGTAGCGCCGGTGCAACGCCGGCCGGCCGTAGCGCACCGCGTCGTCGTCTTCCACGTCGTCGTGGACCAGCGAGGCCTTGTGGAAGACCTCGATCGCCAACGCGATGCGCTTCACTGCGTCGGGCAGTCGGGCCGCGCAGTCCGCGCCCCCGGGCAACGTGGCCGCGCCCTCACGCAGGGCATCGTAGACCGCCAGCGTGATGAACGGGCGCGAGTGCTTGCCGCCCGAGGCCAGGAAACCCAGCGCGATCGCCTCGGTGGCGCTGAGCGGATCGAGCGGTTCGGGCCGGTCCGTGGATCCGAGGAGCCGCCGCAGCTCGGCCGGCTCGAACATCTGCGCAGCCGCGCGCATCAGGTGCAGATACGTGCGCGTTTGCACGCCCGCGGCACGGTGCGGCGTGTGGATCATGCGGCGGATCGATTCCAGCTCCGCGGTCGTGTTGTGGCAGCCGTTGCTCAACAGCGGCACCGCCATGCAGGGCACGCCCGAAAGCAGAATCTTGTCCAGCGTCTTTTCGAGCACATCCAGACAGGCCACCCCCAACAGCGCGTCCACGTGACCGCCGAGGATGATCTTCATCACCGCGGGCGAACCCTCGGCGATCATCACGCGGTAGCCCTGGCGCCGGGCCTCGGCCCGCAGACCCATCAGCTCGCAGGCGCCGCAACCGCGGCAGACGAGCCCCAACGGCCGGTACTGGCCCTTGCATTGCTCTGCATCGCGCAGGCAATGGGGCAGGAGCAACAGGCGTTTTTCGGGCGGCACCGCGGCCACCTGCTCGCGCCAGAAGGCCGAGGCCAGCGCCACCATGGTCCAGCCCGCGTAGCCGACGGATTCTCCCATTTCGGCCAGGACCCGCCGGGCCATCTGCTCCATCTCATGGCGCGAGAGCGGCTGCGAGCGGTCGAGCCGGGCCGCGGTGGCCTCGGTCGTCTCGCGGATCCGCCGGCGCAGCTCGGGCGAGCCGGGCACCTGTTTGAGATCCACGGAGCTGCGCACCGGGTCGGGGCTGGTTCCGGTGCCGGCGGCCCGGGGCCTTGAGGCTCGATGTTGCGCACGTGGGCCGGTCATCAATCAAGGCCCTGTTGAAGGAAACGTCTGCTACTTCGCTGCGGCGAGGGTGCAGGTTGATCGTGCGGCGACCAACAAAACCGCGTGCGTGCCAAGCGCGCACCCGACACG
>CAYXPN010000488.1:0-2443 GCA_964467075.1 uncultured Planctomycetaceae bacterium
ACCAGCACGCGGTGGCCTGCATCCTCTCGGATCGGGCGTGGGAGACAGGCCGTCGCCAGGCTTACGATCACCGGGAGCGAGAAATCCGCGAAGGGTAGTCGCACGACCAGCTTATCACCTACGCCTGCCGTAACAATTCAGGCGTCTGGAGCCGGTCAACTGCACTGCCCTATGGCCTGTGGTATGGCACCGCAGGGATGCACCCAGGCTGGACGGGGGATTGCGCCCTTACCTTCCAGACATGGGTCCGACCGGTTACGTTCGGTTTGGGTCTGTTGTTTGGAAGGATGGGATCATGGGCATTCACAACCCGCCCGCGCGGCCCCAGGTCGCTTCGATGAGCGCCCGCGAGTGGCCTGCCCCGTCTGCTCTGTTGAAGGGCCGCGGGTTGCCGGTTCCTTGCGCCTCGATTACCCTTGAGCGTGCCACAGGGGAGGCCAGCTACGGGGGCTTGCCCACTTCACGGCCCGAGCGACGGGGAGCAACGATGAGACCAACCAGACGCTCATGCCGGCCCGGCAGAGGCACTCGGAGGACGGGGCTGCTGTTCGGTTGGCTTACAGGCTTGCTGTCGATCGCCTTGGGTTTTGGTGCCGGCCGCCAACTGCTGGGAGCTGTGCCCGGCGTGCCCTCTGCGCAGCCCGGCCCCGCAGCCCCGGCCGCGGCGCCACGCGCAGCAGACCGCGAGGCAGGGTTTGTGCCCACGGCCCGGTTCTTTGTCTCGCCCAAGGGCGACGACCAGCAGGGCGACGGCTCGCCCGGGCGCCCCTGGCGCACGCTGCGCCATGCGGTGCGCAGTGTGCCCGACGTGGGCGCCGAGATCGTGCTCCGCCCGGGCGAGTATCCGGAGTTTACGAGCATCGGGCGCCACTTTGCCCGGCCCATGCGCATCCGCTCGGAGGTGCCCTATCGGGCGCGCCTGGTGAGCACCGCCAGCCGCCACCGTGTGCTGCACATCGAAGGGGCGTCGAACATCATCATCGCGGGCCTGGAACTCTGCGGCCGGCCCGGCGGCTCGGACGACTACCTGGTGCAGGTGACCACCGAAGGGACCTACCGTATCCTGTTCGAGAACAACGTCTTCCACGACAGCTTCCAGAACGACATCATGAAGATCAATGACCGGGCGCACCAGATCATCGTCCGGGGCAACATGTTCTACAACCAGCCGCGCGGCGGCGACGAGCATATCGACGTAAACACCGTCTATGACATCCTCATCGAGGACAACGTGTTCTTCAACGACTTTGCCGCCAGCGGCCGGCCGGTGGAAAACATCACCCACCCGTTTGTGCTCATCAAGAACTCTGGCTCGGAGCAGATCAGCCGCAACTTCACGGTGCGCCGCAACGTGTTCTTCCACTGGCAGGGCAAGTCCGACCAGCCGTTTCTCTTGCTGGGCGAAGACGGCCAGCCCTTCCACGAGGCACGGCGCGTGCTGGTCGAGAACAACCTCTTCCTGGGCACGACGGAGAACAAGCTCACCGCGGCCTTTGCGGTCAAAGGGGCCAGGGATGTGATCTTTCGGGCCAACACCGTCCACGGCGACCTGCCGCTGGGGTCGCTCTCCTGGGGATTTGCCATGCGCCTGGGCGTGGAGGGCCGGAACCCGAGGAACGAGAACATTGCCTTCTACAACAACATCTTCTCCGATCCGACCGGCACGATGACCCGCCTCTCCAGCGGCTCGCAGCAGAACGCCGTCGGCGCGGTCTTGCGCAACAATCTTTACTGGAACGCTGGTCGCCCCATACCGACCGAACCGTCGCGCGCCTTGAACGTCACCGACGACCCGCAGGCGATTGTCGCCGACCCGGGCCTGCCGGCGAAGCTCGATGATGTCATCCCGCCGGTCTGGCAGCCGGAGCGCGGCCGGTTCGCCGACGGCAGCCAGTCGATCCAGGAGGCCCGCCGACGCCTGGTCGAGCGCTACGGCACCCCGCAGTCTCAGGCGGTGGTCGACCGGGCCGAACCCAGCCAGATGCCCCGCCACGACATCCTGCGCCGCCCCCGGGGTGAGAAGCCCGACTTAGGCGCGGTGGAGGTCCGGCCGTAGAGACCCCCGGGCGATCACCGTGTGCCGTCTGACTGCGCTATCCTTGAGAGCCAGGCGCCCCCGAGGTGCGGCCGTAAGGGCGGTTCGCGCACGCGGCAGGTTGCCTCCCCTGCTGCGGCAAAAAGCTGCCGTGCCGTGCGATGGCCGCGCTGCGGCAAAAAGCCGGTGCGCTGTGAAAAAAGCCAGGCGCCGTGGGAGTTCTGCCGCAGCGGGCTGGCGGGCCGCTACCCTGTCGTTTGCAGGCGGAACCACCGTTGACTGAAGGACCACAACCGTGAAACGCATCGCCGTGGCCAACAGGCAAAGAAACAGTCGCTTCGCATCGCCCGGCAATCCAAGGCGGAATCAACCGTGGTAGACTGTGATCATTCGCCCAAGGGGTCGAGA
>CAYXPN010000489.1:0-2442 GCA_964467075.1 uncultured Planctomycetaceae bacterium
TGGGGTGCCACTGCTGGCTTGTCCAGCAGTGGGATTCGATGTGGGGTGCCACTGCCGGCTTGTCCAGCAGTGGGATTCGATGTGGGGTGCCACTGCCGGCTTGTCCAGCAGTGCCGAGTGAACCGCAGGCTGACGCCTGCGGCTCGCCGGCGTGTGCTTGCACGCTGGGTGTGGCTGCCGGCTTGTCCAGCAGTGCAACAACCGGTTGCGGGCCGGCCTGGGACTCGGCAAAAGCAAACAAATGCCTCGATTCGAGGTGAGACCAACCATCGAGTGCCGCCCGGCACATCACGCCACCCGACCAAGAGGAGAACCGTGTCATGAAACTGCGCCGTTCCGCGGACAGCCGCAAGGCCTTCACGCTGATCGAAGTGCTCTTGGTGCTGGCCATCCTGGTGATCATGGCCTCGGCCGTGGCCGTCAACTACATCGGCCGGCAAAAGGAGGCGCTGAAAGACAAAGCCAAAGTGGACATCGACCTGCTGGAGAGCGCGCTGAAGATGTACCACCTGGACCTGCACACCTATCCGACGACCGACCAGGGGCTCGAGGCCCTGCGCCAGCCACCGGCCGGCCTGCCCAATCCCGAACAGTGGGGCCCCGAGCCGTATCTGGAAAAAGAAGTGCCGTTGGATCCCTGGCACAAGCCCTACCAATATGCATGTCCCGGCCGCGTCAATACGCAGTTCTATGACATCTGGTCGCTGGGGCCCGACGGTGTCGACGGGTCCCAAGACGATATCTGCAACTGGTCGCAGTAGTAGCCGGCCGGCACAGTGCCGGACCGCCCGGTCGCGCCTCCCGGCGCGCAGATGTGACGCCGGCTGCGGCCGGTGCAACGACCGGCTTGCCTCATGGACCGCACCCGCCAAACAACCCCTGTCGCACACATCGGCATGATTCCTCCTGATCCGGCCAATCCGCGCCCCGCCCGCACAGGCTTCACCCTCGTCGAGGTGCTGCTGGTACTGGCCGTGCTGGTGGTTATCGCCGCGCTGGCCTTTCCGTCCATGAGCGGCGCGCTGGAACGCTTTCGCCTGCGCAAGGCCGCGGACCAGGTCCGCATCCAGTGGCAACAGGCCCGCATCCAGGCCATCCGCTCCAACTGCCGCTGGGCGTTTCGCTACGTGCCGGGCGCACGCCGCTGGGTGGTCCAGAGCGTGGGTCAAACCGAAACCGCGGTCGATCCTTCCACCGGCCAGATGCTCGGCTCGTTCGAGTCGGCCACCTCGGCAGCCGGGCTCTCCGGCAGCCAGGCCCCCTGCGGCGAGTTGCCCGAGGGCGTGCGCTTCGCCCGGTTGTCCGGTGCTGAGATCGGGCCGGGCGGCACAAGCGCAGCACCGTATGGCGGCCAGTACGCGGCCGAGCCTTGGAACGACGCCCCGGGCCGGCAGCTTCCCCCGTCGGACGAAGCCGACGAGGCCGCCTGGTCCTGGCCCATCTACTTCTATCCCGACGGAACCACCGACTCCGCCTCGATCTGCCTGGAGAACGAACAAGGCCGGCGGATCGAGGTCAGCCTGCGCGGGCTGACGGGCGTGGTGACCATCGGCTCGAACACCGCGGCCGAGGAGATCCTGCCATGAGGCTTCGCCCGCAGCCGAAGCTTAGAACTTGTGAAGATATTGCCTCCCGGGGCTTCGCTTCGCTCCAGCCCCGGCCACCCGCGGCTTCGCTCCAGCCCCGGCCACCCGCGGCTTCGCTCCAGCCCCGGCCACCCGTCGCTTCGCTCCAGCCCCGGCCACCCGCGGCGTGCGTGCAAGCACGCACCCTACGGACTGTGCGACGTTCACACTCTACGCAAGCTCGGCCGGCCGGACGCCGCGCGGCGGGCTTCTCGCTGTTGGAGGTGATCCTGGCCCTGGGGCTGTTTGCCGGGGCCCTGGTGGTGCTCGGCGAGTTGATTCGCCTGGGACTGCGCAACGCGGAGCTGGCGCGCGATACGGCCCGCGCGCAGTTGCTCTGCGAGACCAAGCTGGCCGAGCTTTGCGCCGGGGTGATTCCCGCAGAGTCGGTCAGCCGCGTGGGGCTGGAGATGGCCTTTGAGCCGGGCGAGCCGCTCTGGTTGTATTCGATCGAAGTGGTGCGGCTCGAGCAGCAGGGATTGGCGGCCGTGCGCGTTACAGTGACCCAGGACCTGCCGCCCGGGCAGCGGCCGGTGGAGGTGTCGCTGATCCGCTGGATCGCCGACCCGGCCTACGAAGAAAACCCCGCGGCCGAACCGTCCGCGGACGTGATGTCCACTGGAGCCGAGCCGTGAGCGCGCTCAGAACTTATCAAGATGTTACCTCCCGGGGCTTCGCTTCGCTCCAGCCCCGGCCACCCGCGGCGTGCGTGCAAGCACGCACCCTACGGACTTGGAGAGGTATTACCTCCCGGGGCTTCGCTTCGCTCCAGCCCCGGCCACCCGCGGCGTGCGTGCAAGCACGCACCCTACGGACT
>CAYXPN010000490.1:0-2407 GCA_964467075.1 uncultured Planctomycetaceae bacterium
AAGGTTGCGAATCGCATCAGATTGCAGCGGAGGCCCCCGCGAGCCCAACGAAAACGGCGACCCAAGGATCGCCGCAACTCCCGACAAGAGTAGGAGATATGGCACCGGGCGGCACCAAGCTGCATCGCCCTGCACCAACCAGTCAGGCACCACGAGGCAAGTATCCCCGACAGGATTCGAACCTGTAACCTTCGGCTCCGGAGGTGGGCTCCGAGTTTCCCTTAACCCGCACCCCGTAAACCACTTGGGGCGACGCCCGCACCCCGAGGTGCCCGCAGTGGTGACGTCACCTTTGCATCGGCAAACAACCCGTCAGCGGGGTACCTCCGACAGCACCCCTGCGTATTCTACGGCATTTGCCCGAGTTGGGCTATCGCCTTGTGGCCCTAAGCACGCTGCCCAGAACGGAAGGGTCCGTTGGGAAGACCGGGCAACGTCTGTAGAATAGTACGGAAGCGCGGGCCGAAGCTGCCAGCAGGTGATCCTGAAGCCGGCGACCCGCTCCTGCCGGCCAATCGACGAAAAGGAATCGACCAGTGGACTGGACTGATCGCATCAGTGTGGACCCGAACGTCTGCCACGGCAAGGCCTGCATCAAGGGCACTCGGATCATGGTCTCCGTGATCCTCGACAACTTGGCGAGCGGTGAGACACCCGACCGCATTCTCGCCAGCTATCCCACACTGCAGAGGGAAGACATCGAGGCCGCTCTTCGGTACGCCTCTGAAATGGTCCGTGAGCGGATCGTCGTCCCGCCCGGAGCGACCGGATGAACTTCAAGACGGATGAGAATCTCCCAGTCGAAGTCGTTGATCTGCTGCGACGGGAAGGACACGATGTACTGAGTGTCGTGGACGAGCAACTGGCGGGGCATTCTGATAAGGACGTCGCTGCCGTATGCCAAGCCGAGCAGCGTGCGCTGTTGACTCTGGACCTCGACTTCTCGGACATACGGGGCTATCCGCCCGAAGACTACTTCGGTATCGTCGTTCTTCGTCCCTCGCTGCAGACGATCTTGGCCATTCTGCGACTGACCGGCCGAGCGGCGGCCTTGCTCGACACCGAACCCCTGGTGGGCCGGTTGTGGATTGTCGACGAACACCGCGTGCGAATTCGTGGCCCCGACTGACAAACCAGCTATCGTCCTGCCGAGCGATAGTGCCCCGGCCCGGGCTTTCGCACAAACGCGATTTGCCCGGCTTCGCGCAGCTCGGCCAGATCGCGTTTGGCCGTCTTGGCTGTGACGCGGAAGTGCGCCTCGAGCATCTTTCGTGTGACCCGAACCCCGCGCTGCAACTGGGCCAGTACCCAGCGCTGGCGCACATTCCAGTGCCCGCTGCCGGCAGAAGCCGGAGCGTCACTCTCGGGCGGAGCTGTCTCATCCCGAACGCGCACCCACTGCTGCAAGTGGTAGCCTTGCTCGTCGCGGGCGATTACGTCTTCCTGCCCGCACTCCATGCCCAGCTCCCTCTCCAGACGCTCGGCGATATTGCGCCGCAGCAGGGCAATGCAGCTGGTGACCGTGCCCACCCCACCTGGGGCGTGGATCGCCGCGGCCAGCTCTTCTGCCGAGCGGCGCACGTACCGGCCGCCGGAGTCCATCCGGCGCAGCTCATCCAGGATCATCATGGACTGCCCGGTGCCCTTGTCACTGATGATCTTCACCCCGCAGAGCCGCACGCAGTCGCTACCGAAGAGCATGGTCCCGCCGGAGAACCTGGCCGGTTGGGTGTCGGTCGGCTCTTGGGACGAACCGGCCAGGCCGGCCTGCCGGCGGCGCTGGGCCTGGCGCTCAAGGGCCTCGCGGATGGCCCTATCCAGCGTCTCGCCGGTGGCAGGGAACGGCTTGTTCACGAAATCCACCGCCCCTTCGGTGAGCACGCGCCGGGCCAGGTTCGGCCCCTCCCTGCCGTGGCCGGAGATCACGATCACCGGCGGCCCGAACAGCCCGCGGCGATCCAGGATTTCGCTGAGCAGGTTCTGGCCGTTTTGAATGCGCGAGCGGCTGCCGGGCCGGATAGGGATTTCCAGGTCCAGGAGGAAGTACGAGTATTCGTTGGCCTCCAGAAACCGGCGGGCCTCGTTCTGGGACTCCGCCATGTCGTACTCGTGGCCCATCGAGTCGAGGATCTCGGCGACCTCGTCCCGCACGTCGGGATTGTCGTCAATCACCAGCGCCTTGGGTGCCATTGGAGTCCTCCTCTGCGGTAGGGCAAGCTTCATGATCCAGAGGCAACCTGATGGTGACCGTGGTGCCGCGACTGGGGCGGCTTTCGATACCGATCGAGCCGCGGTGGGCCTCGATGTTCCGTCGGGCAATGGGCAGGCCGAAGCCCGTGCCCAGGCCCTTCTTAGCGGGCGCTCATAAATAACTTGGTCAAGTTTCATCGCCGCGGCGATAAGGTGT
>CAYXPN010000491.1:0-2407 GCA_964467075.1 uncultured Planctomycetaceae bacterium
GGGACGTAGGACGTAGGCCGGAACAAGTCGCGCAAGCGACGCCGTTCCGGCATCAGGATCTCGCCGGAACGCCGCTGCGCTTGTTCCGGCCTACGACACTTCGCTTTCAGACACCTGCTCGGAGGGTAATCGGCCATGGCACATCGCGCAAGATCGACCGCTTGTTCGTCCGACCCTCTGCCGGACAGACCGTCTTTGCCCGGGCCTTCAACGGTCCATCGCCGCCGGGTTCTGAAGACGTGTGCAGCCGGCGTCGCCGGCCTGGCCGCGGCCCGCTGCACACCCTGGTCGGCACTGGGCGCCTGGGGCGCTGAAGCGCAAGAGCCAGCCGCGCTGAATCGCTTTCCGCGCATGGTCCAGGAGTATTTCGTCGCCCGCGTGCGCCGCAGCGGGCAGCTCGGCGAGCAGGCCCGCGCACGCCTCAAAACCCGCGAGGACGCCGAAGCCTATGTGCGCCGTGTGCGCGAGAAGGTCCGGCAGTGTTTCGGTCCGCTGCCCGAGAAGACGCCCCTCAAGCCGCGCACCACCGGCACGGTCGATCGCGATTCCTACCGGATCGAGAACGTGATCTTCGAGAGCCGGCCGGGCATGCTGGTCACGGCCAATCTCTATGTGCCCAAGGGGCGCGAGTTCCCGCTGCCCGGCGTGGTGGGTACCTGCGGCCATTCGGCCAACGGCAAGGCCGTGGAGCCCTATCAGTCGTTCGCCCAAGGGCTGGCCCGGCTGGGTTACGTGGTGCTGATCTACGACCCGATCGGCCAGGGCGAACGCCTGCAATACCCCGACGAGAACCTGCGCTCGCGCATTGGCGCGGGCGTGCGCGAGCACCTGCTGGCCGGCAACCAGCAGTTCCTGGTGGGCGAGTTCCTGGGCACCTGGCGCGCCTGGGACGGCATCCGCGCGCTGGACTATCTACTGTCGCGCGAGGAAGTGGACCCGCAGCACGTGGGAGTGACGGGCAACTCGGGCGGCGGCACGATGACCACCTGGCTTTGCGGCGTGGAACATCGCTGGACCATGGGCGCGCCGAGCTGTTTTGTGACCACCTTCCGCCGCAACCTGGAAAACGAGCTGCCCGCCGATACCGAGCAGTGTCCGCCGCGCGCCCTGGCCCTGGGGCTCGACCACCAGGACTTCCTGGCCGCGCTGGCGCCGAAGCCGGTGATCCTGCTGGCCAAGGAAAAAGACTATTTCGACGTGCGCGGCACGCAGGCGGCCTACGAGCGGCTCAAGGCCATCTACCGGCTGCTGGGGGCCGAGGAGAACGTGGCCCTGTTCGTCGGTCCCGGCTACCACGGCTATTCGGCGGAGAACCGCCTGGCCATGTACCGGTGGTTCAACCGCGCGGTGGGCTGGCCCGAGCCCGAGGCCGAGCCGGAGATCGTGCTGGAGAAGGACGAGACGCTCTGGTGTACGCCGCGCGGACAGGTGGCGGAACTGGATTCGCGCACGGTGTTCTCGTTTACGCGCGAGAAATCCCGGGCCCTGGGCGCACGCCGGGGCAAGCCGGCCCGCGGGGCGATGGCCGCGGCGCTCGGCCGGCTGCTGCGCCTGCCGAAGCGTGAGGGTGTGCCCGACTATCGTATCCTGCGTTCGGTCGGCTCGCGCGGCTATCCGCAGCGCTACTACACGACCTATGCGGTCGAGACCGAGCCGGGCGTGCATGCGCTGGTCTGCCGGCTGGGCAATGAGCGACACATGTCGCGCCTGCCGAGGACCGACCGGCCCGCGGTGCTCTACGTGGCCCATCATTCCAGCGACGCCGAGCTGCGCGACGAGCCGCTGGTGCGCCAGTTGCGCGAGGAAGAGCCCGAGGCCGTGTTCTATGCCTGCGACGTGCGCGGCATCGGCGAATCGCGGCCCAACACCTGCGGGCGCGAAACGTTCCTCAACCCCTACGGCAGCGACTATTTCTACGCCATCCACGCGATCATGCTGGACTCCCCTTACGTGGGCCAGAAGACGCACGACGTGCTCAGCGTGCTCGACTGGCTCGGCGCCGCGGGCCACAAGCAGGTACACCTGGCGGCCTTGGGCTGGGGCACGCTGCCGGCGGTGTTTGCGGCCGTGCTTTCGGACCGGGTGAGTCGGGTGACGCTGAAACACGCGCTGAGCTCTTACGCCGAAGTGGCGGAAACGGAGGTCTACGGCTGGCCGCTTTCGGCGCTGCTGCCCGGCGTGCTCGAAGAATTGGACCTGCCCGACTGCTACCGGATCCTGGAGAAGAAGGGGCTGCGGCAGATCGAGCCCCGGGGGGCGGCCGGGTAGCGGACTTGCGCCGCGGGTCGGGTGGCCCGACCGGGCCCTGTTGTGGTCGGGTCTCCCGACCCGACCACACAACCTACACAACCTAACTTGTAAGAGTATTACTTCCCGGGGCTTCGCTTCGCTCCAGCCCCGGCCACCC
>CAYXPN010000492.1:0-2401 GCA_964467075.1 uncultured Planctomycetaceae bacterium
GCCGACGTCTGCCGCAGTTGTCACATCGAGTTCATCGGCCCCACCTCCGAGGCCATGGCCCTGGTGGGCGACAAGAACGCGGCCCGGCGGCTGGCGCGCGAGGTCGATGTGCCCGTCGTGCCCGGCAGCGAGGGGCTGGTCTCCAGCGAGGCGGAGGCCATTCGGCTGGCCCACCAGATCGGCTATCCGGTGTTGATCAAGGCCGCGGCGGGCGGCGGCGGCCGGGGGATGCGCGTGGCGGTGAACGACCTGGCGCTGCGCGCGTCGTTGCAACAGGCCCAGGCCGAGGCCGAGGCGGCCTTTGGCAGCGGGGATGTCTATCTGGAGAAGTACATCGAGCACCCCCGCCACGTCGAGGTGCAAATCCTGGCCGATCAGCACGGCAACGTGGTCTATCTCTGGGAACGCGACTGCACCATGCAGCGCCGCCACCAGAAACTGGTCGAAGAGAGCCCGGCTCCCACGCTCGATCCGGCCACGCGCCAGGCCCTTTGCGAGGGGGCGGTCCGGCTGGTGCGCGCGGCCAACTACAGCAGTGCGGGTACGGTGGAGTTCATCGTGGACCGGCAGGGCCGGTTCTATTTCATCGAGCTCAATGCGCGCATCCAGGTCGAGCACCCGGTCACGGAGATGGTCACCGGGATCGACCTGATCAAGGCCCAGATTCACGTGGCCGGGGGCGAGCCCTTGCCGTTTCGCCAGGAGGACATCCGCCAGCAGGGCGCGGCCATCGAATGCCGCATCAACGCCGAAGACCCGGAGAAGGGCTTCCGGCCCACGCCCGGGCGGATCACCGGGCTGAATGTGCCCGGCGGGTTCGGGGTGCGCTTCGATTCGCACGTCCACGACGGCTACGAGGTCTCGCCCTACTACGACTCGATGATCGGCAAATTGATCGTCCATCAGGCCAGCCGCCAAGAGGCGGTTGCCTGCATGCGACGGGCCCTGGAGGAGCTGCGCATCGAGGGAATCAAGACCACGATCCCCCTGCATCAGAAGATTCTGGAGCATCCGGCCTTTGCCAGCGGCCAGGTGGATACCACATTCATCGAGCGCACCTGGCCCAGTTGAATCGCCCTTCCAAGGCGCCCTATAATATCAAGGCTTGGCCGCCGCCAGAGAGCCTTACCCTGCTCGCCCCACGCAGCCCGAAGGCTCCGCGGGGCCGGGCCGCGGCGGCCGATCAAACACCAACACCAGAACGGGAGAAGCAACGGGAGTCGAGCATGAGCAGCACACAGCCTTTCCAGCCCTCGCAGGGCAGCGGTTCCCGGCAGGAGTCGGCCGGGCCCTTGCCCGAGACGATCAGCACGCTTTCGCGCCCGCCGCGCATGGACTCGAACATGCGGCGCGCGGCGATCGTGTTCGCCGGTGGACCCGCCCCCGCGGCCAATGCCGTGATCTCCACGGCCGCGGTCTCCTTCCTGCGCAACAACATCGAGGTGCTGGGAATCCTCTACGGCTACTCCGGCCTGGTCCAGTTCGGCCCGGAACGCCCCCTGGAGGAAGGACGCGACTATATCCAGATCACCCACAAGGTGCTCAAACGCACCCGCAATACGCAGGGCATCCTGATCGGCACGGCGCGCACCAACCCGGGCAAGGACGTTTCCGAGCCGGCGCACCTGGAAGACCCCGCACGCACCGCGCCGCTCAAGGCGGTGTATGACGGGCTGTGCTCGCTGGGGGTCGACGCGCTGATCTCGATCGGCGGCGACGACACGTTGAAGACGGCCAACAAGTTCAAGCGCTTCCAGGACCACCTGCCCGAAGGCAGCCGGCGCATCCCGGTGGTCCATTTGCCCAAGACGATCGACAACGACTACATGGGCATCGACTTCACCTTCGGCTATTTCACCGCGGTGGAGTTTTTGGCCAACGAGATTCGCAACCTGCTGGCCGACGCCGAGTCGAACCGCAGCTACTTCATCGCCGAGACCATGGGGCGCAGCGCGGGCTGGCTGTCCTACGGCGCGGCCATTGCCGGCGAGGCCAGCCTGGTGATCAGCGTGGAAGACATCACCGGCAAGTACGAAACCAGCGAAGAGCTGGTCAACGCCCAGACGGACAAGAAGGAAATCCGCCGCGTGATGGACCTGGACGAGGTGGTCAAGCGGATCGTGGCCACCATGCGCGTGCGCGAAGAGGCCGAGGGCAAGGAATACGGCGTGGTCGTGCTGGCCGAAGGTCTGGCCGAATACCTGCCCTATCAACACATCGAAGGGGTGCCCCGCGACGAGTTCGAACACATCGCCATCTCGAAGCTGAATCTCAGCCGCCTGTTCTCCGACCTGGTGGCCCAGGAATACGCGCGCCAGACCGGCAAGAAGCGGAAGATCACCGGCTTGCAGCTCGGCTACGAGAGCCGCTGCGCCCGGCCGCAGGCCTTCGACGTGATGCT
>CAYXPN010000493.1:0-2398 GCA_964467075.1 uncultured Planctomycetaceae bacterium
CCAACCCGCGCGCAGCCAACTGTTCGATCCGCCAATGGCTCACCGCGTGGGCCGCGATGTCGATCGCCCGATCCACCCCCACCGGCTCGCCCGTGTCCGTGCGCACCTCGTCGTAGCGGCTGTACACCTCCATGGCCGGCCCGAACGACCCGACGAGCTGGTCCACGGCATTGAGCCCCTCATCCCGCAGGCGCTCGGCCGTGCTTCGAGCCCGCTCGGCGATTTCCTGTTCCATGGCCAGGTCGAAGTACCCGATGCCCGCCCCGGCCGGGCGCTTGCGCGCCACCAGGATCACGGTGCTCTGGGCCGCGTTCTTCTTGGCCTGATGCAGCGAGTGTTCGCTTTCAGTCTTCACCGGCCAGGTGGCCGTGATCGTGAAGCCGGCCTCGATCAGCGAGTTGAACAAGGCTTCCCAGGCCTCCTGCTTCTTGTGGGTAAACATCACCGTCAGCACGCCATCGTCGCGCACGATGCGATGGCACTCGCGGAAGGTGTCGGTCATCAGCTTGCGATAGAACCGGCGCGATTCGGCCTTGGCATCCTTGGTCGTTGCGTGCTTGTGTCTAAACCGTGAAGCATTGACCACCGCCTCCTGATCGTGCTCGCAAAGATAGGTCGAAAACCATTCCGGCCGGCGATGGCCCTGCGTGCGCTTGAGCCACACGTAGAAGAAGTCGGCCAGCTCGCTGTACTGCACGTTGTCGTCATAGGGCGGATCGACCACCACCGCGGTGACCGAGCCGTCGGCAATCTGCGGCAGACTGGTGGCCGAGCCCAGCGTGATCTCGACCGGCGCGGCGCCCTCGGCCCGCGGAAGCTCGGCCAACTGTCCGTACGCGTCCAGCACGTTGTCGATGGCCCAATCAAGTCCCGCACCGGCGTTGCAGGGTGCTAGTTCGCCGAACGTGAGTTTGAAAGCATAGTCGTGACGGTCCATCTTGCTCTTCACAACCGACCGCGTGTTCTCCCATCGTGTGCCGTTGCAGTTGTGATTGAGGAACTTATTGAGCACCAGCGCCAGCAGGTGCACCACGGCTTCGCCCAGCTCTTCGCCCTCCTCCCGGATGATCTCCGAGCGGAGGCGGCGGAGCTCTTCAACCAGCACGCCCATGCACAAGAGCTGCCGCGGGGTGAAGATATCGGCCCAGTGGGTTTCACCGCGTTTGAGCGGCTTGTCGTTGCCGCGGCTTTGCTTATCCTCGAGGTCGCCCGTCTTGTCGCCCGGCGGGATGTGCTCCGTGGGGATCACGTTGTCCTTCTCCCAGGCCGGCCGAAGCTTCTTGAGTTCCTTTTCGGCCGCGGCAAGGGCCTCCAGGTCGGCGCGTTCAGGCGGCTGAAACTCCAGGCCATGGGGTGTCTTGAGCACCAGGGCATACAGGGCGCTTTTCATCTTGCCCTGCTGGGCCATGGCCTTGATGTAGTCGGCCGGGATCGGCCGGCCGGTAAACAGCGAGATGCCTTTGCCATGGTCATAGGTGGGTGCCGGGGCCTGGCGCACCTGGCCGGCAAAACGGCCTACTTCCTTGAACTCCACGCGCCAGGTGCCCTTCTTGTGGTCCACCACCGGCACGGCCACTACGCGCCGGCCGCTCTTGGGCTTGAGCAAATGCCAGTCGGGTACCAGCGGCGTATCAAAGCCCGTATCCGGACACGGCACCGTACGGGCAAAAACGTAGGCGTGGACCAGCGCAGCGGGGTGCTCGGGATAGAACTTTGCCAAGGGCTTCTCAATGCGCTCCAGCCACGTCTTCCCCCAGATGCGGGCTTTCCTAGCCAGGGCAGGACCGAAGCGGAAGGGGTAATCGACCGTGGCCTCCAACACCGAGCAAGCCACCGGGCTATACTCGTTCGGAAGTGTCTGAAAACCGAGGCGAGTGGCCTCAAGCGGAATGGAACCGCCGCCGGCCATGGGGTCCAAGACGCTGATCTCTGGGCCCCAGATCTCTTGACACGCTTGCCGAAGTGTGTTGAGGTCGTTGTCTCTTATGACCGCCTTGAACGCGCGCTCGCAGCCGAACCCACCCGGTATGCGTATGCCGTGATCCATCAACCGCCGTAAGTCCACAAGCTCGGCCCCCGACCGGCCGAACCCCAGCAGGCGTTCAAAGACCTCGCGGGGGAAGTCGGCCGGCAAGAGCGAGCCCAGGACCGCAGCCCGGCTGACGCAGAGCGGCCGACGGGCCCACCAGACGTGGAGATAGGTATGCGGTGCCAACGCACTGGCGCTGCCGCGTTCGCGCATGCACTCTACGCCGATGGCCGCGGCAGGCAGCCAGTGTTCGATCAGCAGGCGCGGGCGCTGAGCAGTCTCGGGCTCGACGGCCGCGGGACGGGAAAGGACGGCTGGCCGGCGCGTACCGTTCCGGTTCACGGTTCGGACTCCTCGCCGTGCAAGAGG
>CAYXPN010000494.1:0-2394 GCA_964467075.1 uncultured Planctomycetaceae bacterium
ACCGCCTCGGTGCCCATCCTGCTCTACGGCCAGCGCGGCACCAGCCAGGCGGCCCAACTCACCGTTGAGCTGATCTTAGACCAGGGGCACGGATTCCGGCCCGACCCGCTGGGGCTGGGACTGACGGCGCTGTGGCGGGACGACCAGCAAGACCAGGAACACAAAGACCCGCAAGACCAGGAAGACCCGGCCGATTTCCTTAAGGCCATGCTCAAGGCATGGAGGACCTCCGGCCTGGACAAGCAGCCCTGCCGCGGCCGCTGGAAGATGACCACGTTTCGCCCACCCGACCAGGAGCCGCACGAGGCGGTGCCGTTCGCCACGCCCTACTTGACCGGCCGGTCCGCAGAAGCGGCCGCCTGCTGTGCCTTGTGGGCGGCCTGGGGCGGCGTGCCCGGCGAAACGCAAGACGACCCTCTGCAACTGGACCCTTGGGGAACGGTCACCGCAGTACTCGTCGACGAGCAGGGTAAGCAGTCGCAGCTCGGCCCTGTGGGCGGGCTGCCCGGCAAGCTCAAGGCAGCGCGCGACGCAGGCATCCAGATGGTCATTGTGGCCAGCGACCAGCCCGAAGACGATTTCCAGGACCACCGGCAGGAACGTCGCGACGATCCCGTGCTTGCCGAAACCGTCTGGGAGGCGTTTGAGCAACTTATTGCCTACGCGCAAATGGTCGGCAGTCACCAGCGCGCTGCCCGGGCCGTGTGGATCGACATGTGGGAGCGGGGCACGGCCGAGGCGGATTTGGAGGCGCTCGACAGGTAGCAGGAAGGCGCAGCGGAGGCCGATCGGCAAGCCGACGAGCAGACGTAGCACCATGTAGACTGGGAGCAAGAGCCGACCGCATGGCGATGCCAGGAAAACCCCCGTTCATTGCCGACCAGGGCATGCGCCTGCTCCAAGAGACGGGCGACCCCTGGCGCTATGTGCGCGCGGAATACTTCCACCAGCAGCGACTCAAGGAACCGGGCACGCGCGAGACCCCGGGCGAGCCCGACCCTTGGGTGGGCGTGGACCGGCGAGCGGTCGCCTTCGATCGGGTGCCCGGCTGCAATCTGCGCCGGCTGGTCATCACGACCGACGCCGGCGTGGGCAAGACCACCACCATGCAGTGGCTCTGCGCGGTCCTCAACCGGCCGGGCTCGCTGCACGCCGCGTTCCTGCTCGACGTGGCACGTCTGCCGAAGCCCAGAGATACCGCCAAGGCCGACCCCACCGAGTTGCTCCTGAATAAGCTCGCGAAAACCCTGCGCAAGGCGCCCGGCAACCGGCGTTTCGGATTCGACGAGGCACGCCGCGCCGTAGAACGGCTCTTGAGACAGGGCCGGCTGGTCCTCCTGCTCGACGGCCTTGACCAGACGCGCGCAGAGGACCCCAGGGTCTGCCAGACCCTGGCCTTCATCCTCGAAGACCCCGCCTGGCAGGACTGCCGCATCGTGATCGCCAGCCGGCCCTATGCGCTCGAACTTAGCCGGCAGACGCTGTTCGAGCGGACCGGCCCGTGGCGGTTCCTGCAATTGGACGAGCTGACCGATGCACAGCAGCGCCGATACCTGGGCGACCGGCGTTTTGAGGTCGTTCCCCAGGACGCCCGCGCAATCCTGGCCGTCCCGCGCGTGTTGTACTATCTGAGGCACATGGAGGACGCGGACCTGGCCAAGGTCCACACGGCCAGCGACGTCTACTGGTATGCCACGAGCAAGATGCTCACCCACGGCATGCAGGCCGAGGCTGCCGAAGGGCTCGATCCTGATGACGCCCGGCTGCTGCTGGCGGCGATCGCCTTTGAGATGCTCACCGGCTGGGCGACTCCCGATGCAGTGGACCAGGGAGAGATCACCCGGTTCAAGTCGAACCTGGCCAGGCGGTGCACCGCGTATGAGCCCGCATGCAACCGGAGCTGGTGCGCAAAGACCCTGAAACGCCTGGCCGCGATGAACGAGTTCCTCAGCCACGGCCTGCTGGAGGCGGGCTGCCCGCAGCAGCTCCAGTGGCGCAACCCCTCGCTTGCCGAGTTCTTTGCCGGGCTGTGGCTTGCGCGGTATTGCACTCAGGCGGAGAGAGAGCGGCTCGACCAGGCAATCTACCTGGCCCACGAGCCGGCGACCCGGCGCTACTACTGGATGTGGCGTTTCGCTGCCGAGATGCCCGCCGGAGGGCGCGATGCCCCGCGGTGGGCCGAGGCCATCTCGCGCGTGTTTCAGCCGGGCGACGGCACAGCGCAGGGCACCCGGCGCTCCACTGAGATCATCTACCGCAGCGCAGAGACGGTGCGCAGGTTCCTGGAGGCCGAAGGAGAGAACTGCCCGCGGGCCGCGCAGCTACGCTCCGAGTTTCAGTCCCGATGTCTTGCGCCCTACCAGGGTGAATTGCCGCAAGAGATCCTCAGCGGGC
>CAYXPN010000495.1:0-2372 GCA_964467075.1 uncultured Planctomycetaceae bacterium
ACACATGGAGGGCCACGCTTTGTCGTGGCCGTGAATCACCACGCAACGCCCCCAACGGACGCGAGGGACCGCGTCCCTCCAGGCGTGCAAGACACATGGAGGGCCACGCTTTGTCGTGGCCGTGAATCACCACGCTGCGTCGTGGCCGAGAGACTGCTTCCGATGGCAGAAGGGTTAGAGAAGCGCAAGGGTCGCCGGACCGCTGGGCATATGGTGGTCTGGGCATCGACGGCCTCATAGCACGTTGCAAGCCTCGCTCGCCTTGCGCAGGAGTATCACCGGACGTCTTTTGTTGGAGAAGGGCTGCCCATGTCGCAGAACGCCCGCTCGTCTCGCAGGTCCCGCACCCGGCGTGCCCGTCGATCGCCGTCCAAGCGCCGCCGGGCCAAACACACCCCGCTGCACCTCGAAGCGCTCGAGCCGCGCCTGGTGCTCGACGGCGTGGTGATCAGCGAGTTTCTGGCGCTCAATGACAGCTATCTGCCCAATTGGGACCCGGTGGCCGGCGAGTATCGCTTCGACGACTGGGTCGAGCTCTACAACGACGGCGACCAGCCGGTGGGCCTAAGCGGCTGGAAGCTGGCGGACAGCAACAACGAATGGCTCTTTCCCGAGTCCTCGCAGATCAGCCCGCCGGGCAATCCCACGCAGTACGAGGCCCTGCTCACCCTCGATCCGGGCGAGTACCTGGTGGTGATGGCCTCGGGGCTGGGGGATGACCCGGCGTATGTGAACGAGAACGGCTACTATCTGGACGGCGACGGCTATCTGCACACCAATTTCCGCCTCAGCGGCAGCGGCGAGTATCTGGGGCTCTCCGAGCCTTTGGGCGGCGGCACCTGGCAGGTGGTCCACCAGTACGACGAGTTCCCGCAGCAATACGACGACATCTCCTACGGCATCGCCCAGGACATGGAGATCACCCACCTGGTCTCCAGCGGGGCCACGGCCCGTTACTTGGCCCCGGGCAGCGACCCGGGCGCGTGGACCAGCGAGGCGTTTGACGACAGTGCTTGGTCCCAGGGCGAGACCGGGCTGGGGTTTGCCAACCTGGTGGCGGGTTTTGCCGTGTGGAACTACAAGGCGAACGTCACGGTCTCGGACCTCGGCGCCGCCTTGCAGGTGATCGACAATCCCAACCTGCGCAGCGCCACCTACAGCGCCAACACGCTGACGATCGACTTTACCGACGGCACGGGCAGCTCGGGCCACTATGCGCCCGATCCGGAGTTTCCCGGCTTCAGCGCCCTGCCGGACCAGGAAGACTTTGTGGTCCATGCCACGGGCTACGTGACCATTCCCGACGGGTCGCTCGAGTGGACGTTCGGCGTGAACAGCGACGACGGCTTCCGGCTCACCATTCCCGGGGCGACGACCACGAGCGTGACCAATTCGGACGATGCGGCCGGGGGGGACTCGATTGCTTATATCAACCCGCGCGGGCCCGCGGACACGCTGGGAGTGTTCCAGTTCAGCTCGGGCGGCGTGTACGAGGTCGAGCTGGCCTACTACGAGCGGGGCGGGGGCGCTGCGCTGGAGCTGTTCGCCGCGCCCGGGGCCTACACCGGGCACAACGCGAGTTTCCGGCTGGTGGGCGACGTGGCCGGCGGCGGGCTGGAGGTGGAGAGCGTGCCGGTGGACTCGGGCGGCCAGGGCACGGTCTTTGCCGGGCTGATGGAGACCAACGTGGGCGACGAGATGGCCGGCGGCGATTCGCTCCTGGTGCGCATCCCCTTCGAGGTGGCCGATCCGGCCGAGTTCGAGTCGCTTTTCCTGCGCATGAAATACGACGACGGGTATGTGGCCTGGCTGAACGGCACGGAGATCGCGCGGCGCAACACCCCGGCCGGCCCGGCGTGGGATTCGAGCGCACCAACAGACCGCACGGACACGGACGTGCTCTTCTGGGAGACGATCGAGGTCAGTGCCCATTTGGGCTTGCTGCACGCGGGCACGAACGTGCTGGCGATCCAGGGGCTCGACTTCGACCCCGGCGGCGGCGAGGACGACGCGGGCTTCCTGGTCTTGCCCGAGCTGGCCGAGATCGAGTACCTGGGCCTGGGCGAGCACTATTTTGCGGTGGCCACGCCGGGCGGGGCCAACTCGGAGGAGTTTTGGGCGCGGGTGGAGGACACCAAGTTCTCGCTGGATCGCGGGTTCTATGAGAAGCTGCCCGACGGGCAGTTCTACTGGCTGGAGATCACCAGCGCCACGCCGGGAGCGGAGATTCGCTACACGCTCGACGGCAGCGCGCCCACGGCGACCACGGGCACGGTCTACACCGGGCCGATCCCCTTCAACCAGACGACCATCGTGCGCGCCGCGGCCTTCAAGCAAGGCTTCGAGCCGAGCAACGTGGACACGCAGACGTA
>CAYXPN010000496.1:0-2342 GCA_964467075.1 uncultured Planctomycetaceae bacterium
GCGCACGCCCAGCGTGCCCTCCATTAGCGCCAGGGCCTCGGTGTCGTGCTCGACCAGCCAGGCCGTGCGCGGCGTGACGTGTTCATCGAGCGCCTCCAGGCCCGCGGTCACGTGGTCCCTGGGGTCAATCGCCTTGCCCACGTCGTGCAGCAGCGCGGCCAGCAGGAACTCCTCGTCGTAGGGCAACTCCTGCCGGGCCAGCTCGAACACCTGCAGGCTGTGGTACAACACGTCGCCTTCCGGGTGCACCTCGGGATTCTCGCGCACCTGCTCCAAGGGCGCAAGCAGCGCGGCATAGACCTCGAACCGATCGGCCGGGCGCGCCCCGGTCGCACACGTCTGGTCCGAATCGCCCGCGGCCCGGTCGCGCTCGATGAGCTGTTCGAGCCCGGCGATGGCGGCCTGTTCAATAACCAGGCCCGTCTCCGGATGCGTCAATTCCGCATCCTTCGTATCCGGCGTACACACGGTCAGTTCCACGCCGTAGCGCCCCCGGAGACAAATCCGGCCGAGCCCCGCGGGCCGCCCCGGGCGCTCATGATGGTCTGTTTCCACGTAGAACGAGCAGCCCGCCGCCTCGAGCGTCTCGGCCACCTGGTCCAGAGTGTCGCAGAAGGCGAGCAATTCGATCGGCCCGGGGCGCCGCAGCCTGTCGGCCAGCACCGCGCCGAGCAGGCGCGGATGGAACGGGCGCAAGAGGTGCATCACGCGCAGTGCTTCCAGGCGCATCTGTTGCAGCCGGCGTGCGCGGTGTCGGGCTTCGTAGTGTTGGGCGAAGGTCTCAAGCTGCTGGCGGATTTCCCGGTTGCTGGGCAGCTCGCCGGCGCGCGGCGACCGCTGCAACAGCTCGCGCGCGGCCCGACGCTTGGCGCGCGGATAGTCCGACTCCTCTCGGGTGTGGAGCAATCGGGCGGCTTCCCAAGCCACGCGGCGGCGTACTCGCTCGTCGGACATGATCGCTTCGCCTCGGGGGCCTGTGCCCCGCGAAGCAGCCGGCGTTTGCGCCGGGTGGCACTGCTGGCTTGTGCAGCAGTGCACAATCTGGACGCAACCAGACACGCCGGGTGAAGTCGCTTTGGGCCGGCCGACGGTTCCTTCGATCCCAGGCGTCCCCGGTAATGTCCACTCTACCACGACCGGCAAGCGGTGGACAAGATCGGCATGGCCGCGTGTGCCGGGCCTTGTCGAGCGGACGCCAAAGGGCCAGAATAGGGAACCTGGCAACGCGGTTCGATCGACTACCCCCAGCAGGAGACCCTTGCGATGCTGGTCGTATGTGTCCACGTCCACGTGCTGCCCGAGAATCGAGACGACTTCATCCAGGCCACGCTGGCCAACGCGCGCAACACGGTGCTCGAGCCGGGCAACCTGCGGTTCGACGTGATCCAGCAGCTCGACGCCCCGAACCGGTTTGTGCTCTACGAGGTCTATCGCGACGAGGACGCCGCAGGCGCCCACAAACAGACGGCCCACTACGCGCGCTGGCGCGACGCGGTGGCCCCTTGGATGGCCGAGCCGCGCCAGGGGATCAAGCACCGCGCGCTGTTTCCCGAGGCCGAGTCGCGCTGGGCCACGCCGCGGGAGTGAGGTCGGAAGTCGGAGGCCGGAAGTCGGAACGTGGCGAGCCGGGAGCGTCAGCTCCCGGTTCGGTCGGAAGTCGGCACCAAAAGCGGACAACCGAAAGCGGAAAGCCTAAGGGGGATGGCCAATGACCAATGCGGCCTGTATCGGAGTTTGGTCATTGGTCATTCACCCCCGCGGCCCTCCCGCCGCCTACTCGGCCTCGTCCTTCGGGATCAGTCGAAAACACACCCGATAGGCCCGATAGCCCGCGGCGATCTGCAGGCCGTAGAGGGTTTCGAGTTCGCTGCGCAGTGCTTCGAGCGAGGCGAAGCCGTCGCGTCGGGCATCGTCTTCGGTCAGCTCGTCGAGTCCCACTTCGTCCACGCTCATCACGCGGATGTAGCCCGCGCCGGGGATGTAGCTGCGCTGGCCGGCGCGCATGCGCCGGTATTTCCAAAGCCGGATGGTCTGCGTCTTCTCGCCCGAGCGGATCGCCGGCAGGAACTTTTTCTTGAACAGCAGCATGTGGCCGCCCCGGTGTGGAAAGTCTCGATCCCAAGCCGTTCCTCAGGCGCGCGCTGTGCGCGCCGCACACGGCGCGCAAGCCGCCGAATCTGCCGCGCCGACCACGCGCCAGCCAGTCTAGCAGCCGTCCGGCATCCGGCATAGTTGTGGCGCAGGTGCGCAGGCGCGTAGGGTGGCGCAGGTGCGCAGGCGCGTAGGGTGGGTCAAGCCGCAGGCGCAGACCCACCATTTTGTCGCCTTGTCGGTGGGTCTCG
>CAYXPN010000497.1:0-2330 GCA_964467075.1 uncultured Planctomycetaceae bacterium
TCACCTTTTTCCAGGCCGCCAAGCCACCGTGCAAACATTAGTTGGTCCCGCTTAGAGTCAGAGCAGGGCCGCGCGCCGCAGCACGAGGAACCGATCGCATGCGACAGATTCTGGTCACCGCCGCCTTGCCCTATGCCAATGGCCACATCCACCTCGGCCATCTGGTGGAGTATTTGCAGACGGACATCTGGGTCCGCTTCCAGAAGCTGCGCGGCAACCGCTGTATCTACATCTGCGCCGACGACACCCACGGCACGGCCATCATGATCCGCGCCCGCCAGGAGGGCATCTCCGAAGAGGAGCTGATCGCGCGCATGCAGCAGGCCCACGTGGAGGACTTCGCCCGCTTCGACATCGAGTTCGACAACTACGGCAGCACCCACAGCCCCGAAAACCGCGAACTGTGTGCCGAAATCTGGGCCGACATCCGGCGCGCCCGGCTGGTCTTCGAGCGCGACGTGGAACAGCTCTACGACACCCAGGCCGGCACGTTCCTGGCCGACCGTTTTGTCAAAGGCACCTGCCCCTTCTGCCGCCTGCCCAATCAATACGGCGACAGTTGCGACAACGGCCACCACTACAATCCCACCGACCTGGTCGATCCGGTCAGCACGCTCTCGGACACGCGCCCGGAGGTTCGGCAGGCCCGGCACCTGTTCATCAGCATCGAAAAGCTCCACGGTTTTCTGCAAGAGTGGACGCAGACGGGCGACCACCTTCAGCCCGAGGTGGCCAACTATCTGAAGGGCCATTTCCTGGCCGAGCCGCTCAGGGACTGGGACGTTTCGCGCCCGGCGCCGTATTTCGGGTTCGAGATTCCCGACTCGCCGGGCAACTACTGGTATGTGTGGTTCGACGCGCCGATCGGATATATCGCCTCCAGCCTCCAGTGGTGCCGGCGCGAGGGCGAGGAGTTCGACCAGTGGTGGGCGAGCGACGAAACGGAAATCCACCACTTTATCGGCAAAGACATCACCTATTTCCACACGCTCTTCTGGCCGGCCATGCTCAAGGTCTCGCGCTACAGCCTGCCGCGCAAGATTCACATCCACGGCTTCCTCACGGTCAACGGCGAGAAGATGTCGAAGAGCAAGGGCACGTTCGTGCTGGCCTCGACGTATCTCGAGCACCTCGACCCCGCCTACCTGCGCTACTACTATGCCTCGAAGCTCACCAGCCGCGTGGACGACATCGACATGAACCTCGAGGAGTTCGTCGAAAAGATCAACGCCGACATGGTGGGCAACGTGGTCAACCTGGCCAGCCGCACCGCCCGATTCGCCCACGAAACCGGACTTTCCGCCACCTATCCGGACGACGGCGGACTCTTCGCCCGGGCCGTCGAGGACGGCGAAGCGATCGCCGCGGCCTATGAAGGCTGCGACTATGCGCGGGCCGTGCGCCTGATCCTGGCTGCGGGCGATCGGGCCAACCGGTATATCGAGGCGCGGCGGCCCTGGGAGCTGCGCAAGGATGCGGCCCGGCAGCAGGAGCTTCAGGACGTGTGCACGGTGGGGCTCAATTTGTTTCGCCAGTTGGCCGTGTATCTGGCGCCGATCCTGCCGCGCTTGGCCCGGCAGACCGGCGAGCTGTTGGGCGAGCCGATCACGCGCTGGGAGCAGGCCCGGCAGCCCTTGCTCGGCACCGCGGTGGGCAAGTTCGAGCACATGATGCGGCGCGCGGATCGGCGCAAGCTGAACGCCATGATCGCCGCCAGTGCCGAGCCCGAGCCGGGCGCCCCTGCTGCGGGTGCGGCGGGCTCGCCAGCCGCAGGAGCGGCGACCGAAGACAGCCCAGCGGCGCTGCAGGCCGAGCCGCTCGTGGAGCAGACCTGTACGATGGACGACTTTGCGCGCATCGACCTGCGCGTGGCGCGCATCCTGGCTGCCGAGGACGTGCCGGGGGCCAAGAAACTGCTCAAGCTGACGCTGGGCCTCGGCGGCGAGGTCCGGCGCACGGTGTTCGCCGCCATCAAGGGCGTTTACGAGCCGGAGCAGCTTGTGGGCCGGCTGGTGGTCTGTGTGGCCAACCTGGCGCCGCGCAAGATGAAGTTCGGGCTGAGCCAAGGGATGATCGCCGCCGCGGAAACCCCCGGCGAAGAGGCCTGTTTCCTGATCGCGCCGGACGAAGGGGCTCAGCCGGGCCAGCGCGTACACTGAGTGGAAAGCAGAAAGCGATCCGAGCCGTGCGGTTTATCCCCACGGGAGTCAAAGCCGAAAGCGGACGTGGGAAGGCGGACTCCCGGCTCCCAGCGCGGGCTGCGCCCGCGACCCAAGGGATTGGGGATTGGGGATTAGAGACATGCGACGCAGGCCAAAAAAGTCGTACAT
>CAYXPN010000498.1:0-2310 GCA_964467075.1 uncultured Planctomycetaceae bacterium
AGAAGGGCTCGCATTTGGTCGGGGCGGCCAGCAGGCGATCGACCTGCTGGGGGCTGAGCACCTTGGGCACGCGCTGCCAGAGCTTCTGGCTGCCCAAGAGTTCGGCCAGGTTGTCCTGGAGCACGCCCTCCAACTGCAAGTAGCGGAAAAAGACCCGCAGCGAGACCAGGTGCCGGGCGATCGAGGCCGGCGAGAGCTTGCGCCGGTGCAGCCAGCCGGCATAGTCGCCCAAATCGCGGATCGACAGCCCGCCGATGCTGCGCCCGCCGAGCCATGCGCAAAAACGCGCCAAGTCGCGCCGATAGGCGGCCACCGTGTTCTCGGCCAGGCGACATTCCGCGGCGGCATAGCGGGCGAAGTCGTCCACCCAGCTTTGCACTTGGCCCGCGGCTGAGACCGGTTTGGGGCGCAGCGGCTTGCGCGCCTTGGGACGTGGTTTGACGGGCAAGACTAGTCTCCGTTGTAGTACAGGCGTCTTGGCTGCACGGCGGGAACTGGAATTGTGGTGCAGCCGTCTCGGCCGCAACGCGTGATACCGGTAGGGGCGACGCATGCGTCGCCCCTACGCTTGTTGTGGTCGGGTCTCCTGACCCGACCGCGAGCCGGGCTGTTTCCTGTTTCGGACCGTTTGGGGATGGCAACGGACCGGAGGTCCGTCCTACCTTGCGACCTCTCTTGGGGCTGTTTCCTGTTTCGGACCGTTTGGCCGGCGATCTTCAGCCGGCAGGGTTCTCCCCCGCCAGCCGGCCAGCAGATCTTGCCCGGCCGGCAAAGTCCGCCTGGTTGCTGCAAATTCCCGTTTGAGCCGCCCCCTGGGAGCGGCTGATGGGCCGGGGATGCAATGGGTCTGGGGTCATGCCGATTGTGCGGCGCTCGGGCGGGCTTTTGCCGGGCGCGTGGCCTGCTACAATCCACTTCGTTCCACAGGGGGGAGTTGCTCGGGTCTTGATTGGCCCGATTGCCGCAAAGGGGAGGGAGAATGAGCGGATCACAGCGTGCGATCGTCACCCTGGCCGAAATGGAGCCCGGCCGGGAGGCCGACGTGTTTCTGCTCTTGGCGGGCAAGGAGGAGCTGACCACGCGCAACGGCGACCCGTACTTTCGCGTGACCTTTCGCGATGCCACGCGCGAAGTGAGCTTTCCCATCTGGGCCAACTCGCCGCTGGCCCTGCCTTGCCGCGACGAGTGGGTGGCGGGCGCGTTCTACAAAGTCCGGGCCGTGCTGCGTGAGACGAACTTCGGGCCGCAACTGGAAATCCGCCGCATCCGCGAGGCCACGCCGGCCGATGAGGCCGACGGTTTTGATCCGAACGCCTTGCAGCCCCACTCGCGCTACGATCCGCAGCAGATGTTCGACGAGCTGCTCGCCCTGGTGCGCGAGCGGATCGCGCGCCCGCCGCTGCGCAGGATGCTGGAGACGATCCTCCAGGAGAACCGCGAGGCGCTGCTGCGGTGCCCCGCGGCCCGCCACCATCACCATGCCTTTGTGGGCGGGCTGCTGGAGCACACGCTCAGCGTGGCGCGCACCTGCACGTACCTGGCCGACAAATACGCGGAGGATTATGCCGATCTCGATCCGCCCCTCGACCGCGAGCTGGTCGTGGCCGGGGCCGTGCTCCACGACATCGGCAAGCTCAGCGAGCTGGAAATCGAGCCGCAGGGGATCGAGTACACGCCCGAGGGACGGCTGATCGGACATTTGCTCTTGGGGCGCGACATGGTGCGCGAGACCGCCGAACGTTCAGGGCTCGACGCCGAGACCACCTTGCGCCTGGAACACCTGCTGGTGGCCCATCAGCGCCTGCCCGAGTGGGGCTCGCCCAAGCCGCCCATGACGCCCGAGGCCCTGATCGTCCACTTTGCCGACGACCTGGACGCCAAGCTCAACATGATGGTCAAGGTGCTCCAGGAAGACACCACGCCCGGTGAGCTCACTTCGCGGCGCAACCCGCTGGGTTACGAGATTTTCCGCGGGTTGGAGTAAGCTGGCCCGCGGCACGCGGAGGTGACCCAATTTCGCAGCTTGTGGTGCGGCCGTCTCGGCTGCACCGTTGTGGTCGGGTTTCAGCCCTTCTGGTCGGGTCTCCTGACCCGACCAGCATGCTTGAGTTGGTGTTGGGCGCTCGCGACATCACGGCACAACGAGCGCCACCGCCCCACAACCAGCGCGCGTGCGCGCCTTATCCAGCCAACGCCCCATTCTTGAATTGGCTGCGAAACCTGAATAGCATGAGGTGCCATTTCTGCTTCGTCGCCCAGTAACAGGCAGGCAGCGATTCGGGGAATTTGAGGTTCGCGTGGCATCCCACG
>CAYXPN010000499.1:0-2269 GCA_964467075.1 uncultured Planctomycetaceae bacterium
GACACGCCGGGACCTTGCGGGCCGAGCGCGTAGGGTGGGTCAAGCCGTAGGCGCAGACCCACCATTTTGCTCAGCCGTTTCCGTCGCGTCCTCCACGCGATGCAGCCACAAGCACCTCCGCCCCTCTCATGCCACCGATGTTACCGCGGCTGCCCGGGCTGTCAAGGGGGCGGGTTGGGTGGCACGCCCAGAGCGATAGCGATGGGCGTGGTGGTTTACCGATCTTGCGGTCGTCCTGTGGGGGCGACGCATGCGTCGCCCCTACCGACGCGGCGCTTCGTGCACACGTGCCACCAGGCCGGCCACGCCCTTCTGAGGGCGTGCCGCCCAGCCCAGCGGCCGCGACCGCAGCGCGGCCCTCCAGACGCGTCCGTTCCGGCCCGAAGCTTGCGCGTGGTTTACTTTTCGAGCAGAATCCGCTCGCCGTCGAAACGAATCACGCGCCGGCCGATCTTCACACGGGTATCGAGCCCCTTGCCCTGCACCTCCACTTCCGGCGGCCGTCCGGTCTGGAAGGTGATGACCACGAAGAACTCCCCGCCGTCAGCGGCTGCCACGCGCTGGATCGTGCCGTGGAAGCCGTGGCGCGGGTCGCCCACCTGGATGTCTTGCGCACCCACGTGCAGTCGGGGTTCAACCGGAGTGACGAACGTGGCCTTCATCGAGGCATCGCCGTAGTCGATCAAAAAGCCGCGCCCGTCGAGCACCACCTTGTCGAGCGCGTCCTCGGGAAGCTGCCATCGCCACACCTTGGGCCCGCCTCCCTGGACCTTGTCCACCAGCACCGTCACACAGGGCACGCCGGCCAGACCGCTGTAGTCGAAGGCCACCGCGCGCAAGCCCGTGATGCCCGAGTCGGCCAGGTTCTCCGGCTGCCGGATGAGGTTACTGTCATGGAGCTGCAACGAGTGGGTGCCCTCGGGGGTCTCGCAGGTCTGCGTGCGCGCATAAACGTCACTCAGGTCGATCGTCAGCGAGCCGGAGCCGTCCGGGAAGGTCTGGAGCCAGGCCAGCCGCCCGCAGGCCCGGCGGTTGTGCTCGTCCTCGGGCAGATAGACCACCGGCTCCTGGGCGCGCACGCCGTTGCGCGACTCGGGCGTGGTGACCCAGCCGTGCCCCAGTCCCCAGATCCGGAACGAACCCGCGTTGCCGTGGTTCCAGCCCTTGACCAGGCTGGCCTTGAGAAACACCTGGCCGACGAACTCCTGGCCCTCCTGCCACCCGGAGCGCAAGCAGTAATAGCCGAACGTGGGCGCCTGCCAGACCAGCGGCATCACCTCTGCGGGCTTGCGCGGCTTGAGGTCCAGCGGATAGTGCAGAAACGCCTGGGCCATGTCCAGTCCGTCGCCCAGCAGCACGTTTGCCACGCCGTGCGCAGCGCCGGCACCGGTGATGTGGTTCCACGCCCAGAGCACGGCCGGCCGATACTCCTCGGGCACGATCGGCCAGGCCGCGGCGATCCAGCGCGGATCGAGGCCCACGGCGCTGTTGATCTTCTCGACCGCGGTCTTGCCACCGGGCAGAAACACCATCTGCATCATGCGCCGCGGGATCAGATGGGTGATGTCGGGCCGGCCCGAGGGATGCCGGCCGAAGAAGTTGCGATACACGGTCGCATAGACCAGCGGATAGCGCGAGGCGATGTCGGCATAGGCGCCGGTTTCGGCCTGGAAGCCGCCCTCTCCGATGCCCAGCCGGTAGTGCTGGTAGATTTGCCACCAGGCCAGGTCCACGGCGTACTGCACCTGCGGATCGAGCCCGCCCGAGGTCTCCCATCGCGCCTGGCGCTGCTGCCAAAGCGTATGTTGCAGCTCGTAGCGCGCCTGGCGCCGGGCGGCGACCGCGCGGGCCTGGATGCAGTTCCTGCTCACCACAGACTCTGCCGGTCTTTTCCGGAGCAGAAATCCTCGCGCGCGCCAATGGTTCGTAAGTCAACGCGATTCCGCCTCTCGGAAAGCGGGGACGAGCAGGACCGCCACGGGCGATCCCCGTACCACTTGGTGGCTTACGCTGCCGAGGAACACCTGGGCGAGGAAGCCGCGTCCCTGACTTCCCATCACAATCAGCGTGTCGTCCTGCTCTTCATTGGCAACCCGCAGGATCTCTTCCACCGGGTGGCCGTAGGGAACCTGAACTCGCACGTCGACCTCCCCGACCTCTTCCAGCCGGACCTTCAGGCGTTCGAGCCGCTGGCGATCCGTCTCGTTGAACTCCTCCAGGCGGTGCTCCAAGTGCCGGGCGATCCGCCTCTCGTCTTGCACGTGGAGCA
>CAYXPN010000500.1:0-2236 GCA_964467075.1 uncultured Planctomycetaceae bacterium
GCTGTGCGCACCACGACTGTTCTGGTGCTCGCAGAGCACCCTACGGTGCTACGGTGAGAGATGGCCTTCGGCCAAAGAAGCTTCGCCGGCCCGCGCCCTGTTGTGAAGCACGTTTTGTGCTGCGGATGCACTACCTACGAAACTGACACACACACGCGGCGCGCTTGACACGGCCCCTCCGCAGGCGACAATGCGCTCGGCGGTCGTGCGCCTTGTTCGGGAACACTGCCGATCGTTGTCCCCAGGGGCCTTTCGACAGCAGAGCGAGGAAACACAGACATGACAACTCTCGCAGCACCTGGTGCAGGATCCGGTTCAGACGCGGAAACCGCGCGTTCCCGCTGGAGCGTTTCGACTTCTTGCCGGCCCGCTTCTGGGCGCAATCCGGCGGGCGGAAACGCGCCCGCCCCGCGCTGCGGCGTCGTGCGCCGCGGCGCCGTGCGCGGGTGGCTCTTCCTGCTGGCGGCAGGTTGGGCCGTCTTGCCGCCGGCTGCCGAGCAACTGCAAGCGACTGCCGCGCCCGGCGAGTCGCCGCTGCTCGCCGCAGAACATCCCGAGTCGCCCATCTCGCCGCGCGAGGCCCGGTTGGCCGCGGTGGTTCGGTTCGCCGAAAACGTGTTGGAGAAGGGGCGCGACCGCTACGGCGAAAAACACACGCCGCTGTTTGTCGACGGCCTGAACGTGGACACGCTCGAGCCGGTGCGCTGGGTCCACCAGGGCCAGCAGTGGATTCCCTCGAACCTGGCCAGCCAGCAGAACTTGTTTCGCACGCTCACGGGGCTCAGCAACTTGACTGGAGACCCGCGCTACAAGCGCGCGGCCGCGGAAGCGGTGGCCTTCCATTTTGAGCACCTGCGCAGCCCCTGCGGCCTGTTGCGCTGGGGCGGCCACCGCTTCATCGACCTCGAGACCGAGAACGTGGTCGGTGAGCAGAACAGCCACGAGCTGAAGTTCAGCCTGCCCTTCTACGAGCTGATGTGGGAGGTCGATCCCGCGGCCACAAAGCAGTTCCTCCGAGCGTTTTGGAACGCCCACGTGCTCGACTGGAGCATCCTGGACATGAACCGCCACGGCACCTACGGCCGGCCCATGGGCGAATTGTGGGACCACGCGTTCAGCGACCCCGAGCCGTTCTTCGAGGGCGACGGGCTGACGTTCGTCAACACCGGCACCGACCTGGTCTATGCCGGGGTGATGCTCTACAAGTTCACGGGCGACTCCGGGGCCCTCCTCTGGTCCAAGCGCCTGGCGCAGCAGTACGTCAAGGCCCGACATCCCAAGACCGGGCTGGGCGCGTATCAATACAGCAAACCGCGCCGGCGCCGGCAGCCGCCGAGCGACGGCCCGCTGCCCACCTCGTCGTCCTACGGCGATCGGGCCGAGAACCAGTTCGGCGCCGAGTTCGGCCCGGTGGCGCGCGAGGGCTGGATGCTCCGCTCGGCCGACTCGATCTACGGGGTCCAGGCCGTGGCGGAGCTGCAGCTTGCCGAGATGCTCGGCCCCGAGGGCAAGGAGCTGGCCCAGTGGACGCGCGACGGCCTGCGCGCCTGCGCAAAGCGGCTCTACGACCCCGAGACCAACCTGGTGCGCCCGGCCTGGGCCGACGGCACGGATTTGACCGGCCACGTGATCCAGCGCAACGGCTACTACGGCAAGGCCGGCACGGTGTTTCGCGCGGGGCGTGCCTCGAGCATGATGCTCTGGTCCTATGTGCTGGGCCATCGCATCACAGGCGATCCATTGCTGTGGGAAACCGCACGCAGCATCGGCCGGGCCCACGGCCTGGGCGATCTGGGCTCACAGCCCGGCAAAGAAGCGCAGGTGAATCTCAAGACCGACAATGCGGACCCGGTGGCGCTCATCGCGGTGCTCGAGCTGTGTGGCACGGGCGAGTGGCCCGCTTATCGGGAGCTCGCTTGTCGGATCGGCGACAATATCGTGCGGCAGCGGTTCCATCGGGGGTTCTTCCTGCCCAGTGCCCGGCACGTAAACGCCCGGTTCGACGCGCTGGAGCCGCTGGCGCTCTTGTCGCTCGAAGCCGTGTTGCGCGGCAAGCCCGAGGCCGTGCCGCGCTATCGCGGCGGGCGCGCTTACATCCACGGCCCGCACGACGGCCTGGGGCGCACGACCGATGCGACGGCCATCTGGTCGCGCACGCGGTAAGCGTGTATCGGATAACCATAGCCACGCTCGCCAGAGCGTGGGGCGGCACCTGCCAACGCGATGCACCCCGATC
>CAYXPN010000501.1:0-2232 GCA_964467075.1 uncultured Planctomycetaceae bacterium
GACCCGCGATTGCTTCGTTCCAGCCCCGGCCACCCAGGCCTGGACCCGCGATTGCTTCGTTCCAGCCCCGGCCACCCAGGCCTGGACCCGCGATTGCGGAAACAATTCGTTTACGGGTTCTTAGTCCTGCTGTGCGACATTCCGCGACATCCGGCTCGGTGGTCCACCGCTGCCCCGAAGAGTGTCCCTCCGCCGATAGCTCACTCCACCCCACGTCTGGGCCCCGAACCGCGGCAACACTTCACCCTGCTGAGGCCACGCTCAGTCGTGGCCGCGAAACGCCAATGGAGGGCCACGCTCTGTCGTGGCCGGGGAGTTGCTTCAGACGGCTGGAGCGTTACGCACCGCGCAACACGCGAACGTAGACCGCCCTGCGCTGCCATGCCTCGAAACCCGCTTCGGTATAGATGCGGATCGCGGGCGCGTTGTTTGTATCCACAGCCAACACCAGACGCGACCGGCCTGCCTGAGAGGCCAGCCACTGCGCGTGCCGAACCAGGTGGGCCCCCCACGCGCGACCCCGCGCAGCCGGCACCAATCCCATGTAGACCAGCTCCACGTTGCCGTGGTCCGGATGGTCGGCCAGGATCAGACAGCCCACATCCTCCTCGTCATGCCGTGCGATGAGCCAGTGAGCAGGATCGAACCGCCCGGTGGCACGATAGCCGGCCAGCACGTCGTCGATCTCCCGCACGCCGTCAAGCGCCGGGCAATCCATCGTTTGCCGATAGGTAGCCTCGACAGCCTGGGAAAAACGCGTGTGTTTGGATGGACTATATGATTCGAAGGAGATGGGGCCCGCAGGCTGTTCTCGCGGGAAGTCCGCTTTCAGGCAAACCAGGTAAAACAGCTCGGCCAGGCGCCTGAATCCCGCCTGTTCCACAAGCCCCTCGTCCCCGGCCGCATCGCCTTTTTCCAGCAGCACTTGCGCCAGTTGACATCCGGCCCGATCCAGTCGCGCGCAGACGTCTTGGAGCAACATGGCGGCCGTCCGGCTGGGCTCGCCAGGTGCGAGGCGCGCCATTTGGAGCACGGCCGTTCGGCCGGGCTGGACCTCGCCCAATACTGCACCGACCAGTCGCTGCGAACGCCAGGCCCCCAGCAGCAGCGCCGGCTGCACGCCTTCGCGCTGGGCGGGCAGGCGCGCCAAAGCCTCTGCCACGCGCTCAGCGCGCGGGGCGGCCTCCAGCCGGCCGAAGACCATTTGCAGGGCCTCAGCCGCCCGGGCCCGCGGCACCGGGCCAATCCGCGGTGAATCCGCGTTGTCTCGGCGATTGAACATGTCAGGTCGATGGCAGGCGGCAGGCAGTTTGGGTCTCGCACGCCGGCCCGGCCCTCAGTCCGCGGCGGCCGCCACCTCGTCGAGCAGTCTGCGCGGCGTGCCGATATCCAGCACGTGGAGCTGGCCGGTGAACCGCTGAGCCCCCGGCACGAGCAATCCGGGTTTCAGCGCCGCAAAGGTGCAGGTATGCGCGGCACACACCGTGTGCGCAGCCGCTTGGCCGGTGTCGCAGTCCAAGCCGCTGGGCAAATCGACCGCCAGCTTCAGGGCCGAGGCCGCATTGAGGGCGGCGATCACCGCGTCGAACGGCGGACGCGGTTCGCCCCGGGCCCCGGTGCCCAGCAGGGCGTCCACGATCCACGCGGCCCCGGTGAGCTTCTCTTCCAGCCGAGCAGCATCGCAACGGTCGCCGAAGACCGTGATCGGCACCTCGGTCTTCTGGAGGATGCGGAAATTGGCCGCGGCATCGCCGTGCAACTCGTCGGGCTGGGCCCACAGCAGCACCTCCGCGGCGTGGCCCCGCAAGTCCAGGTGCCGGGCGATCACAAACCCGTCGCCCGCATTGTTGCCCTTGCCACAGCAGATGACCACCGGCCCCTGGATGCCCAGGCGCTCGATCACGTCGGCCACTCCCCGGCCCGCGTTTTCCATGAGCACCAGCCCTGAGAGCCCGTAACGCTCGATGGCCCAACGGTCGAGGCGACGGATCTGTTCCCGCGAAAGCACGATGGTCATGAGATTCACGCTTCTTGGGGGTGGTTGGGCCCTGTGGCGCAGCCGCTGCGCGGTGTGCGTCAGCTCTGCGATCCGCGGCGGCAGGCCCCGGGTGCAAACCGGGATCAGGATGCACAGCGGGACCCGCGTCCACGCTTTCCCGGCAGGGTACGGCGAGGTAAACTTAGAACTTGTAAGAGTATTACTTCCCGGGGCTTCGCTTCGCTCCAGCCCCG
>CAYXPN010000502.1:0-2170 GCA_964467075.1 uncultured Planctomycetaceae bacterium
TCAGGACTTGTAAAGCTACCACTTGCCGGGGCTTCGCTGCGCTCCAGCCCCGGCCACCCGGGGCTGGGCGCGGGATTGGGGAAACCATTCGTTTCCAAGTTTTGACCGTCGCACTGTGCAGCGTGGCGCTGTGCATTGCGCCGGCCCCGGCCCGAGCGCTGATCAATCCCAACTACACGGTGGTGGACCTGGTGCGCGACAGCGGCCAGGTGCTGGTGCTGCGCGTGTCCGCCCCGCAGTCGGGACGGTTGCAGGCCGAGGTCGTCAAGGCGCTGGTCGGCCAGATGCCCGCCGAGCGGCAGTTGACCTTTGACTTTGGCGACGCCGAGGAGCTGAGCGAATACGAGGTGGCGCGTGCGTTCGGCGGCGCGCCGACCGCGATCGGCGTGATGTGTGTGCTGAAGCGCAAACAGGGCGGCGAGGTTATCGGTGCGCTTCAGATCGGCACCACGTGGATGGGCCTCGTGCAGGACGCCAGCGGGGCGTCGTGGCTGCTCGACCGCGACCCCAACGATCTGGAGACGGTCTGGGGCGGCAGCGCACGCCAACTGATTCCGGCCATCCGCTACGCGCTGAGCGATCCGCGTGCCGCCTTCCCGGTTGCCGCAAGAATGACCTGGGGCAGCGACCTGCCATTGGGCAGACTGGACGGCCCGGCGCGCGGTTGTCTGGTCACCGCGGCCGGCATCATCGTGCTCTCCGACGGAGGCGACCGGGTGTACGAGCCCGGCACCGCGGGGGCCCCGCCGCAGGACATCACGGAGAAACTCGGAGTCGCCAGCGCGTCGAAGGCCCTGGCCGCGGGCGACTTTAGCGGCGACGGCCGGCTGGACCTTGTCTCCTGGGACGGCACCCGACTGCAGTTGATTGCCGGCAATGCCCGCGACACGTTTGACGCGCCGGTGGGCGACCATGAACTGGCCGAGTGCTGCTCGCTGGCGGCGCTGGGCCGCGGGCTGGTGGCTGGCGCAAGCGGCGGCGTCACACTGCTTGGGCCTGACGGCGCAGGCGGTTTTGCGGCGCGACGGATTGACTTGAGCGATGCGGCGCTCGGCCCCGGCGGCGTGTGTGCGGTGGCGGATTTCAATGGCGACGGCGCAGCCGACATCGTGCAGCTCTTTGCCCGCGGCCTGGCGTTTTATGCCGGCGGGCGCGAGTTCGGCGTGTTTGGCGCGCCGGTGGTCACGAGAATGGAGATTGCGAAGCATCCGACCGCAATTGTCTGCGGCGATTACGATACCGACGGCCGGCTCGACCTGATCGTGGGCGGGGAAGGCGGCAGCACGCTCCTGAGCCGCGCAGAAGACGGCGCGTGGCTCAACGCTGTGGCCGAGACCGGCGAGTACGGTGCGGCCAGCGGGCTGGGGCAGGGCGATGCCGTGGTGGTGGCGGCTTGCGCCAGTGATCTGAACGGCGACGCCCGGCAGAGCGCAGCCTTGTTTCACGCCGCGTCTGCCCCGGGCTTTTTCTTCAACCGCGGGTTCGCGTGCTTCGGCGTGGCGCGCGGTCTGGAGCTTGCGGAGACCGATCTGCCCGCGGCCAGGTCGCTGGGCACGGGGCAGATGACCGGCGTGCTCACGGACCTGAACGGCGATCTGGTGCCCGACCTCTTGGCCGTTGACCGGCAGCAGGGCGTGTGGGCCGTCTTCGGCCAGACGGAAGAGTCGCGTGGCTTCCAAGTCGTTGTGTCGCTGGCCGACCCGGCGAGCGGTCCGCTCACGGTCACCGCGGTGATGGCTGAGCGCCCGCTCGGCATCTGGGTGATCCGGCCGGGCGAGCCGACGACCATCAGCGTGCCGAGGGCCGGCAGCCTCAGTCTCCAGTGGAAACAGCCGGACGGGACCGCGGCATCGCGCGAGGTGATTGTGGCGCGTCCCACAGCGGTGGCACTCTAAGAGACTATCCCAAGAACTCGTTGTGGCCGGTTTCCCGACCGAGCCACTGGCATCGACCGAATGTCTGCCGACAGGTTCTGGGATAGGGTCTTCCGCCGCAACATGCGCGCAGTGTGCGCGCATCAAGTTGAGCAGTTTGTACAGGCGCGACCCTTTTTCGCCCCTACACCGCGCCCTGGGCGGCCATCGCCTCGGCCACCTTGACAAACCCGGCGATGTTGGAGAGTGTAGCATCAATACAGGCGCTCGTTGCGACAGTCACACTTCAGAGACCA
>CAYXPN010000503.1:0-2159 GCA_964467075.1 uncultured Planctomycetaceae bacterium
ACTTTGGGCCTGCCGGGGCTTCGCTTCGCTCCAGCCCCGGCCACCCGACTTCCGACCTCCGACTTTGGTTGCGGCCGCAGGCCGCGCTAGGGAAGCGGTATCTGTATCCAAGCGATCCCGGCCACGTACACGCTGAAGGCGATGATGGCCAGAATGATCAGGCAAACCGAGCGTTCGGCGCCTTGGGCGTTCCAACTGACGACCAACAGCCCCGCGGTCAGCAGCAACGAGGCGAACACAAAGAACATCTCGTACCAGTAGGCGCGCATCTCGTGCTTGGCCGCGGCGTCGCGCGCGGCAATGCTCAGATCGCGCCACTCGCCCGCCTCGAGCGATTCCCGCGCCTTCTGCCTTTCTTTGCTGAGCTCTGTCAACTGGGTTCGCAGTTCACCACGGCGCTCGGCGTCATCGGGGTCCGGCTCTTCCTTCTCGTCCAACGCGTCCAACTCCCGTTGCAGCGAGATGGCCTCAGCATCCCACTTATCATCGAAATGGTTGCGGGCCACCTGCTCCTTCTGCCGTGCCCGCGCCACCCCGCGATGGCCCACCGAATAGCAACCGCGCGAGACGAGTACCAACAGCAGGCCGACCATCATCATGGGCCGCCCCCAGACAAGGGGGTTGACGCCGAAGCCGGGAAGTCTGGGAATCTTAGGCAAGCTGTCCGCCAGCCCCGGAGCGCCTCCTGTGTTGATCTGCGGCATCTCGGGTTGCGCCGAGCCCTGCGCTTCGCCGGGGGCGGGCGGCGGCCCCGTCTTGGGGACGACGAACGTGGTGCCGCACACCGAGCAGCTCACCTGCTTGCCGAGATGGGCCTCCGTAATCTTCAGCCGATGTCCTCGTGGACACTCCGCTTCGAGAGTCATATCTTGGGCTCCTGAGCGAGATAAAAGGGTCGGAAAGCCGGTGGAAACCTGGACCACACTCCACCAGGCCGGGCGGGCCGATGCGTAGTATGGACCCGCGAGCGTGGGCCCGCAAGTGACTCCCGGACAGTTGACTTGGCCGGCAGCTTCGCTAAGATACGGCACGGCGTGCGGTCGATATGGTAATGCGTCGCCCGGGCGTGCGACGGATCGCGGCTGGGTCCTTTCGTAACGGGAGGACCGGGATGGGGTAGACGGGGCGCGCTGCCCTGTGGCCCGTGCGGACCCCACCTATAGAGCGGGACGTCGGGCTAAACATCGCCAAGACCTCTGGCCAGGCGCCGTAGCCAAGCGGCTAAGGCAGCGGATTGCAAATCCGCCATTCGCCGGTTCGAATCCGGCCGGCGCCTCTTGCGACCGAACGTGACACGTCGTGCCAAGTCTTTTCATAGCAACGGGTTGCGTCAACTTCTCCCGGCCGTTCCTGGCTGGTCATTTGTGACAGGTCGTGCCGCGCCAAGGCCCAAAAGAGTCAGAATCAGGTGCACACTTTCGTGCACCCAAACTCTGGCTCCTCATGCCTCGGCACCCTTCGTCTTCTGCCCCTCGGCGGGTCGCGGCAACGTCAAGTCGGCCACCGCTTGGCCGAGGTCCGTCACCCCCAGCTTGCTATAGGTCCGGGCCGTCAGCTTCGGGTCACTGTGGCGCATGAGGGGCAAAGGTGGGGTCAGACCTTGGGGCAAAGCTGGGGTCAGACCTTGAGTAGTGAATAGTGCAACGGGTCAGTCGTTAGAACTCGTAAAGGAATTGTTTCCCCAATTCCCTGCCCAGGCCGGCGGGTGGCCGGGGCTCACGGCGAAGCGCAGCCCCGGCAAGTAATACCTTGACAAGTTCTTAGCTCGACTTTTGCCGTTTTTGGGGGGCAGGTCGAGCGGGAAACTGCTATTGGTGGATTGGGCGGTTTAGTGCAAAAACAGTCGGGTCGCTGTTCGACCGCGTGGTGTGCGGCCATTGGGCTATTGGTGGATTGGGCGGTTTAGTGCAAAAACAGACTCCTTCTGATTCCGTGTCCCGTCACGACCCGAACCAGAGAGGAGTCTGTGATGAATGGCACTGTCGAGTTCGCGAAAGTGACCCCTTGTGCCGGAATCTGGGTCATTTACGGACGATCTGGCAAGGCAAACGCTTTTGCCTATAGTCTGTATCTTGCCCACTCAGGATCATCAACAGTGCCATTCGAGTCTGTGATGATTTCTTTGCCGCGCGTAGCTGAGCCGCTGTTGATGATGTTTT
>CAYXPN010000504.1:0-2155 GCA_964467075.1 uncultured Planctomycetaceae bacterium
TATCTCAATGCGCCCAGCCCGTTTACCGAAGACGGCTGGCTCAATACGGGCGATCGGGTGGAGGTGGACGGCGAGTACATCCGGTTCCTGGGACGGGACGCGGAGGTGATCAACGTCGGCGGCCAGAAGGTCTTTCCCGCCGAGGTGGAAAGCGCGATCCTGGAGATGCCCGAAGTGGCCGACGTAACGGTCTTCGGGTGCAAGCACCCGCTCACCGGCCAGATCGTGGCCGCCCGGGTCACGCTCAAACCTGAGGCGGCCGCGGAAGGGTTTCCGGTCCGGTTGAAGCAGTTCTGCACCGGCCGGCTGGAACGCTACAAGGTGCCGGTGAAAGTGGAGATCACCACCGGCCCGCAACACGGCGAGCGCTTCAAGCGCATGCGCCGCCAGGACGGATGAGCGACAAGCGGCACTCGCAGGCGGCAGGCTCATCTGCGCCGGCGGATTCGAAAGGCGTGACGTACAACAATCGGCCACCGCAAGGACGGGGCAGCATCCATGGCGAAGATCGACATCAAGTGGCCTGAAGGCAAGCGGTTCGCCTTTTCCGTATGCGACGATACGGATCTGGCCACGCTGGACAATGTGCGCCCGGTGTACGACTTCCTGGCCGAATTGGGCCTGCGCACCACCAAGTCGGTCTGGCCCTTGTCGGGGGATTTGGAGCGGGCGGCCTTCCCGGGGGCCACGTGTGAAGAGCCGGAATACCGCTCGTGGGTGCAGGGACTTCAAGAGCAGGGCTTCGAGATCGGCCTGCACAACGTGACCTACCACACGTCCCCGCGCGAAGTAACCCAGCGGGGGCTGCAACGCTTTCGTGAGTTGTTCGGCCACGATCCTGCCATTTGCACCAACCACTCGCAAAACGCCGAATCCATCTACTGGGCCGAGGCCCGGGTCACAGGCATCCACGTGCCGATCTACGGGCTGCTGAGCCGTTTCCGCCGCTGGGGAAAATACCATGGCCACTGCGAGGGCGATCCGCTCTTCTGGGGCGATCTGTGCAAGCAGCACGTCAAATACGTGCGCAATTTCTCGTTTACCGACGTGAACACGCTGGCGCTTTGTCCTTGGATGCCTTACCACGACCCGCGGCGCCCGTTTGTGAACTACTGGTTCGCCTCGACCGAAGGCAGAGAAGTCAACTCCTTCGTGAACACCCTGAGTGAAGAAGACCAGCAGCGCCTGGAGGACGAAGGCGGTGCGTGCATCATGTACACCCATTTCGCCCTGGACTTCTGGCGCGACGGCCGGCTCGACGAACGATTTGGGCGGCTGATGCAGCGCCTGGCCGAGCGGCCCGGCTGGTTCGTGCCCGTGGGCGCCCTGCTCGATCATATCCTGGCCCAGCGCGGTCGCCACGAGCTGACCAACCGGCAGCGCAGGATTCTGGAACGCCGCTGGCTGTGGCAGCGAATCCGCGCCGGCCCCACCTGAATGCACTTGCACGATCCCGGAATCCCGCGGCGTGCCGCTGCCGGCTCGTCCAGCAGTGCAGTTGTGGAGGGTACGTGCTCGCACGCACGTGGTTGGCTGTGAACACCGCCTGCCAACCAGGAACACCGGCAAAGCCGGTTGTGTAGGGTGCGTGCTTGCACGCACGCGCAACACTGCCTACCCTCTCCCGCCGTGCGGGAGAGGGTGGCCGCGCAAGCGGCCGGGTGAGGGCAGCCTGCGCCTTGGCAACGGCCTGCAATGGTGCAGTCTTGGCAACGGTTTGCTATGGTTGTACTGTCGAGCGGCAATTGGTTTCAAACCGGCCTCACCCGCGGCCCCGACCACTGCGTGGTGCCCGCCGCGAGCGGGAGAGGGGAGTTTCCCACCCCGCCCCGCTGGCAAAGCCACCGCCACCCAAGCGCGACCGATGGAACTCGAAATTCGACCTTTCCTGCCCCATGACCAGCCGCGTGTGGCGGCGCTGAACGAGCGTCTGCGCGCTGGCGGCGTCGGCTACCGCTTTCCGAGTTCGCCGGTGCCCGAGTGGCTGCCGCCGCTTCCCGGCCGCCGGCTGTACCAGGAATACTTCCTGGCCGTGGACCGGGAGGGCGAGGTGCGCGGCGCATACATCCTCAAGCACCAGGAGTTCCTCGTCGCGGGGCAAGTTCACAGCCTGGCCGACTACCAGTTGCCGCTTTCCGAAGGCATCATCGACGCC
>CAYXPN010000505.1:0-2145 GCA_964467075.1 uncultured Planctomycetaceae bacterium
TGGAGTTCAGACGTGTGCTCTTCCGATCTGAGAAACGAGGCCCCGGCCCGGAACCGCGGCCAGCGCGTCGGATCGAACCCCAAATACTGCTTGCAGCCCGGGGCGAGCGTCTGCCAACTGTGCATGGCATAGCCCACATAGCCGGGACATTCCTGGCCCGCCCCGCCGGGAAGCGTGATCGAGTGATACAGGTCTTCGTGCATCTTCTGCTCGGCCATGCGCGCCAGCTCGGCGAAACGCGGATGCTTGCGCAATTGGGTGGTAAGCGCGATCGGCCCGCGGTGGAAGTCGGTAAAGAAGTTGGGGTTCTCCGGCGACCAGTAATTCCAGTAGGAGCCGTAGCTGTCCGGATCGAAAAACACCTGCACCTGGGTCAGGGTGCCCAGGTTGCCCTGGCTTCCCATGTCGGCGATAGCCCTCTTGCCAAAACCGCGCAGCATGCTGGTCGGATTCATCCAACTGCTGTAGAAGTCCATGCCTTGGAAGCGGCCCAGCTTGGGCTCTTTGCCGCTGCCGCTACTTAGCAGCTTCTCCAGGCCCGGCCAGTCGAGGACGTAGTCGTGGTGCAGCTTGTCGAGCGGCCGGAAGGCGTGGCGCACAGCATATTGCTTGGCCCCGTCGCCTTCCCAGAGCGACTTCTCACCGGCCAGCAGGAACCAGTACCGCCGGCCCTTCCACGTCGGGCAGCGCAAGCCTGCGTAGTCCGCACTCGGCTTGACCTTCACCTCGATCAGGTTGTTGTGCGGCCAGTGCCACCGGCCGGCCCGGCAGACAAGCGAACCGACGGCCTGGCGATCGTCGTGGCAGACAAAGAACCAGCCTTCGTCATAGGCCTGGGTCCAGCGCGGCTGAAGGTTCACGAGCGTCTCACCCATGCGCGTCTGGCCCACACGCAACGTGCTGGGCAAGGGGACCTCCGGGCCGCCGTGGGCGGGCATGCGCCCGTGGGTGGTGCAGGCGGCCTTGCGCGCCGGCCAGCCCGTCGCGGCGTCGAACTCCCAGTAGTCGCCGCGCTCCATTTCATGCGCTTCTTCGAGCGTGGCATGATGCTGGCCCGGCGCCACAGAAATCACGAACTCCGCAAAGGCCGGCACGTTCTGCCACAGGCCGGCCCGGCCCTCGAACTCGTAGCGCAGACACACCTTGGCCAAGAGCGGGCCTTCGCCGAGCACTTCGGCCGTAAAGCCCTTCAGCTTGCGCGACGTGTGCCAGAAACCCCGGCCGACCCATTTGCCGTCGGGCAATCGCACGGCCAGCACCGGGGGCGGTGGATCGCCACCGGCCGCGGCCGGCACGCGCACCGCAAACGCGCCGTTGTCCAACACGAACGTATCGCCCTCGCGCTTCACCCACGCCAGCGGCCGCACACTTGCCGGGCGTCCGGATTGGACCGTGTATTCGATCTTCTGCCCCGGCTCGATCGAAGCGGCCACCCACAGATACTTCTTTCCTTCCACTTCGTCCAACTGGCAGGGCACTTCGCGCCCGTCGGCCCTGACCACATAGCGGCCGGGCGAGGCAGAAGCCGGCAGATCGACCTTCAGTCGCACCAGCTCGCTCTCATAGGTCCGATCGGTCGGGTTGGTCAGCGTCCATTTCGTCTGGGCCCCGGCCGACGGAGCCCAAGCCGACAGAGCCCACACTGCCGCCGCACAGCAGACCATCCACACAGCCCTGCGCGTGGGAGCGGCCATGGAATCACCTCTTCTGTCTGAGGAATCTCTGTTCGGGGAATCGTTTGCTCGGGGAATCGTTGTCCAGCACACCGACTTTTGTGCGGGTGCTGCCGTCGCAGCGCGCTCTGCGCTGCTGCATCGGCCAGTCGCGCAACCCCGTGCCGGCTGCGGCAACCGCCCATTTGCGGCAGAACGGCAATCGTTCGACACCACAGCGGCCGCGCAGGCCCAAGCGGCGGGAATCCGAGGCGGGAGACGTTTCTCCTTGTATAATCCGCCCGCACGGCCGATGTCAAGCGCCGCGGGAGACACGTAGGGTGGGTCAAGCCGTAGGCGCAGACCCACCGATAACTTCCCGGGGCTTCGCTTCGCTGAGAGCCCCGGCCACCCGGGATTGGCCCTTTAATTGGGAACACACGTAGGGTGGGTCAAGCCGTAGGCGCAGACCCACCGATAACTTCCCGGGGCT
>CAYXPN010000506.1:0-2104 GCA_964467075.1 uncultured Planctomycetaceae bacterium
GACGCGCTTCGTCGCGTCCGTGGCGTGTTGGAGGGACGTGCTCCGTCGCGTCCGTGGGGTGCGTTGCGTGTTGATTCTCGGCCACGACAAAGCGTGGCCCTCCATTGCAGTCTGTAGCTCGCTCGCGCAGGTGCTGGAGGGACGTGCTTCGTCGCGTCCGTTGCGTGTTGGAGGGACGTGCTCCGTCGCGTCCGTGGGATGCGTTGCGTGTTGATTCTCGGCCACGACAAAGCGTGGACCTCCATCGCAGCAGCGAGTTGCTATCTGCAGAACCGGCGCCCACGCCCAAGCGTCCCGCATTCCGCCGGCCGCGGCAAGAGCGTTCGCAGCAGCGGGCACCGCTTACTTGTGGTAGCCCAGCGACTTGATCACCGCCAGCATCTCCTCGTAGGTGATGAACCGGCGGCGGTGCTGCAACTTGTAGCCGTCGATGGCCTGGGCCAGTTCGCGAGCCTCGGGCGAGAGCGACTCGTGGCAGTTGGCGAACTGCCGGCGTTCGTACTCCGGAGGCACCTGCGAACCCAAGGTCCGCCGCTCCACGAACGGACCCACCGGTGTTTCCAGCCCGTGTGACATGGCGACCAATCTCCCCTGTGCTGTAGGCAATTGCGGCCGGGACACTCCCCGCCAAGGAAAACATACCCCGTCTGGGCGCAGGTTGCGCCGGGCTCAGCTAGCACGAGGCGCCGGACCTCGGCCGCAAGGTGATGTCTGTGCAGGTCTGATCGATTGAAGGGATTCTGGCGGTCGCCCCCGGGGCTCGCTGGATCGGCGCACGGAGGTCTGGTTGGTAGGTTGCTTGGGGTGTCGAACTCACCTGCTCTGCGTGTGCTTGCGGTCACTCAGCCGCGGTTTCCGCCTGGCGGTAGAGCACCCAGAGCACGACCCGGCCGGCATAGTCGCGCACCGGCCACTGCACCAAACGTGGGCCGGCCAGCCGGCCTCTCAATTCTTCCAGTCGCCCGCTGTCGGCAAACTCGACCCAGAACACGCGGCCTTGGACCACGGCCGCGGCCGGCGGCGTTTCTTCTGCTGCGCCGGAGGGACCGACCACGCGTACCTGCTGGTCGCCCGCGGTGAAATAGCGCAGGGCCCACTCGGTCCACCACTCGCTGGAAACCACGTAGAACTGCGGCGCCGCGGGGCTGTCGGTGGGCAAATCCTTCGGCGGGGCGCCCTTCGTGCGCAGATGCGCGAGGATCAGCTCCGCGGCCGCCTGTTTGGGATCGACCGCGGCAGTGCGAAACGTGCGATGGGCCCTGCCGCCGGTCTGCTCGACGAAACGGAAATAGTGCGCGTGGAAATCGGCGAGCACCAGCCAGCCCAGGGCAATGCCGATCGCCGCCGCCAGCCTGCCGGCTCGCCCGCTGCCCGCGACCACCAGGTCCATGCCGCGCGAGATCACGATCACCAGGGGAACCACCAAAGCGAGGGCATAGCGCTCGTAGCCCGGCACCATCCCCGTCGGGCCCACGGCCAGCCAGTAGCCCACCAGCCCCAACGCACATCCGCCCGCCAGGGCCCGCTCTGCGTGCGCGCTGCACCGTGCCACGTGGCAGCCGATCGCCCAGAAGCTCGCGCCTACGACCGCCCAGAAGCCCAGCACGTCGAGCCCCCAGACCGACGTTCCTGCCGGGCTTTGCCAGCCTGCGGGCCACTGGAGCCAGGAGACGGAACCACCAAAATACTGGTAGATCGTCCCGCCGGTCAGCAGTCGAGCCGAAAGCGCCGCGCAGGCGGCCAGCGCGCCTGGGTGAAGCCAGGCAGCCGGGCCTGCGAGCCGGCCCGCGGCGATGGGCGCGCTGGGCGTCTGCGCCCAATCCGTCGCGGCAAATGAGAGCGCCCCCACGATTGCCGCCAGGGCGACCATGGCCGCGGTCCGGCCCCGCGCTGTGATGCTGGCTGTGCTTCGGCCCGTCAGCCGATCTGCGATCCACAAACCTGCGCGCACGGTTCGGCCGGCCCGGGCGCGTGCCGCGGGGCTGCTGCGGACCGGTTTCGAGTTGCGACGCCGCCTGTGCCACGCCATTGCCGCGACGGCCAGCGGCGCGGCCGCGGCGAACACGTTGGCCGGGTGGACGAGCATGGCCAACAGCAGGCACAC
>CAYXPN010000507.1:0-2083 GCA_964467075.1 uncultured Planctomycetaceae bacterium
CAGTTCCTTGGCTTTCGCAAAATCCCTCTCCGCCGCCGCGCGCTGGCCCTTCGCTTGGTAGGCCAAACCGCGTCCGTAATACGCGTCGGCGTCTTTCGGATCGAGTCGGATGGCCTCGGTGTAGTCGGCGATGGCGCTATTGTAATCACCCTTGCTACGGTAGGCGTCGGCGCGGCCGCAATACGCGCTGGCGTGTTCGGGATCGAGCCGGATGACCTCAGTGTAGTCGGCGATGGCGCTATCGTAATCGCGCTTGAGGCGGTAGGCCAAACCGCGCCTGTGATACGCGACGGCATCTTTCGGATCGAGCCGGATGGCCTCGGTGTAGTCGGCGATGGCACTATCGCAATCGCCCTTGAGTATGTAGGCCAAACCACGCCTGTGATACGCGACGGCATCTTTCGGATCGAGCCGGATGGCCTCAGTGAAGTCGGCGATGGCGCTATCGTAATCGTCCTTGCCGAAGTAGGCATTACCGCGCCCGATATGCGCGTTGGCGTCTTTCGGATCGAGTCGGATGGCCTCGGTGTAGTCGGCGATGGCACTATCGTAATCGCCCTTGGGGCCGTACGCCCAACCACGCCCGCGATACGCGTCGGCCTCTTTCGGATCGAGTCGGATGGCCTCGGTGTAGTCGGCGATGGCGCTATCGTAGTCACCCTTTTCGAGGTAGGCCTCACCGCGCCAGCGATACGCGAGTAAACTTTTCGGACACAGTCGGATGAGCTGGGTGAAGTCGGCGATGGCGCTATCGTAATCGTCCGCATCCATGTGGGCCGAAGCTCGACTCAGAATCCGGCGCACGCCACCGGCCGTCCGGTCGCTTGCCGGCAACGGCGAAAGGGTTTCATTTTTCGCCAGCAGAAGCGACGGAAGCTCCAGCGCCGCGACGGCGAAGTTCAGGTTTTCGCCGCCCAGGAATCGAAAGCTCCACGTGTTGACGCCGACAACCATGCCCTTCATATCCACGAGCGGACCGCCGCTGCTTCCGGGGGAAACCGGCGTGGTGGTCTGAATCAAGCGTGCATTGACGTCGGAGCCAAGGGCCCCGAGCTCCTTGCTCTCTCGCACCGCGCTGACAATTCCCTCGGACACCGATTGTTGCAGTCCCAGCGGGCTGCCGAACGCCGCCACCCGCTCGCCTTGTCGTGGCACCGACGTTGCCAGGCGAAGAGGGTGCAACTTGTCCGGCGGGCATTCGACCCGTAGCAGGGCAATGTCCTTCTCGGGCCACACGCCCAGGTATCCGGTAATCGGCGCGCTCGTCCTGTCGGAAAAGACGATCCTGCCCGCGGTCGCGTCCTCGATCACGTGGAAGTTGGTGACAATCGTGCCTTGCTTGTCCAGCACGAATCCGCTTGCGGTGGCTGCTCCCTCCGGGCCGGTCACGTTCACTTGCACCACCGACGGCCACACCAGCTCAGCAAGGTCCGCCAACTCCAAGATTTTGACATTGCCAGTAGGCGGAGCCGACTTCGATTCCGCTGCTGGGGCTGCGGCCGGGGGCTTCTGCGCGATGAGCTTCGCCCGCATGTAGTTGAGCAGCCAGGGCTCTGCCAGGTAGCCCAGCAACCATCGGGCAGACTCCTCCTCGGCGTCTTTCAGTTCTCGATAGTGCTCCGCCTCATCAACGGCTTTCGGCGGAACCCACGAATAGAAGTCCCTGATTTGCTTTTTGATTTCGTTCTCGACCCTCTCCGCGGCATCCTCGACCAGGTTACGTCGCAGGATGACGAATAGTTCCTCGACCTTCGCCCACCAGGCAGGTTCTCGATGCTCTTGCTGGGGTTGCGACGGGAGAGCGCCCTCGGCCTCTTGACGCCCAAGTACCTCCAACTGGCTCTTGCTTAGCTCCTGCTTCGGTCTCTTGCGTGGCCCTTTCCTTGCGAGAATCGCTTGCGCTTGATACTGTTCCGGCATCCTGGCCTTCTCGTCCCCCAACCACTTCAGCCGTTCAGAGACAACCTTGACGGTCTCGGCAATCCCCCGCTCAACCGCCACCCACTTGTCAGGGTCAACAGGAATCTCGCTGGTAATTGATTACCGCCTCACGGCGGCGGTTGAGCGAGAAGTGCGGGAGTGG
>CAYXPN010000508.1:0-2079 GCA_964467075.1 uncultured Planctomycetaceae bacterium
GTTGCAGAAATACCCCGACCCGATGGCCGAGGCCTTCCGCTCTCGCGCGGCGGAGGTGCTGGGCGTGGAGCCGGACTGGATTCTCTGCGGCAACGGCAGCGACGATGTTTTGACCATCATCACGCGCGCGCTGGTGGACCGGGGCCAGTGGCTGCGCTATCCGTATCCGAGCTACGTCTTGTACCATACGCTGGCGCAGATTCAGGGTGCGCGCTGCGAGGCGGTGCGGTTCCGGGGCGACTGGTCGCTGCCCGACGAGTTTGCCGAGCCGGCCGCGGGCTTGCGCCTGGTGTGTCTGGCCAATCCCAACAGCCCCTCGGGCACGGTGGTGGGGCCGGAGCAGGTGTGGCGCGTGGCCGAGCAGTTGCCGTGTCCGCTGTTGGTGGACGAGGCCTATGTGGACTTTGCCGAGAGCAACTGCCTGGAGCTGGTGCGCCGGAGCGAGCGGGTGATGGTCTCGCGTTCGCTGAGCAAGTCGTATGCGCTGGCCGGGCTGCGGTTCGGCTTTCTGGTGGCCCAGCCGCAGTTGATCCGCCAGTTTGTCAAGGTCAAGGATTCGTACAATTGCGATGCGCTGTCGATTGCCGGGGCCGCGGCGGCCCTGGGCGACCAGCAGTGGCTTGCGGCCAATCGGGCCCGCATCCTGGCCACGCGCGCGCGGCTGGTGCGGGCAATGCGGGATTTGGGGTTTACGACGGTCGATTCGCAGGCGAACTTTACCTGGAACATCCATCCTGAACGGCCTGCCCGGCAGCTCTACGAGCAACTGCGGCGGCGGCGCATCCTGGTCCGATACATGGACTATCCGGGCTGGGGGGACGGATTGAGGATCAGCGTGGGCACGGACTCGGAGATCGACGCGATGCTGGCGTGTCTGGCCGGGCTGGTCTGAGCAGATCGGCAACAGTTCAGCGGTCTGAAGCAGCAGGTGCCCGGCCACTGGAGGGACGCGGTCCCTCGCGTCCGTGGCGTGCGTTGTGTGTTGATTCGCGGCCACGACAAAGCGTGGCCCTCCATTGGCGATCGCCGCCCCGGGCGGCGTGGGGGAACGAGCCGGGCGCGAGCCGCTCGGGAGAGGACAAGACGATGAACCAGCCGGCCGCGGACAAAGCACCTCGCTCGGCGCACGTCAAACGGCGCACGGCAGAGACCGAGATCGAATTGGAATTGTGCCTGGACGGCAGCGGCCGGGCCGAGGCGGCCAGCGGTGTAGGCTTTCTCGACCATATGCTCGCGCTTCTGGCACGCCACGGGGCGTTTGATCTGAAGCTGCGCGCCGCGGGCGACCTGGCGGTGGACGACCACCACACGGTCGAGGACGTCGGCATCTGCCTGGGGCAGGCGGCCCGGCAAGCGCTGGGCGAGAAGGCGGGCATCCGGCGCTTTGGCCACTGCCTGTTGCCCATGGAAGAGAGCCTGGCCAGCGCTGCGGTGGACCTGGGCGGCAGGGCGTATTTCGTGTTCCAGGGCGAGCTGCCCGCGGCGAAGATCGGGCAGTTCGACAGCGATCTGGTGCCCGATTTCTGGCACGCGTTCGCCCAAAATGCGCTGTGCAATCTGCACATCATCGTCCACTACGGGCGCAATACCCACCACGTGGCCGAAGCCGTGTTCAAGGCCGCGGCCCGGGCCCTGCGCATGGCCGTGGAGCGCGATCCGCGCATGCCGGACGTGCCCAGCACCAAGGGCGTGCTCTAGGGACCATCTGATAGTCGTAGCCGCGCTCGGTGAGAGCGTGGGGGGCGACGGCGCTTGCCTGGGCGATTTGTCCACCGTCTGGCTTTGGGTGGCTACCGCGGCCACACACACCCTAGTCGTGCACATAGGTCTCCAGGAAGTGCGCCAAGCGGTGGAAGTCGGAGCCCGGCTCGATGTAGCGGACCACGGTGACCAGGGTGGCCGGGTCGACCAGTTGGTTGAACGGCACATAGTTGAGTTCCAACTGGCCGGAGACGGAGACCATCACGCCGTCGAGACGTTTTTCGACCAGGGCCCGATACGCGCCCACGCCGAGCTGGCTGCCGAGCATCACGTCGAAGGCCTGCGGCCGGGCGCAGCGGCTCTCGTAGCCGAGCTGCA
>CAYXPN010000509.1:0-2023 GCA_964467075.1 uncultured Planctomycetaceae bacterium
TCACCCCCTCACTCCCCTCAGCCCGTCACCCCGGCGTGCACAGGCCAAGGTGGAAGCCGGGGACGAAACCGGACTGGTCGCTGGAGGGACGTTCTGCTACCTTGCCGCCCGCCAGGGGCAGGAAACCTGGGAAAGCTGGGGTCGGATGCGATATGCGAGGAGTGCGGCAAACGCTACCGAGGCGGTGTCATCGGCTTGGCGCGCTGATGCTGGCCGGCCTGGCTGTGGTGGGCTGTCGGCTGGGGGCCGGGCAAAAGGCGGTCTCCGAGTCCGTGGCCACCTGCCGCCAGCTTGTGCAGCAGGGATTGACCGCCCTGGACCGTGGCCACGCGCAGCAGGCCGAGAGTCTGCTGGCCGAAGCCGTGAAGACCTCTCCGGAAAACACCGAAGCGCGCCGACACTATGCCGAAGCCCTCTGGCAGCGCGGCAGCCGAGGGCCAGCGATCGAGCAGTTGACCGAAGCAGCCCGACTGGCCCCGGACGATGCGGCGATCCAATTGCGCCTGGCCGAGATGCACTGGGCCGAGGCTCAAGCAGACCAGGCCCGCCGGTTTGTGGAGACAGCACTCGACTTGGACCCGCGCCTGGCCGCGGCCTGGGCCCTGCGTGCCCGACTGCTGGCTGCGGCCGGAAAGCCAAGAGAAGCCCTGGCCGATTGCCATCGGGCGCTGAGCCGCGCACCGGGTGATCGGGAAATCCTGCGGCAGACAGCGGACCTCTACCAGCGACTGAGCCGGCCGGACCGCGCGCTGCAGGCGCTGCAAAGCCTCAGCGACACCTATGCGCCGGGCGAGGAACCACAAGAGGTCTATTATCTGATGGGCCTGGCCTGCCGGGGGCTGGGGCGCTATGACGAGGCCGTACGCCATTTCTCAGTGGCCTCCCTGCGCGGGGCCCCGAATGCTGAGCTGCTCTATTACCTGGCCGAGTGCGAACTGCTGGCCGGACGCCCGGCTGAGGCGGCTGCTGCCGCGCAACAGGCCCTCGCGCTCGATCCCAACCACCAGCCCACCCAGCAGCTCATCGAGCGCCTGCGCCTGGCCGGGCGCAGCCACGAACCCCCGGCGCGCTGAATGGCCTTGCGGGATTCTCGCGTCCAGCCGCGGCAAGGCAATAGCCGGTCTGCTGCGCCATCGGGCCGGGCAGCCGCGGCCCGGTTCCGGCCCGAATCGAACGCCGGACCCGGGCACTCCTTCGTGACCAATACTTGCTTGGGGTCGCCGCGGGCGTGCGCAACCCGCGGGTAGCGGGCTTCCGGGGAACGCGTTTTCCGGAAGCTATGGGCCGCGCGGGGCGTGCCGGCCCCTTCGATCCGATCGCCCGAGGCGGCCTTGCGCCATCCCCGAGCATCCACGAGCCCTTTGCGCCCTTGATCGCCCGATGAAACGAGCCGTGCCACCACAACCTGCCACACCGGCTGCTGCCGGGCCCGACCAGGCTGCCCGGCCGCTCGAGCTTGCCCGCCGCAGGTGGGCCGGACGCCTGCTTGCGCTCAACGTGGCAGGGCTGCTGGCCGTGGCGGTGTGGTTCCGGTTGCGTCTGCTGGGCAACCTGCCGGGACTCAACGGCGACGAGGCCTGGTACGGTGTGCAAGCGCTGCGGCTGCTGGGCGGCGAGTCGCTCGAGTGGGCCACGCCCACGGGCAACCCGCTCAACCCGCTGTTCTTCGGGCCGCTGGTAGCGCTTCACTGGCTGTTTGGTCCGTCGATCGCGGTGCTGCGCACGGTGGCGGTGCTCAGCGGCCTGGCGGCTTTGGTGCTCAACTGGGTGCTGTGTCGCAAGGTGTTCGGACATCGCACGGCGATTGTTTCCACCGCGCTTCTCGCCCTGTTGCCGGTCGAGATCGCCTACAGCCGCTTTGGGTGGGATGCCAGCCAGTCGGTGCTGGCCACGCTGCCGGTCTGGTATCTGTCGCTCGGCGCATTGGGCGACTGGCAGCGGCGCCGCTGGTGGCTCAGCGCCTCTGCCGTGTGCCTGCTGTTGGCCATGCTCGTCCACCCGGCCAACGTGTTCGCCGCGGCCG
>CAYXPN010000510.1:0-2023 GCA_964467075.1 uncultured Planctomycetaceae bacterium
GTCGGAAGTCGGCTGGCCGTTTAACGGTAAGCCGCAGGCGACTGCGTCTGTCGGAAGTCGGAAAGAACCGAGCGAGCCGTGGGGTTTATCCCCACGGGAGTCAAGGCGGAAAGCCCAAAGCCGCCAGGGCGTGCCACCCCGGGCCCGCCGCGCAGGCCGGTCCACGCTCTGGTGAGCGTGGCTACTGCCGTCGGGATGTAGGCGCCGTCGCCAGACGGTGGACCACCCACGCTCTGGCGAGCGTGGCTACCATCATCCGACATCTCTCGGTCCGAAACGCCTATTGCCCTTCGCTGCGCGGCTGCATCTTGTAAGAGGTGATCCCGCCGCTGAGATTCTTGACCTGAAAGCCGTGCTGGCTCAGCACGCGCGTGGCGAAGTAAGAAGTCTGGCCTGCCAGGCAATGCACCCAGATTTCCTGGTCGCCGGGCAATTCGCCCAGGCGCGAACGCAATTCGCCCACGGGGATGCGCACGGTGTCGGGCACGGCCTCGGCCGCTACGTCCGACGGGTCGCGCACGTCCAGCGTCAGCGGGCGCTGGCCGGCCTGCTCGCAGCGGACCCACTCGTCCCAGTAGGCCGGCTCCACATCGCCGCGCAGGATGTTGCCCGCGGCAAAACCGGCCATGTTGACCGGGTCCTTGGCGCAGCCGTATTGCGGCGCATAGGCGAGTTCGGCCTCTTCCAGGTCGAAGACGGTGGCATCCTTCTGGATCGCCATGGCCAAGACGTCGATGCGCTTCGCCACGCCCGCCTTGCCCACCGCCTGGGCCCCCAGCAGGCGCCCGCTCTCGGGCTCGAAGAGCAGCTTCAAGGCGATGCGCTCGGCGCCCGGATAGTAGCTGGCGTGATGAGGCGAGTGGGTGTAGGACTTCTCGTAGGCCAGCGAGGCGGCCTTAAGCTGTCTTTCCGTGGCCCCGGTCATGGCCAGGGTCAGGTCGAAGATACCTACCACGGCCGTGCCCTGGGTGCCGCGAAATCGTGACGACCGGCCGCAGATCACGTCGGCCACGATCCGCCCCTGGCGGCTGGCCGGCCCGGCCAGAGGGCACAACACCCGTTGGCCGGTGACCGCGTGGCGCACTTCCACCGCGTCGCCCGCTGCAAGAATCTTCGGATCGGCGGTGCGCATCTGCTCGTCCACCGAGATGCCGCCGGTCGGCCCGATCTGCAGGCCCGCGTCCGCGGCCAGCTTCACGTCCGGCTTCACACCCGCGCAGAGCATCACCAGATCGGCGGGAAACCGCCGGCCGCTCTGGGCCACCACGTGGATCGAATCGTCGTTGCCCTGCTCGAAGGCGCTGACCGTCGTCTGAAGGTGCAATTCCACGTTCTGCCGCTCCAGCTCCTCGTAGACCGGGGTGACCATTTCCGGGTCCATTTGCGGCATCACCTGGTTGGTCATCTCCAGCAGTGTGACCTCAATGTCGCGGCGGACAAGGTTCTCCACCATCTCCAGGCCGATGTAGCCCCCGCCCACGACCACTGCCCGCAGCGGCTTCTGCTGGTCCAGCCAGGCGCCGATGCGGTCCGCATCGTCCAGCGTGCGCAAGGTGAACACGCCCGGCAGGTCGATCCCCGGCAGCGCCAGGCGCACGGGCGCGGCACCGGGCGTGAGGACCAGCACGTCGTAAGGTTCCTCGCTTTCTATGCCCGTGCGCAGGTTTTGCACGCCCACGACCTGGCGGCGGCGGTCGATGCTGCGCACCTCATGGCGGGTGCGAACCTCGATGCGGAATACGTCGCGGAATCGCTCGGTGGTGGAAACCAGCAGGCGCTGCCGGTCGGCGATCACTCCGCCCAGGTAGTACGGCAACCCGCAGTTGGCAAAAGACACGTCCGAACCGCGCTCGAAGATGAAGATCTCGCACTGTTCGTCCAGGCGCCGCAAGCGCGCCGCACAAGACGCTCCCGCCGCCACTCCGCCGACAATCAACACTCGCTTCGCTGCCATGGTAGTCCTCGTCTGCCTGGGCCATCGAGCCGCCGGGGGCCCCTAGCGCGTAGGGTGGGTCAAGCCGGA
>CAYXPN010000511.1:0-1989 GCA_964467075.1 uncultured Planctomycetaceae bacterium
CCCTACAGCACTCAGCGCGCGTTCGATACCCGTTCGCGTGCGTGCAAGCACGCACGCAGCCCGCCTACTGCTTTGTTAACAGCGGGGGAGCGAAAAAGCAAGTCGGGCCGGCATTTCGACGTGTGCCACTGCTTGCCCACCGGGCAAGCAGTGCTGGCCGCGATGAGGCACTGCTTCTGGCGAAGCAGTGGCACACTACGTACATGCACGCACCCTACAGGACTGGCGAAGCAGTGGCACACTGAATCCGCGTATACCCTCAATTCACTTACCCGCCCGTTGGTTCCGCATCCTGTCGGGCTGGCGTTTTGCTCGGCTGCTCCGGCCGCGGTCTTGGCGCAAACGGCTCGGGCAGCATCACTTCGGCCCAGACCAGCGGGTGGTCCGAGGCCTCGGTTTCCTGGATTCCCGCGCTGACGCTCTTCAACCCCCGCGTGATGATCCAGTCGACGCGCGGCCTGGCCTGCGGGCCGAGGATTTCGCCCACCGCGTCGCACACGCCCTCGTGCCCGAGCAGTTCGCGCATCAAGGGGTCGTCGGCCCGCGTGTTCAGGTCGCCCATGAGCACTGCGGGTTCGCTCAAGGCGAGGAACATCTGGCTGACGGCCTGGAGCTGGATTTCGCGTTCCGCGGGGTGTCGCTGGTTGAGGTGGGTCAAGAGCACGTGCACGCTCCGGGCGGCTTCTGGCGGGCTGCCCGGCTCGGGCCACTCGAGCACCAGCAGCACGGCGTTGCGATGGCTGTAGTCAAGCACTCGCGGCAGGGGGATGCGCTGCCAGGAGCGGACCGGCAGCCGGCTCAGCGCGGCATTGCCCGAGCGGGCATGGTGCCAGCGGCGCACCGAGGGGGCAAACAACCAGGCCGTGCCGGCCTGCTCGGCCAGAGACCGGGCTTGGTCCGCGGGGCGAGGAAAGGCCCTGGCGCGGACCTCCTGCAATGCCACGAAGTCGAGTCCTTCCAGGCATTGGGCCGTGCGCGCGAGGTCCTCGCGTCCGTCGTCTCCCTTACCGAAGTGGATGTTGAAGGTGGCCAGGCGCACGCTGCGCTGCTCGGCAGGCCGGTCGGGCAGCCGGCCCTCGACCGTGGTCCCAAAGGCCGGTCCGGTGGGCCTGTGGCGCGAGCCGTCCCACACCAGCACCCCGGCTGCCAGCCCCAGCACCACCCAAATCCAAATCAGCCGTCTGCGTTTCATCTTGCTCCCATCGCCTGAAACTACTATGCTCCACGCCCGGCAGGTCTTTTCCTGCCTGTTCGCGCCTGCGGAAAAGGTTTCACGCCACCTGCCGCGGTTTCCGGAGGACATTTCCCATGATCGACGTGGCGCAAATCACCCGGCTGCACTCCGAGACAGTCGAGCGCTGGCACCATCACGGCATCGACAATCCCTACGAAGGCTTCCTCGCCCTGGTCTGCCGCCAGCACGAGCAGAACTATCGCCTCTGGCACGAGGAAGACATCGCCCGAAGTCCCGACGCCGCGGACGCGCGTATCGCCCAGGTCAAACGCAATATCGACCGCCTCAACCAGCAGCGCAACGACCTGATCGAACGGCTCGACGACCACCTGATCGGCCGGCTGGTCGCGACGGGCATCCAGCCGGGGCCCGGGGCGCGGCTGAACACCGAGACGCCCGGCAGCGTGATCGATCGGCTCTCGATCCTGGCCCTGCGCATCTATCACATGGCCGAACAAGCCCAACGGCGCGACGCCGGCCCGGAACACGTTGACAAGGCCCGCCGCAAGCTGGCCGTGCTGGGCGAACAGCTCGGCGACCTGTCCACCTCGCTGGCAGAGCTGCTGGACGACATCTTCGCCGGGCGCAAACGGCTGAAGGTCTATCGGCAGTTCAAGATGTATAACGATCCGACGCTCAATCCCTGTCTCTACCAGGCCCGCCGGGATCCCGATTCAGCAGCCGCGTAATCCTGCCGATTCTGTTATCCTGTCCTCCCCCTCATGCTGTCGGTCCTGTCGATCCTGTCATCCTGT
>CAYXPN010000512.1:0-1963 GCA_964467075.1 uncultured Planctomycetaceae bacterium
TCGGCACTGCTGGACAAGCCAGCAGTGGCACCCAACTCCACACTTCACGTGTGTCTGACTAGTAGGTGCTTGCCGGCGACCACAGCCCCGGCTTCTGGCTGGGGGCGCGTGTGGGGGTGGGTCTGTGCGGTTCTGCTGTTGTCGGTTGCGGGATGTTCTCCCTCGGAGGAACCGCGCTCGTCGGGGCCCGCTCCCTCAGCGCCGTCGGCCGCCGGACAACCGGGCGTGGCACAGCCGGCTGGCCCGCTGCAAACGACTCCGCCGGGGGTTGAATCGCCAGCTGTGCAGAGTCCACCCCATGCGCCGGTCGGCACGCCTGCCGAAGCTGCGTCGCCGCCCGGCGCCAATCCCCTGCGGCCAGAGGGCGGCGGCTCACAATCGGCCGCGCCCAACCCCAATCCGCGCCTGCGCCCGGGCAAGCACGGCGCGCCGTTCGACCCGATCAAGGAAAACGGGCCGATCTTCGTGGGCTGGCCCAAGCCGCGCCTGGCCCTGGTGATCACCGGCCGGCAGGAGGGCTATCTGGAGCCGTGCGGCTGCGCGGGCCTGGACCGGATGAAAGGCGGCATGAGCCGGCGCCATGCGCTCTTCACCGAGCTGCGCGGCCAGGGATGGCCGGTCGCGGGAATCGACGCCGGCAGCATCGCGCGCGGCTTCGGACCCCAGGCCGAAATGAAATTCCACATCATGGTCGAAGGCATGCGCAAGATGGGCTACCAGGCCGTCAACCTGGGGCGGACCGACCTGCAACTGCCGGCCGGAGAGCTGCTCAGTGTGGCTGCCAGCCTCGGCGACCAGCCCAGCCCCTTCCTCTCGGCCAACGCAGGGCTGTTCGGGTTCGATGCGGGTCTGACAGCGCGGACGCGGGTGATCGAGGCCGGGGGGATCAAGCTGGGCGTGACCGGCATCGTGGGTTCCGAGTATCAGAAGCGAATCCAGAACAACGAAGTCGAGCTGGCCGATCCCGAGACCGTTCTGGGTCCGGTGGTTGCACAGTTGAAGGAGCAGGCCGACTACCTGATCCTGCTCTGCTCAGCCACCAAGGAAGAATCAGAGGCCCTGGCGCGGAGGTTTCCCGATTTCCATCTGGTGGTCACCACCGGCGGCGGCGCAGAGCCGCCGGCGCGCCCCACCGTGATCGAGGGCACCAAGACCTATCTGATCGAGGTGGGCGAGAAGGGCATGGATGCGGTAGTCTGGGCCTTTTTCGACGATGCCCAGACGCCCTTCCGCTACCAGCGTGTGCCGCTCGACTCGCGGTTCGCGCCCTCGCGCGACATGTATCTCTTGATGGTGGCCTATCAGGAGCAGCTCAAGGCGCGCGGACTGGCCGGCCTGGGGCTGCGCCCCGTCCCCCATCCCCGGCAAGAGACGAACGGCACGTTCGTCGGCTCCGAGAAGTGCGCTTCGTGCCACGAGACCTCCTACTACATCTGGAAGAAAAGCGGACACGCGCGGGCCTTTCGCACACTGGTGGAACTCGACCCGCCCCGCCACTACGACCCCGAGTGCATAAGCTGCCACGTGATCGGCTGGCACCCGAACAAGTACTTCCCCTACGAGGGCGGCTATCTCAGCGCAGAGCGCACGCCGGAGCTGATCGACGTGGGCTGCGAGTGCTGCCACGGCCCGGGCGAGAAACACATCCAGGCCGAGATGGGCAGCGACAGGGAGCTGCAAACCAGGATGCAGCAGGCCATGGTGATCACCAAGGAGGAATCACGCCAGCGCCAGTGCTACTCCTGCCACGACCTGGACAACAGCCCGGACTTCGACTTCGACACCTACTGGCCGTTGGTGGAGCACTACGAGGGCGAGTAGCCGAGTAAGAGACTAGCCGAAAACCGGCGTGCGACGTGGGTGGCCGGGGCTCTCGCCGAAGGGAAGCCCCGGGCGCAAGGCCGTAGGACGCGTCAAGCGCCAGCGCAGACCCACCAACAGCGCGATTTCCCGCCGGGTGAGC
>CAYXPN010000513.1:0-1901 GCA_964467075.1 uncultured Planctomycetaceae bacterium
CAAATGGTGCCTGTCACCTTTTCCCCGCAATTGCGGAAACAATTCCTTTACAATTCCTTAGCCTGCCAACTCGAACACACGGCGGGCGTCGCACAGAATCGGGCTGTGATCGGGAGGGCGAGGCTCCTGCCGAGCCGCAGCACTCGCGTGGCACGCCCTCAGAAGGGCGGGGCTGATCGCGCGGGGGTTGGACGGCACGCCCTCACAAGGGCGTGGCTGGCTTGGGGGCACGCGCAGAGGAAGCGCAGCATCGGTAGGGGCGACGCATGCGTCGCCCCTACGGGATGGCTGGACCACGCAGGGCTCACCACGCCCATCGCTCAAGCTGTGGGGCATACCGCCCGCAAAGGCAGTGCCCATCAGAAACCGCGTGCGTGCCAGCACGCACCCTACACGGCTGAAGTGTAACCACATTCGATCAGGGTTGGATCGCGCATTGCCGTACAGGTCGTCCCCATGCCGCCGGATAACCCCGCTCAGCCCGACCCTCAACCGGACGATCGCCATGAGGAGATCGTGCGGCTCGTCGGTGCGCTGGCCCACGAGATCAAGAATCCGCTGAGCACCATCCGGCTGAACATGGACCTGCTGGCCGAGGACCTCGGCGCATCGGACTCGGCACGCGACCGGCGCGCGCTGCGCAAGGTGGAGATCGTGCAGCGCGAGTGCCGGCAACTGCAAGCGCTGCTCGAGGATTTTCTCAACTTCACCAAGGTCCGCCGCCTGGACCTGAAGCCCCGCGACGTGAACCAGGAAGTCAAACAGCTCCTCGAATTCTTCCGCCCCAAGGCGCAGGCGGCCGGCATCGAGCTGGTCGACTACCTGGCCGGCGATCTGCCCACCGTGTGGCTCGATAGCGAACTGTTCCGGGCCGCACTGTTGAATCTGGTGCTCAACGCCGAACAGGCCATGCCCGACGGCGGCCAACTGGTCGTACGCACCCGTGCCACGGCCGACGGCGTGGCGGTGGAGCTGATCGACACCGGCTGCGGCATGGACGAGAAGACCCGCCGCCGCATTTTCGAGGCTTTCTTTTCCACGCGCCCCGGCGGCTCCGGGCTGGGCCTGCCCACGGTGCGCAAGATCATCGAGAGCCACGGCGGCCGGATCGACGTGCAGAGCGCGCCGGGCCGCGGCACGCAGTTCACGATCCACCTGCCCGTGCCCGCCCAACTGCCCACCGGGGCGGCTACCCACCCGGAGCGCTCGGCCGGAGTGTAGCACCCATCCATGCCTCGGGGCGGGGGAGCGACAAGCCGGAACGCCCGGCCCGGGTCTAGCGCGCAGCCCGAACCCCAACCTTCCAGACATATGTGCGGAGCAACGGGGTTCGATTCCAAAGCGCAGGGTAAGCTTCAGCGGCGCACCCGCCGGGTGCCACTGCTGGCTTGTCCAGCAGTGCCGAATACACGGTTGGGCAAGCCAACCGTGGCACCCGATAGTTTAGAGCCGTAGGGTGCGCTGTGCGCACCACGACTATTCTGGTGCTCGCAGAGCACTACGGTACTACGGCCAAACGGGCCACCGGCGGCCGTAGGGTGCGCTGTGCCACCTCTTTCAAGCTGTCGACGCTAGCTACAAGAACTGCCAGAACCACCGCGTTTTTCGAGGTTTTCCACCGTGGCGCGTTCACCTCACGTCGCCTGCGCATCGTGGCGGCGACGAGCGCGAATTGCGAGGTGTAAGCGCCTTGTGCGTGGCGTGTCAAGAAAAGCGCCTGAAAACAGGCGTTTTTGGCCTTCCCCCCTTCCTTGTCTCCCGCAGATTAACGACAAAACACTAGCAGTGACAGCTTGAAAGGGGTGGGTGCGCTGTGCGCACCACGACTATTCTGGTGCTCTACGGTACTATTCTGGTGCTCGCAGAGCACCCTACGGTACTATTCTGGTGCTCGCTACGGT
>CAYXPN010000514.1:0-1849 GCA_964467075.1 uncultured Planctomycetaceae bacterium
CGGGCGGATAGCGCGTAGGGTGCGTGCTTTGCACGCACGCGGCTGTAGCCACGCTGGCCAGAGCGTGGACCGCAGCGCCTCACCGCCCGAACATCTGCGTCCAATACCGGCCCACGCGCCCGAGCCCCTGCCGCGTGTTTGCCGAGTTGAACATGTTCTTGTGGTGTCCCGGGCTGAGGAACCAGGCCCGCAGCGCATCGGCCGGCGAGCCGCTGCCCGTGTAGATGTTCTCGCCCGAGGCCGTGGTGCCGGCCTTGGCGGCGCGCTCGGCAAAGCTCTTTTTGCCCTCGACGGGCGACTCGTGGGAGAAAAAGCCCAGCGTGTTCATGTCTTTGCTGTGGCCGGCCGCGACGGCGCAGAGCTTGGGATCATACTCCAAGGCCGGCAGGCCGCACATGATGCGCATGGCATTGAGCGCCTGCATGCCCGCTACGGCCCGAGGGTCGAGCTGTGGGGCAAGCTGTGTGTTTTTCTGCAGCACTTGGCGCGTGCGTTCGTCCTGGGGCGGCGAGGCGCGCTCGAGCAACTGCTCGAATCGCTGGCGATAGTCGGCCATGGGGAGGGCCTGCTGGGCCGCGGGGCCGGCGTCGGCCTGCCAGCGCTTGCACACGTCGATCCAGTGCTCGATCTGCCGGCGCAGACGCTCCAGCCGGCCGTAGTGTGCCTGGAGCAGGACCTCGCGTTGGCGCCAGAGGACGCTCAACTGGTCGAGCGCGGGCAGTCCCAGCCGGCGGAGCTTCTCTTCGGTCAGTTGCGGATCGGCCCTGAGGTCGGCCAGCACCTTGTGCAACTGCTCGATCCTCTCGTCGAGCGCGCCGGTGGGCGGCGGATCGGTCAGCGGGCGGGCCAACCGCTCCAGCTCTCCGTCAAAGAATCCGCCGAGCGCCGCCACGCCCGCCGGTCCCAGGCCGACCAACTGCTCGGCCAGCTCCACCTGCCGGGCCGCCTGCCGGAAGGCCGCTCTAAAGTCGGCCAGCAGGCGCCGGGCTTCGAGCTCCGCATTGGCGGTCTGCCCTGGAGCAGACTGCTGGGCCGGCCCGACCGCGCCCTGCTCCGGGGCCCCCGACTGCGCCGGCAAGGAGCCGGCCGCCATGGCGCTGCAACACAACACGGCCGGCACCAGCCATGCTCGGGCTCGAACAAACCGTTGTGGTTCCACTACGAATCGTTCCATGTCGGACTGCCTCCTCGGATCCGGTTTGACTGAACCCCGAGCGGTCCCGCGACGATTGGCCGTACGGAGGCCAGTGCGCCCCGGGGCCTCGGGCGATTCGCCCCCAAAGCCCTTGTCATCATAACCGACTCTGACCGAGGGCGTCCAATCCGGGGCCTCGGCCGCGTGTGGCAAGGTTCTCCGGCAGGACCGCGTTGGGGCATGCACTGTCCGGCGATTGCGTCGTTCTACTTTCCCGCGGTCCTATCCTGTTATCCTGTCGCCCTACTCTCTGATCCTGTCCATCCTGCGATCCTGTGGCCGCGTCCTGACCTGTCCATCCTGTCCGCGCTTCCCGCCATGTTGGTGATTTCTCAGTGGTTCGAAGGCCCGGCGCCGGACCACCCTTTGATGCCGTATCGCGCCCTTTCAGGGCTTGAAAGGACAGGGCCGGCCGGGCACCCAGGGCTCCGCTACGCTGCGCCCCGGGCTTCCATATTCGGCCCCTTCAGGGCCGAGAGCATTCGAGCTGCACTGTCTATCCTCCACGGGCTATACCCCTTCGCTGATGCGCTACTCACCTTGTCTATCCTGTGATCCCGTCGCCCCTTCTCATCCTGTGCATCCTGTGATCCTGTTCCTCTTAACGCGGCCTGCGGCCGCAACCAAATGTGGCGGCGGCTACCAGCCGCGGCA
>CAYXPN010000515.1:0-1807 GCA_964467075.1 uncultured Planctomycetaceae bacterium
CTGCTGATCCGGTCATCCTGTCTCTCCCGTCATGCTGCTGATCCCGTCATCCTGTCTCTCCCGTCATCCTGCTGATCCGGTCATCCTGTCTCTCTTTCATCCTGCCCATCCTGTCATCCTGTCTCTCCATCATGCTGCTGATCCCGTCATCCTGTCTCTCCCTCATGCTGCTGATCCTGTAGTCGTGTCCGCTCGTGATCCGGTCATTGATGCCATGGTACCGGGCCGGCCCGGGCCGGAAAAGCCCTGCACCGCGGTCGCGCCGCTAGACAACGACCTTTTGCCGGCTCGCCGCCGGCCCAGTTTGACAAGCAACCTGGGCCACCCGCCGGTCTTCGTCGCCCGGCCGGTTCGAGAGCTATACTTGCGCGGGCCGGGCCGAAGCCATGCCTGCTCATGGAGAAACAGCAATCGGCACGAGTAGTCCGACACACGCGAAGTGTCGAGTTGGGTGCCACTGCTGGCTTGTCCAGCAGTGCCGAATACACGGTTGGGCAAGCCACCCGCGGCATCTTACAGTTCAGCCGTGTCGGACTACGAGGGCTGTTTGAGAAGAGGCTGTCGTGTTGCTCAGCGTCATGTTCTCCAGTCTGACCATGCTTGCCGAGCCTCCTGTGCCAAAGCACTACCCGGGGCGCGAGCTCGACCTGTTTGCCTTGGCGCACAACTGGAAGCGCTATTTCGGGCGACGCCTGGCGCGCTGGATTCGCGGCGACGTGCTCGAGGTGGGCTGCGGCATCGGGGCCACCACGCGCGTGCTCTGCTCGGAAGGGCTGCGAAGCTGGGTCTGCCTGGAGCCGGATGCGCACCTGTTGGAAGAGCTTCGCACCGCGCTCGCGGCGCAGCCCCTGCCGCTCGAACCCCGGCTGGTCGAGGGCGCGCTGGAGCAGCTTTCACCGGACGAGCGCTTCGACACGATCCTTTACATCGACGTGCTCGAACACATTGCCGACGATCGGACCGAGCTGGAGCAGGCCGCGGCCCGGCTGCGCCCGGGCGGCCGGCTGCTGGTGCTCTCACCTGCGCACCAATGGCTGTTCACGCCGTTCGACCGCGCGGTGGGGCATTTCCGGCGCTACCATCGGGCAGGCCTGCGCGAGTTGACGCCCGCGCAGACCGACGTGGAACGCATCTTCTACCTGGACAGCGCGGGCATGCTGGCTTCGCTGGCCAATCGCTGGCTGCTCCGGGCAGCGCAGCCGTCGCGCCGCCAAATCCTCTTCTGGGACCGCTGCCTGGTGCCCATTTCCCGCTGGCTCGATCCCCTGGGGGGCTATCGGCTGGGCAAGTCGATCGTGGCCGTCTGGCGCAAGCAGACGCAGTGACCGGACGTGCGCAGTGCCCGCGTGGTATTCTGCTTCGGCATTACATAGACCATCATTTGAAAGTCCAATGCCATACGCGCCACGAAAGCCATACGCAGATGAAATAGTAAGGCGCGAATGTCGCCCCGAGAATGATGTGTTGCAGCCGCCCCGCGCACGGAAAACCAATTCTAGAACAACTGCTCCCCAGCGAAGCCGTATTCCTTTCAGCATCAACCTGAGACGAGTGAGGCAGCGGGCCAGAGTCGCCAGCGACAGGACCTTCTTGACGCTGCCCGTCGGGTTGGACTTTCTTTCGGCGTCGGTCGACCTGCGTCTGCGGGTCTTGCGCCCTAAGCCCCCATCCGATGGCGCGATTGTCGCCTTTTGTCGCCTTTCGCTCCGCGAAAGCAGTGCCGTGGCCTTTTGCTGCGGGAAAGTAGCGCTGAGCGAGCGCTCATAAATAACGTGGTCAAATTGGTATTGTCTCATCAGACGGATTG
>CAYXPN010000516.1:0-1781 GCA_964467075.1 uncultured Planctomycetaceae bacterium
ACGACCTGCTGCTCACGCCGGACGACGGCGATGGCTGGGACCGCCTGGCCGACGAGCTGTTGCAGATCGACTTCGTGCGCCGCGGGGAAAGCGGCAGCCGGCTGGACCTGGTCGACGGACTGCACCGGGCGTTGAAATTCAGCCAGCGCCCGCCCAGCGACTGGGCCCGAGCGACCGGCCAGTGGCTGGCGCGCATCCGGGGCGCCGCGGACGCTTCTTACCGGCCCCATGCCGCGGCCGAGCAGGACTTTCGCAACCGCCGGGCCAAGTACATCGTCTACGGCCACACCCACCTGGCCGAAGCCGTGCCGCTGGACGCCAGCTATGCCGAGAGCTATGTGCTCGAGCAGGTGTATTTCAACGCGGGCACTTGGCAGCGCGTCCATCGTCCCACCTGCATGGCGCCGCAGGGCCAGGAGTTCATCGGCTGGCAGTCCCTGGGTCTGCTGGTCTTCTATCAGGCCGACGAGCGACGCGGGCGCTCGTTCGAGACGTGGTCGGGCATGCTCGGCGACCTGCCGCCCCAGGCCGCGGTACACCGGCTGGATGCGGGCAGGGAAGCCCTGCTGGGGCCCCGGCATCTGTCTGCTGCCGATCGCGCGCCCCGGGCACCACACTTTGTGGCCCGGCCCGCGCAGCCGGTTTCGCGCACAAGCCGGCCGAAGAGCTAAATGACCTTGCGGGATTCCGGGAAAAGGTGACAGGCTTTGTTTCAAAGCGGCAGCCACGCTCGCCAGAGCGTGGGGCGTTGCGTGCAAACGCCTTGTGACAGGGGGGCTTCCACCGTCTGGCCGCGGTGGCTACACGAATGGATTCGTCTTGAAACAGAGCCGACTGTGGGCCGGGGCCGACTCGGCCGCTTCCCGCATCAGATCGGCTCAGATCGGCCGTTTCGGCTCTGCTGTTGGCCCGCGGGGCGGGAGGCTTCTGGCAAGTTTGGCTGCTGTGGGTAGGACCGGCTCGACGAATGAGGATTGAAAGTGTAGAATGACGAATCAAGCGTATGGTATTCTGGGGCAGCGAGGCAGTTGCGGCATCTCCCCAGGGTTCGGTGGGGAGCGGCATGGCCCTGAATTTGGGGGGTATGTTACGGGCCGCAAGGCTCGACATCGCGGGGTGGAGCAGCCCGGTAGCTCGCGAGGCTCATAACCTCGAGGTCGTTGGTTCGAATCCAACCCCCGCCACTTGAACCCGCCAGTAGCGAAAACTCGCTACCCGCGGGTTAAGAGATCAAGCCCAGGTCCACCGCCTGGGCTTTTTTCGTGGAAACGCCAGGAATCGCAACGGTTTGCGATCCGGCGTGTCTCTCGATCGTTGTCTCTGTCTTGTCGCGCACGACATCGGACGTTGGCCCCGCGGTGCCGGATCGGGTGGTCAAACCGCCCAAACTCTCGGTTGTCTCTGTCGCGCCCAACGGTTCGGGTTAAGAGGCGTTCCGGCCCGCTAGGCGGGCGGAAACATCCCGTTTCGGCCCGGTAGGCGGAAGCGGCATCTCGCGCCGCCTAGTTTAACGGTTGTTGACTTCGCCTGCACCGCTCACAACCCCCTGGGCGTGCTTCCAGGGGGGTAGCACGGATAGCACTCACGACGGGGAATGCGCCTCACGCGCTGGACAGCTGCGGTCATCTACCTGACCGATTGTGCAAACCGAAGCGGTCAGAGCGGATTTGCTCAAGATCTGACTCGAGTACTTCCGAAGGAACCCGGAGTTGCGCTCCAGATAGCTGACCCGGTCTGTCTTGACCTCAGATGATCCAATGGCAATAATATTAACATGATGC
>CAYXPN010000517.1:0-1750 GCA_964467075.1 uncultured Planctomycetaceae bacterium
GCCCGATTTGATGCCCTCGGACATCACCGGCACGGACATCCTCGAGCAGGACCACGTGACCGGCCAGCGATTCTTCAAGTTCATCAAAGGCCCCATCTTCGCCAACATCCTGCTGGCCGACGAGATCAACCGCACGCCGCCCAAGACGCAGGCCGCGCTGCTCCAGGCCATGCAGGAGCGGGAAGTGACCGTGGGCCAGCAGACCTATGCGCTGCCCGAGCCCTTCTTCACCATTGCCACGCAGAACCCCATCGAACAGGAGGGCACCTATCCGCTGCCCGAGGCCCAGTTGGACCGTTTCATGTTCAACATCAAGGTGGATTACCCCTCGGCCGACGAGGAAGAGCGCATCCTGGCCACCACCACCCGCAGCGAGAAGGTCGAGGTGCGCAAGGTCCTCTCGGGCAAGGCGATCCTGAACCTGCAGAACCTGGTGGGCAAGGTGGCCGTGAGCCAATACATCGTGGAATACGTGGCCCGGCTGGTGCGCGCCACGCGCCCGAAAGACCCTTCTGCGCCGCAGTACGTGCGCGAGCTGGTCGATTGGGGCGCCGGTCCGCGTGCCGGGCAGTTTTTGATCCAGGGCGGCAAGGCGCTGGCGGCCATGGAGGGCCGGTTTTCGGTGGCGGTCGAGGACGTGCAGCAGATCACCATCCCGGTGCTGCGCCATCGGATCAGCCCCAACTTCCAGGCCCAGGCCGAGGGGCTCTCGGCCGAGGACATCATCGAGCGCCTGGTGCGCGAGACCCCGCCGCCGGTGATTCCGAAGTATGAGACGTAGGGATTGGGGGAGCATACGTGTGAATCTCACTGAAGAGTCCATTCTCCGTTTTTTGCGCGAGCGCCGGAGCGAGTTGGCGCGTTTCTCGGTCCGTCGCATCGGCCTGTTCGGTTCCTTCAGGCGCGGCGCCGCCCATGAGCAGAGCGACATCGACCTGGTGGTAGAACTGGCCGAGCCGAGCTTCGACAACTACATGGACTTGAAATTCTTCTTGGAAGACCATTTGGGCAGAACCGTGGATTTGGTTCTGGCAGAGACCCTGAAACCGCGGCTCAGGCCTCTGGTCGAACAGGAAGTCAGTTATGCCTAGGGATTACCGCCTATACTTGGACGACATGCTCGAAGCCGCGGCGCTCATCCGCAGCTACATCCGGGGCATCGAGTTTCCTGCCTTCCAGAGCGATCGCAAGACGATTGACGCGGTCGTCCGCAACCTGGAGGTTATCGGGGAAGCCGCTCGTGTCCTGCCCGACGATGTCAAGAGCAAGGCACCCGAAATCGAATGGCGAAAGGTCGTCGCCTTGCGTAACCTCCTGGTCCATCAATACGTTGGAGTCAGCCCAGCCATCGTCTGGGAGGTTGCCTCCCAAAAAATCCCCGACTTGGAACGAGCGTGCAAGAGATTGTTGGAACAAAGCGAGCCCCCACCAAGAACATAGCGCCGCAACGAGCAGGATGCTGGGCGCTCCGCGGCGCAAACTGCGCAGCAGGCTGGACCCGAAATCCCGAAATCCCTAAATCCCAAATCGCAAATCTCAAATCCCGCACCACCCCATGCCCACCATCGAACAGTACCTCAAACCCGAAGTCATCAACCAGATCAAGCGGCTCGATCTGCGCGCCCAGTTCATCGTGCAGGGGTTTCTGCACGGGCTGCACCGCAGTCCGTTCCACGGCTTCTCCATTGAATTCAGCGAGCACCGCAAATACACCCCCGGCGACGACCCGAAGGACATCGACTGGCTGGTC
>CAYXPN010000518.1:0-1739 GCA_964467075.1 uncultured Planctomycetaceae bacterium
CGGCCCCGGTAACGAAATGAACCAGGTCGATGAAGTGGCTCATGAACTGGCCGATGGAGCCGCTGCAGAATTCGCGATATCCGTACCAGCCGGCGAAAAGCAAGTCGCTGAAGGGACGATAGGGCCTGGGTTTGAGGAACTCGCGCCAGTCCAACTCCGATTCGGCGATCGGCAGGCGCGTGAGGCGGATGTACCAGTTGGGACGGTTGCGGGTATAGTACTGTTCGATGCGGTGGACCGTGCCCAGGGCCCCGCTTTGGTAAAACTTCCTGCAGCCGAGACTTCTGGGCGAGCTGCGGCTTTGCGTGCCGATCTGCACGACGATCTTGGCGGCCTTGACGGCATCGCAAGCCGATCTGAGTTCCTCCAGGTCCATCGCCAACGGCTTTTCGCAGTAGGCGTCTTTGCCCGCCCGGGCGGCCGCCTCCAGGTGCAGGCAGTGCTGGTGATCGGGCGAGGCGATCATCACGGCATCCAGGTCGTTCATGGCCAGGAGCTGTTCGTACTTGCTGGTCGCCAGCGGCTGGCGGCCAAACCACTGTTTGACTTTGGCCGCCGCCCGGTCCAGGTGCTCCTTCCAAACGTCGCACACCGCGACGATCTCGACGTTCTCCTGCTCGGCATACTTGTGCACGCCGGCCAGATGGGCCCCGAAGCCGCGGTTGCCACAGCCGATCTGGCCGATGCGGATCCGCTCGTTCGCGCCCGGTGTGCGCGCGTAACTGGCGGCTGTCACGGCCGCGGCGGCCGTGCCCGCCACGGCGCTGCTGAGAAATCGACGGCGCGTGGATGAGTGAAACGTCGACATGGTACGGTTCCTGATTGCTTGAGGGTATCCGGGAATTCTCCTCCCGGCCTTCGCTGGAAAACGGCCGTGTGCCGCTGCTTGCCCGGCGGGCAAGCAGTGCCGGGCGGCGGCGAGGCGCGTGGGGATGGCTCTGAACCCACAGGCGCGCAACCCGGCAACGCGCACCCGGGGGCGAGGGCCGCGGGAGTGCGCTGCCGGACGGCCTTCGGCCGAATATCCGTCGAAATCATGCGCCGGAGGGCGTGTCCAAAGCCTCGTGCTACGCTACGCCGTCGCTCCGTTCGGCTGAAGTGTTACGACGCCTCCGGGTGGCTTCTCCTAAGGCCCCTGGTAACCTTTGCGCCGGAGCATCGGGGCGATGTCGGTGCCGGTCACGGCCCTCGGTTTGGCCTCCACGTCCACGACAATCAACTGCTGGGCATCCATGCCGTACGGTCCCCGCGCCAGGATTTCTCCGCATGGTCCCACAGCCAGCGAACACCCGATGCACTTTCGCCCCGCCCAGGGCCCGGCGGTGAGGGGGCCCACGTTGCTGACTCCCACGACCGGCATCTCGTACAGGCTCGCCAGGCGGCGGTAGGAGCCTTCCCAGAGGGCACCGTAAGGTTCAAGAGCCGGATCGTGTTCGGCCGGAACCGCCCAGGCCGAAGGCGAGAGCAGGACTTGGGCTCCCATGCGGGCCAGGCAGTGACCCAGCACGAGCGAGTCGGGAAAGTTGTCGGCACAGATGTTCACGCCGATCACGCCGCAGGCTGTCTCGCCGACCCCCAGCCGATCGCCCGTCGCGTAGAATTCCTGCTCAATGTCCAACAGATTGATCTTGCGGTGCTTCAGGAGCACGTGGCCGCGGGCGTCGATGAGCACCGCACTATTGTAAATCCTGTCGCCGGCCCGCTCGGTCAAACCGGCCACCACGCCCAGCCCCGCTTGG
>CAYXPN010000519.1:0-1726 GCA_964467075.1 uncultured Planctomycetaceae bacterium
TGAAAGCGGAAATCGGAGGTCGGAACACGGAAAGCCATAGGACGAATGACCAATGACCAAGCACCAATGACCAGGGCCGAGGTGGTCCAACCACGGTGGCGTGTTCATCGCGTGCAGAAGCTGGCATACCTGGGAATCTCGCCCAGCAGTGCCCGGGCGAGCAGGCGTGCCTGGACCTCCAGCACGCGGCGATAGCTGATCCGATATTTGAAGATCGGATGGGTGACCAACGTGTCCATGCGCCGCTCGAAGGCGGCGATCACGGCGCGGCGGCCCGCGGTGGTCAGTGCCACGGCGCCCGCACGGCGGACGAAGCTGGCGGGTGTGACTTCGCCGTTGTTAATCAAGGTGAGCACCACCGAGTCGCCGATCAGGGGGCGAAACTCCTCGGCCAGGTCGAGGGCCAGCGACGGTCGGCCGTAGCGGGGCTGGTGGAAAAAGCCCCGCATGGGGTCGAAGCCGACGGAGTGCAGGGTAATGGTCAGCTCCTTGACCAGCATGGCATAGACGAAGGAGAGCAGGGCGTTGACCGGATCGCGTGGCGGGCGGCGGTTGCGCTGGGTGATGTCGAAGGGTGAATCGTCCTTGATGAGCCGGGCAAAGCCGGCAAAGTATTCCCGAGCCGCGGTGCCCTCGATGCCCAGCAAGCTGCCAAGGTCGCGAGCGGTCTTGGCTCTGGCCGCCAGGCGGGCCAACTGGTCGATCAGCGAGCGGTCCTCCGTGCCCAAGTGGCGCCGCAGCAGGGTGCGCGAATTGCGGATTTTGCCCACGACGAACTGGCGGGCCAGGCGCAGCGAACGGCGGGGATCGGCCGCGGCGGCGAACTGGGCGGTGCGCAGCTCCACGTTCTTGTGGACCAGGCCCGAGGTGAGGGCATGGAACCAGCCGCCGTAGGAAAAATGGGCGATGGGGATGCCCGCCGCGGTGATCTCGCGCAGGGCCTGGGCCGTAAGCTGCACGTTGCCCAGCAGGCACACTTGCGAGACATCGAGCAGCTTGACCTTCTGGATCGCCTGCTGGCGGCGTTTGACGGTGAGCACGTCGCCGCTCTTGCCCAGCGTGGTGCCCTGCTCCTGGACGTAGAGCGGCAAGGCGTCGTCTCGGGCGGGCATCAGGCGGCGGACTTCGCCCTTGCCGAGCGGCCGATCAGGCTCGGCGAGCAGCCGGGTTTCGTCGGGCAGGCAGATGCCCACCAGCGAGCAGCGCGGGCATTTGGGGCTGTCCTCCAGCGGCGGCGGGATGGCTGCCGAAGAAGCAGTTTGCCGCATGGCGCGGACCAGCTCGCGCGTGCGCTCGACCAGCGCCTCGTCGAAGGGCACGGAGACCCGGCGCCGCGACTCGATGAAGTAGATGAACCCGCCTTCGCACTGGTAGCCGTTCTCGCGCAGGATCAGGCCCTGGGCACAAAGCTGGACCTGCTCGGGTTCCCACACGTTGCCGGACCCGCAAGCGGGTGCCCCATCGGGCACCTTGCCGCGCTTGTAGTCGACCGGCACGGCCACGCCGGACTGGAGGTCCAAAACGTCGATCCGCGCGATCAGCCCTTCGCGCGGCGCGGAGAGCATGACCGAGCGGCTGTGGATGGGCTCGGCTTCGCCGTCGCCTGTCGCATGGCCCTCCGCGGCGGACTGATGCGTTGCCTGAGGCTGGTCGATGGGCTCGGTTTCGCCGTCGGCCGTTGGCTGAGGGGCAGCGTCTGCGCCCTCGCCTGGTTCTCCCTTGGGGG
>CAYXPN010000520.1:0-1184 GCA_964467075.1 uncultured Planctomycetaceae bacterium
GGTCAGGTACTTCTTGTAGCCGGAGCGCTGACGCAGTTGGGGCTCAAAGTACTTGAAGTAGGCATAAAGGTGGGGCATCTGCCGGCGGACGGTCTCTTCGTCCACAGCCCGGCTGGCGTCGGCCGTCTCGTCCTGGGCCAGCAGGATGTGAAGCGAGGGTTCGGCATGCCAGCGCGAAACATCCTTCCCGCGAAGCAGCGGATAGAGTGCCTCGCTTTCCACGGCCTTTTCGATCTGATCGACTGTCTTCTTCCCAATGTCGCCGCAGTTGGCCACCACCACGAGCCCGTCGGGCCGGCGGGCTACGACTTCGACCCAATAAGCGCCGTTGAGCCCCCCCGTATTGCACGCTTCGTGGGCACGGTATGCTGCCTGCCCCACAATCCCTTTGACGGCGCGGATGGACTTCGGGCGTCCGGTGATCCAGGGTGAGTTGGCCCGCGCGTCGTCAATCGGCTGGCCCTGCCATTGGGAGGTGCGGCAGAGTTTGGTGATCACCTGGGCCAACGGCGCGCTTTCCGGGAGCGAGCCGCCCTTGCGGCGCTTGCGCCAGTAGGCGACCTGGATCGGGTATCTGGTGGGCCGGCCTTTTTGGGCCAGCACCACGGCCGTGCGATTGGCAGCGCCCTCAAAGGGCTTTAGCGCACTTAGATCATCGAGCCAGATGACGCGAATGGGATCGCCGTTTTCGCCCAGCCGAAAGCGGCGGAAGCCTTCTCCTCCGCCTTGGGTCTTGAAGACAGTCTGCGTGATCACAAAGCCGATCTTGCCGGAGTCTTTGAGGTACTTGTCCACGGCGACGTAGAACATCAGCATTGAGATGTCCTTCTTGCCGCCGCCCATGCGGGCCCGCCAGCCGCTGAGGGTGAACAGGCCGTATTGCTGCCATAACGGTCTTGTGGCTTCGCGGTACTGCTCAGGCAGATGTTCCCAGTTGATCCAGGGTGGGTTGCCGGCCACGAAGTCGAACTGGCCCACAAACAAAGGGGCGAAGGCATTCTTGATAATGCGGGCCCAGATGCCGTTGATGCCCTCGTCCCTGAGGTGGCAGAGCTTGACGAACAGTTCGTCCAGGCAGCGAATCTCCCGCCCATGGGATTTCGGCGTCAGTCCGAACTGGCGGCAGGCCTCCGCGCGGAACTCGTTGGGCGTCCGACCGATGTTGACCGATTCCTCGACCAGAT
>CAYXPN010000520.1:1194-1711 GCA_964467075.1 uncultured Planctomycetaceae bacterium
ACTGCTCCTCCGGAAGATCGTGGATGTTCGTCCCGTCGATGTTGCGGGCCTCGACCAGGCAGGCCGGCACACTGAAAGGGCCGACCGACGTGTTGAACGAGTACTTGTGCTGTTCCCACACTTGGCTCCCTTGGCCGGGCGTGAGGATCGAGTCACAGAGGTAAACGGGGATGTTGATCTCTTCGGCTCCCCGGTGCTGGAGCAGGTCGCCTAGGGCCAGCAGATAGTTGGTGCGTGCGGAGACCACGGCCAGCGGGTTGAGGTCGAAGCCGACCACGTTCCTGAGGATCAGCCTCAAGGTTTCCTGCTCGGGAATCGCGTTCTGCCAGGCGTGGTCCTTGATCCGACGGATGGCCATCACCAGGAACGTGCCCGAACCGCACGCCGGGTCGAGGATACGCTTGCGGGGGTCGCCGCGGTAGACCTGAATGGACTGTGTCTTGCCCGCCTCCCCAGCCTCGCGCACGGTTTCTTCCTTCACACCGTCCAAAAGCGCGAGTGTGCGCTCGGCCAGCCA
>CAYXPN010000521.1:0-1698 GCA_964467075.1 uncultured Planctomycetaceae bacterium
TAAGCCTCCCGCCGGCACCCCCACTCCCATGAAAAACCAAGGCTCGATCAACCGCGTATTTATGGGTAAGGACAAGGGTGTTACCCCCAGGCTACGGTGACGGATGGCCTTCGGCCAAATATGCGCGGAAATCGTGCCGGGGGGCGTCCAAAACCTTGTGCCACGCCATCGCTGCATGTTGCTGAAGTGTTACAAAAGACTTTCCCGCGACTTCCGGAGGCCAGGCACGACAGCAGACCGCGCTGGGCCTTTGGGCTCTGGTGCAACCCAAGAAACCGCCGTTGAAGAGGTGTCTGGCGCACCTTGGCGCGGGTGGTCGTGCGACCCGTGGAGCCGGTGGTGCTCAATCCGGGCCGGTGCCGGCGCAGTGTTCGCACTTCGCCGCCTGCTCAGCCCGATCGGCCAGCAACTGCCCGGCTTGGCGGCATTGGGCCAGCACCTCATCAGTCGGGCGGTATTGGGCCTTGAGCGGTTCGCCGAGCAGTTCCCAGCCCAGCTCGCCGAGTCCGGCATGGAGGCCCTCGGGCCCGCCGCGTCCCCAGCCATAGGAGCCAAAGGCCAGGGCGGCCTTTTTCGGCGGGCGCAGGCCCTTCAGATAGCACAGCGCAGCAGCCGCAGCCGGCATCATCTCCCGGTTGAGCGTCGCGCTGCCGAAGGCCACCGCGGCCGCGTCCAGCGATTCCGTGGCCACGCGCGTCAGCCCGGTGCGCCGCAGGTGCCAGAGCTGCACCTCCACGCCGGGCCGGCTGGCGCCTTCGGCAATCGCCCGGGCCATGCGGCTGGTGCTCCCCCACATGCTGTCGTAGAGCACCAGCACCTTGGCGCGCACGCGCCCGCTGCTCCACTCGCGATACTGTTCCAGGATTTCCGCGGGCCGGCCGCGCCAGATCACACCGTGGGCCGGGGCGATAGTCTCGATCTCCAGCGATGCGGCCTTCTTGAGCACGGCAGTCACCTGTTTGCCATACGGCATTACGATGTTGGCGTAGTACTGCTTGGCTTCGAACAGCAGCGTCTCACCCGGCACCTGATCGTCGAATCGTCCGGAGGTCGCGTAGTGCTGGCCGAAGGCGTCCATGGAGAACAGCAGCTTCTCTTCCGGCAGATAGGTGAACATCGACTCGGGCCAGTGGACCATGGGCGTGTCGATGAACCGCAGCGTGCGCTGGCCCAGCGGCAGTTGATCGCCGTCGCTGACCACGTGGAACTGCCACGCGCCGGTCTGATAGTGGCTGCCAAGGGCGGCCCGGCACTTCTTGTTGCAGACGACCACCGCCTCGGGAAAGGCCGCCAGCAGCTCGGGCAGTGCGCCGCTGTGGTCCGGCTCGGCATGGTTGCAAACGATGTAGTCGGGTCGGTCGGTCGGGCCGGCTTGGGCCAGCTTGCGCAACAGCTCGCCCTGGCAGGGTGACTTGACCGTGTCCACCAGCGCGGTCTTCCGGTCGCGAATCAGATAGGCGTTGTAGGTGGTGCCGCGTGTGGTCTCATAGCTGTGGAAATCCCGCACGTCCCAGTCCACATGCCCGACCCAATCCACTCCCTCGCAGACCTTCACCTGCATGGCAATCGTCCTCCTGCTGCTCGGCACCCAATCGTGTTGCCCGCCGGTAGGGCGCAACGGGCACGCTACACAAGCCGGCATAGGCGTAGGGTGGGTCAAGCCGTAGGCGCAGACCCACCAGGAAAGCCTTGTCGGTG
>CAYXPN010000522.1:0-1694 GCA_964467075.1 uncultured Planctomycetaceae bacterium
ACACCCAGCGGGCCCTGGCCCCGCCGGGCAAGGTGACCCTGATCGCGGTGTCGGCCGATGAGCCGGCCGGCTGCGATCATTCGCTCTGCAAGGTCCGGCAAGCGGTTTGTCGCGCGCCGGGCATCGGCTGTGGCAGGCCGCGAGACGCCGATTGCCCTGCTGCGCAGGCCAGGGGGGGCAACGGCGCGGCAACTTGAGCACCGGCTTGCCGATCCAGGCCGAGTTTGCCCAGTTTGCGCGACCGGAACTGTCGCCCGATTTCCCGTGCGTCACGCCATCGGTACGATCGAACCAGGTCTGGGCCCGAGGTCCGCAGGCGCGGGGTGTTTAGCTTAAATGGGTTCCGAAACCTGTGACGATGAGTAGGGCTGAGGCGCTCGTTTGAACTGTATTGATGCTGCCGGTCCTTCCGGTGGATCCCAAGAAGACTCTGGTTGGAAACTGCCAAACATGTGCCCGCTCGTTCGGAAGCTCCGTGCCGTGTGGCTCCTTGTGGGAGTCGGGTTGTTGGCGGCCGTAGCCGGCTGTCAGACCGTCCACCACAGCGGCATGCCCCAGAGCACGCCCATGCCCACGCCCGTGCCCGACAGCGTGCCCCGGGAACTCTCCAAGACCATCCTGCCCAGCTATGTGATCGAGCCGCCCGACATCCTGCTGATCGACGCCTTGCACATCGTGCCCAAGCCGCCGTACCACCTGCGCACGCTCGACGTGCTCAATATCCGCGTGCAGCCGCTGCATCCCGAAGCGCCCATCGACGGGATCTACCCGGTGCAGGCCGGCGGGCGCGTGGACCTGGGCTTCCACTACGGCTCGGTGCCGGTGGGCGGCCTGACCGTGGAACAGGCGGAGCAGGCGATTCACGAACACCTGCGCGACTTTCTGGCCGAGCCCTTCGTGGTCTCGGTGACCCTGGCCGACACCGCGGCGCGCCAGCAGATCGCCGGCGAGCACCTGGTCGGCCCTGACGGCACGGTCACACTGGGCGCCTATGGCAACGTGCCGGTGGTGGGCCTGACACTCACGGGGGCCAAGCAGACCATCGAACGCCACCTGGCCCAATACCTCGAAAACCCCGAGGTATCCGTCGACGTCTATGCCTACAACAGCAAGGTTTACTACGTGATCACCCAAGGGGCCGGACTGGGCGATCGGGTGTATCGCTTTCCCGTGACCGGCAACGAGACCGTGCTGGACGCCATTTCACAAATCAACGGCCTCGAAGCGGTCTCGTCCAAACGCATCTGGATCGCCCGACCCACGCGCGCCCCCGGCAAGGTCCAGGTGCTGCCGGTCTGCTGGGACGCCGTGGCCGCGCAAGGCTCGCCGGCGAGCAACTACCAGCTCCTGCCGGGAGACCGCGTGTATATCGCCCAAAACCGGCTGATTGCCTTCGATACCAACCTGGGCAAGCTCACCGCACCGTTCGAGCGGATCATGGGCTTCTCGCTATTGGGCGCCGAGACCGTCACTCGGTTTTCGGGCAGCGTACTCCGCGGCGGCGGCAATCCGCGCGGCCGCTTCTAGGAGACCGACACACGTGAAGGGTCGAGTTGGGTGCCACTGCTGGCTTGTCCAGCAGTGCCGAATACACGGTTGGGCAAGCCAACCGTGGCACCCCACAGTTTAGCCGTATCGGACTACTTTGACTGTGTCCATCGCGAAAAGGGCGCAACTGCCATTGCCTCTTGGAG
>CAYXPN010000523.1:0-1683 GCA_964467075.1 uncultured Planctomycetaceae bacterium
GGTTTCGCATGAGGGATCGTTCCTTCCTTTGTCCAGCAAGTTCGAAGGGGGCGTGTAGCCACGCTCGCCAGAGCGTGGACCCGTCCGCCGTCTGGGGACGGCGGCTACCGGCCACGACCGCAGCGTGGCCCTCCATTGATTCCGCCACACCGCCTGGAGGGACGTGCTCTGTCACGTCCGCAGCGTGGCCCTCCATTGATTCCGCCACACCGCCTGGAGGGACGTGCTCTGTCACGTCCGCAGCGTGGCTTCAGCCGGCTGAAGTGTAACCGCATTTGCTTGCCATCCGGCCTCACCCGGCCCAAAGCTCGGCCAGTTGGTCGATCTCGGCGCGGGTGCGCTTTTCGGTCACGGCCACCAGCAGGCAGTCGGCCAGGCGTGGATACCAGCGGGCCAGGGGCACACCGGCCAGCAGGCCGCGGCGCCGGGCGGCTTCGATGCGCTCGCCGACGCGCCCATCGGCCGCGCGCAACACAAACTCTTTGAACACCGGCCGATCAAAGGCCAGGCTGAGCGCTCCGCCGGCGGTCAAGCGCTCGGCCGCGTAGCGGGTCTTCTGCACACACAGCTCGGCCGTTTCGCGCAGCCCCGCTGGTCCCATGGCCGCCAGATACACGGCTGCGCGCAGGGCCATCAGCCCCTGGTTGGTGCAGATGTTGCTGGTGGCCTTTTCGCGCCGGATGTGCTGTTCGCGCGTCTGCAAGGTGAGCACCCACGAGCGCCGCCCCTCGCGGTCCACGGTCTGGCCGGCCACGCGGCCGGGCAGGCGGCGCATGAACCGCGCGCTGCACGCCAGCACTCCCAGACCCGGGCCGCCCAGCGACATGGGGATGCCCAGCGACTGGCCTTCGGCCACGGCGATGTCCGCCCCATAGTCGCCGGGCCGGCGCAAGAGCCCCAGGCTCACGGGATCGAAGACCACGATCAACAGGGCGCCCACGCGGTGGGCCGCCTCGGCCAGGGAATCCATCTCTTCCAGACAGCCGAAGAAGTTGGGATGCTGCACGACCAGGCAGATCGTCTCATCGTCCAGCCCCGCGGCTGCCTCCTCGGGCATCACCGCGCCCTGCTCAGCCGACAAGGGGACCAGCGCCGTCTCCATATTCGCCAGATAGGTGGCCAGCACCTGGCGGTATTCCGGGTGCACACTCTCGGCCACCACCACGCGGTGCCTGTTGCGCGCCGAAGCGCGGGCCATGAGCACGGCCTCGGCCAGCGCGCTGGCGCCGTCGTAGAGGCTGGCGTTGGCCACGTCCATGCCGGTCAGTTGGGTGATCAGCGTTTGATATTCGAACACGGCCTGGAGCGTACCCTGGCTGGCCTCGGGCTGATAGGGCGTGTAGGCCGTGTAGAACTCGCTGCGCGAGGCCACAAAGTCCACCACCGCGGGGATGAAATGGTCGTAGCTGCCCGCCCCCAGGAAACAGGCCGTCTCGGCCGCGGGCAGGTTGGCCGCGGCCAGGCGCCGAAGCTCGGACTGAAGCTCCATCTCGCTCATCGCCGGCGGCAGATCGAGCGGCTCGCGGCAGCGCAGCTCCGGGGGCACCGCGGCGAAGAGTTCGTCCAGCGACGCGGCGCCGATGGTCTTGAGCATCTGGGCGCGCTGCTCAGGGGTGTGGACTCGATAGGGCATGGTGCCGGCCGTTGCGTTTGATCAGTTGCGGAGGTTCACCCGTGGCGCAG
>CAYXPN010000524.1:0-1675 GCA_964467075.1 uncultured Planctomycetaceae bacterium
CTGGAACGATTGTCCCAATTATACCACCAGGTAGACGAGAGCTTTTTGACGACCTTCAAAGAGCTGGATCATTACCCGGGCAGAAGGGATGCCCACTATTGGCGTGCCTGCCCTAGAGTGGGAGGAAGGACTCCAGTTTGGCCGGAGGGTCAGGGCAAGAAGGTCTACGCCTATGTTAAGCCATTTCCCGCTTTGCCCATGCTGCTCGGCCTGCTGAATGAGCTACAATGCCCCACGATAGTCTACACGGACGGGGTCGACGCCAGGCTGCAAAGGCGTTTCCAATCGGCAACACTCCGCTTTGAGAGCACGCGGCTAGATCTGGGTGAAGTCGGTAGGCGTTGTGATCTGGCGATCCTTAACGGCAATCATGGAACGACAGTGTCGTTGCTGTTGGCTGGAAGGCCGATGCTGCAATTGCCGATCTATTTAGAACAAGCTCTAACTGCGGACGCAGTGGCTCGACTCGGGGCTGGATTGAGCGCGCCACCAACGAAACCCGAGCAGATTGCAAAGCAATTGATGGCCCTCATGAGTTCTGACGAATACGCAGATGGTGCCCACCGCTTCGCCTCGCATTACGCCGGTTTTGCGCCAGAAGAGGTAGCGAACAAGATGCTGCAACGGGTTGAGGAGCTCCTGAGCTAGCCAGTGGCCCAGGATGTGTTGGTTCACCGGGAATTGGAATTCTTGCCGCTCGGCGTTAGCGAGTTTCAGGCGGCGCCCTGCCGGGGACGTCGCGGCATCCTGCCGCGAAGGTTTACCGCTTTGGTGCCAATCCCGAAGGGAGGAATGTCGGGCGGCCGCAGCCGCGGGGTCGCCAACCGCCCGCCCTTCGGTCTTGACCCCTGGGTCGGCGCTCGGGTTGCTCCTTGAGCAGAGCCCTATCCTCCGCCCAGGCGGTTTCTGGTTGTAGCAAGGCGCGAACCATCAGGCAACCTCTCGCAGCGCCTGCCGGACGTGATGCCCAGGGCCCGGGCGGTCGGGGCCGCAGACAGGTTCAGCAGCCCGAGACCGAAGAAGGCGATGTGGCCGAGGCGGATCATGCGCCGGGGCCAGGAGCCGTAGCCGCCGAGCCACTGCTCGTTGTGGAAGAAGAGCCCGCTGGCCGCCCCGGCCAGCCCTCCGAGGAGAAACGCAATCCAGGCCGCGTAGACATTGATCGCCATGCCGCTCCCACCCGGGTTGTGCCGCGTTGCGGGCCCGCGGCCGTACTGCGACACTCAGGACCTGTAAACGGATTGTTTCCGCAATCCCGTGCCCAGGCCGGGGTGGCCGGGGCTCTCAGCGAAGCCCCGGGAAGTAATGCTTTTACGTAACACTTCAGCCAAGTGGAGTCAGCGGTAGAGGAAAGACACCGTCGCCCGAACGCTTTCGGCCCTGAAGGGGCCGAATATGAAAGCCCAGGGCCAGCGCAGTGGAGCCCTGGGTCTTTCGGCGGGCCCTCGCCCCCCAAGCCCTGAAAGGGCGCAATACGGCGCCAAAGTGCAGTCCAGCGTCCACCCTCCAGACGGCTGAAGCGTCACGCTTTTACAAGTTCTCGGGACGGCCTTTCTCACCACGGCCTTTATCACCACGGCCTTTCGGCCTTTGGCCCAGTCCGCGGAGACCTTCCCACTCGTGAGGCGTGGTTTCCCGCGGGATATAACGCGGGCCGCACCCCCGGCGTGCGGCG
>CAYXPN010000525.1:0-1623 GCA_964467075.1 uncultured Planctomycetaceae bacterium
ACTCCTGGCCTGACAGCCTTGACAGGCGTCGCCCATTTGGGGAATGATGCGCCCCGCCACTCGGTCCCGCGGCCCGGCGCAAGGGCCCTGGGCTTCCTTTCGGCGAGGGTCCCGGCCGCACGGCGGGCCATGCTTTGGGCGGAGCCGTGCCTCGTGCGCGGCCATGGTCTCGGCGGGCCGGGTGAAGCCTGTCGGGTGCTGTGTCCGGGGCCATTCCCACGACAGCCGATCCGGGTAAGAGCCATGTTCGCACGCGAGGTCAACCCGCAGCACGTCACCCGCGCCGAGGTGGTGGTGGTGATCCCTTCCTATTGCGAGGCCGACAATATCGCCTATCCGGTGCGCGTGGCAGCCGAAGGGCTCAAAGCGTACTTTCCGGACCGCAGCGCGGTGATCATCAACGCCGACAACGCATCGCCGGACGGCACCGAGCAGGTGTTTCTGCAGACCGACATCCCGGTGCCGAAGATTTATATTACCACCCCGGAGAACACGCCGGGCAAGGGCTGGAACTTCGCCAATGCGTTCCGCAGGGCCTATGTGCTGGGTGCGCGGGCGGTGGTCTGCGTGGACGCCGACCTGCTGTCGATCACGCCGGAATGGATTCGCTACATGGCCGAGCCGATCCTCCAGGAGGGCTTCGACTATCTGACTCCCCTGTATGCCCGACACAAATACGACGGCACGATCACCAACAACGTGTGCTATCCGCTGATCTACGGCATTTTCGGGCGCGACATCCGGCAGCCGATCGGGGGGGATTTTTCGCTTTCCGGCCGGCTGGCCCACCACATCATTTCGGTGCCGTGGCACTGGACCACGCACCAGTACGGCGTGGACATCTTCATGACCATGCAGGCCCTGCTGGGCGATTTCAAGCTCGGCCAGGTGGGGCTGGGGTCGAAGGTCCACAAGCCCAGTGCGCCGAAGCTCGGCCCGATGTTCTTCCAGGTGGTGAGCACCGCCTTGGTGACCGTGGTCGAGACGTTTCCGCGCTGGCGCCTGCTGCACGAGGTCGATCGCCCGCCGCTGGTGGGGCTGGAATACCTGGGGCCGGCCCAGCAGTTGGAGGTCGACCGCCAGGCCATCCGCAACAACGCACTCCGGGACTACCAGGCCACGCGCGACGTGCTCCGTGAACTGCTCAGCACCGAACTCTGCCGGCGCCTGGAAGCGGCCTTTGCCGCGCCGCACGGTCCGGAGATCGACGTGGATTGCTGGGTGGACGTGCTGTTCGGGATGATCGCGGCGTTTGCCCGAGGGGCCGATCCAGGCAGGCTGGTCGAGTCGATGCGCGGGCTGTACTGGGGCCGGGTTTACAGCTTCATGAACGAAACCTGGGAACTGCCGAGCGAGGAGTGCGAGCAGCCGATTCGCGCCCAGGGCGAAAGGGTCTTTCAGCGGCGCGGCGAGCTGATCGCCCGCCTCGAAGCGCTCCGCCGGGCGCGATGAACAGCGCGTAGCCACCGAAAGCCAGACGGTGGCCGGAACGGTTCGCTGCGAGGGGCGGGTAGATGTTGTCCGCGCTCTGGCGAGCGTGGCTGCCGGCGCCGCTCGTAGTGACCCGATTTAGAACTTGTAAGAGTATTACTTCCCGGGGCTTCGCTTCGCTCCAGCCCCGGC
>CAYXPN010000526.1:0-1614 GCA_964467075.1 uncultured Planctomycetaceae bacterium
AACCCCTTCGGGGTAGATGCGGGAATTGGCGCCCCCGATGACCCAGGGTGGCGCTCCGTTGATTCCGCCGTACCGCCTGGAGGGACGTGCTCTGTCACGTCCGCACTCGCGTGCACGCGCAGTTTTCCAATCGGCATGCGGAAGGCAGCGGCAGGCCCCTCAGCCGCTCAGGTGCTCGACCAGGATGCGCACGCCGATGGCGAGCAAGATGCACCCCCCGGCCAGATCGGCCAGCCGTCCGAAGCGGCTACCCAAACGGCTGCCGAACGTCACTCCCACGGCCGTAAATCCGGCAGCCACCAGCCCGATCACCACGGCCGGCAGCCAGACCGAGACCTGCACCATGGCCATGCTCAGTCCCACGGCCAGGGCGTCCAGACTGGTAGCCACCGAGAGGGCGACCAGGGTGACGCCGCGGCTGGGATCGCCGGCCTCGCTGCGCTCGGTGGCGCGACCGCGGGCTGCGTCGAGCAGCATCTTGCCGCCCACTGCGCCTAGCAAGCCGAAGGCCACCCAGTGGTCGTAGCCGGCGACCCAAAGCGCTGCTTGTCGGCCGGCCAGCCAGCCGATGACCGGCATCAGCGCCTGGAAAAGTCCGAAGTGAAAGGCCAGGCGAAACGTGTGGCGCAGCGTGACCCGCGGGATCGAGAGCCCCGCGGCGATCGAGACCGCCAGCGCATCCATCGCCAGTCCCACCGCCACGCCCAAGAGCGTCGGCCAGTCCAAGCGCCTACTCTCCGTCCGATCGGTCGAGGGTGTGTCTGATAATCGTAGCCACGCTCGCCAGAGCGTGGTGACGCATCGACCAACGTCCTGCAACAGACAGGTTTTCGCCACCGTCTGGCGACGGTGGCTACGGCCGGAAATCCCTACCTATCAGACACGCCCTGATGAAAAGGCTGCCCCCAACGCGCCGCATTCAATACCGGCGCCAAGAGGCGGATCGGCCGCGCGACATCGCCGCAAAGCGCCGCTGCGCGGCAACTTCGCGGCGCGCCGACCGCGCGGGCCGCTTATTGCAGCAGCCGACCCACGCTTTCCAGCAGCCGGTCCATGCTGAACGGCTTGCGGATGTAGTCGTCCACGCCGAGCCGTTCGGCATATGCCTTGTGCCGGCTGCCTTCGTTGGCCGTGATCATCACCACGCGCACGGGCACCGGGCGCGTGCGCCGCAGCTTTTCCAGCACCAGGAAACCGCTGCGCTTGGGCATCATCATGTCGAGGATGATCAGGTCGGGGTCTTCGCGCTCGGCCAGGGCCAGTCCCTGGTTGCCGTCCCGCGCGACGAACACCGCGTAGCCGTGTGCTTCGAGCGCTAAGCGCATCGCCTCGACGATCTCCCGGTCGTCGTCGACCAGCAAAACCCGCTTCGGTCCCTCGGCCGACCGGTCAGAGGGTGCAGTTTGTTCGGCCATGGCTTTAGTCCACTTCTTCATCCCGGGGCCCTGGGGCCGGCAGGCAGTCCCACCACTGCAAACACGGGTCCACTAAGAACTTGTAGAAGTATTACTTCCCGGGGCTTCGCTTCGCTGTGAGCCCCGGCCACCCGGGGCTGCGCCTCGAATTCGGCAAACAATTCCTTTACAAGTCCTAAAACGGATCGTGGCGAAGATG
>CAYXPN010000527.1:0-1600 GCA_964467075.1 uncultured Planctomycetaceae bacterium
GCGTCCTTCGGACGAACGGAAGCGATTCCGGTCTTTCCTGCCTCGCCAATCAATAGATCGAGCGCCGCGCCGCCGGTACGCATGATCACCCGCGGCGCAGCGCCCCGGCGTCCCACCATCTGAGGAGAGCCTATCGGCAGCATGGACGCCTTACGATTCGTGTCCCACTGTGAACCAGGTGCTGCCATGGCAACAACCGACCTGAATCTGCCCCAGGAAACGGACGTTCCCGACCTGATCCCCGCCCGGATGCTCAACGAGTTCTGCTACTGTCCGCGACTGGCCTACCTCGAATGGGTCCAGGGCGAGTTTGCCGACAACCTCGAAACGCTCCAAGGCCGCTTCGGCCACCGCCGCGTTGACAAGGCCGCGGCCAAGGAGGTTCCCGGGCCGGACGCCCCCAAGGGAGAACCCGGCGAGAGGGCAGACGCTGCCTCTCAGCCAACAGCCGACGGCGAGACCGAGCCCATCCATAGCCGTCCAGAGTCCAGAGTCCAGGGTCCAGAGTCGCAGCCGACAGGCGACGGCGAAACCGAGCCCATCGGCCAGCCTCGGAATCCGGCCTTATCTGGCTCGGCAGCATAAGCCAGCCTGCCTTGCCAGGGCGCGGCCACCAGCAGGCTCCGCACCCGCTGGGCAGCCGCGGTGTAGCCGATCAGCACACAGGGGAGGGACGTATTTGGCGATGACTCCAACGTGGCATTTCGCCTATCCGCAGCCGGACAACGACTTCGGTTATGTGCGGCAACCTATGACTTGAGCCAGTACTGCTCAGCGTGCGGAATCGGCAAGCGCCAGGTTCGGGCGTTGCGCATCAAGGGCGAACCTGTCGTGCCATAAGGAACCAATCGCCGCCAACGATTTGTGAACACTTGGTGTTCAGGCGGTGTGAGCGCAATCGCCTTCATTGAGTCCGGATGCACCCCTAGAATACCTGCGAATCGCTTTTCGATCAGATGGTGCGCCCTGAGCCCCGTGTTTCTGGTCAGCGCGCGCGTCGGCGGCTTGCCACCCCATCTGCCCAAACGGCTCACCCCGAGCGCCCAGCGAGCTAAAAAAAGGCGGCCGGGCGCTGGGGGCTAACCGAGCTGTCTCCCCCTGCCCGGCACGCCGCTGGGGCGGGGACACGCTCAAGCGGGCCGCTCGATCCAACGGATGAAGCGCTCAAGCGGGCCGCTCGATCCAGCGGATGAAGGCATCCTGCGTATGCAGTGCGTGTGCGACGGCAGCACTGGCGTATCGCGCCGCGTGATTCAGCGAGCCGGATTGGTCGTCCCCGCGCTCGATGACAAGCTCTTGCTCAAACATCGGGTACAGAACCGCTGAGGTGGCCGAGATTGCCGGCCTGATCGGTTGAGAAACGGCAGCCATTGGGTCGCCCCTTTGGACGGTGGTTGACAACCACTCGACACCCGCGACATCCGTTTGTCAAGCCACGGCCCTGTCCCTGGCCTCCGCAAGCACGGCGTCCCGCTTTCTTGGCTTGGACACCGGCCGCATCTCCAAGCGATGCTTGCCCGCCGTTTCGCGGGTCGATGTCGATGACTAAATCAGCGTGCGCGATTTGTGAACACTCGTGTCGCTGCCAGGCGCGTAGGGT
>CAYXPN010000528.1:0-1589 GCA_964467075.1 uncultured Planctomycetaceae bacterium
GCGGTTGATCGAGCCTTGGTTTTTCATGGGAGTGGGGGTGCCGGCGGGAGGCTTATGTTGCGAATTGACAGGGGGTTGCGAGCAAATCGGCCGGGGATTCGCAGGAAAAGGATAGGAGCCGGGCAGGAGGCAAGGCCCAGGCGCGTCGCCGAGCCATGACAGCCAAAGGCGACGCCGGCAATCTGGCATGGAGGTGTGGAAGATGTCCTTTTCGATCGAGACCGGCGCGTGGGCTCGGGAGCAATTCGGGGACTGCCAACTTGGCGACGTGCGGCGGACAAAGAGGCTGATCGGCATGGCTCAGCAGGTGGCCAACAATCCGTCGGCGAGCTTCCCCCGGCAAATGGAGTCGTGGGGGGACCTGAAAGCGGCCTACCGTCTGTTTGCCTCCAAAGAGGTGACGTTTGAAGCCGTGGCCCGGCCACACTGGGAGCGAACTCGCGCGGTGGCGCCGGGACGGTACTTGGTGTTGGGCGACACCACGGAAATCGATTTCGGCTACTGCCGCCAGATCGAAGGACTGAGCAAGATCGGCAACGGCTCTGGTCGCGGATTCCTGCTGCACAGCGGTCTGATGGTGGCGGCCGACACGGAAGCTCTGGTGGGAGTGGCCGGTCAGGTGATCCACTATCGTCGGTCGGCGCCGAAGAAGGAGAACCAGTCGCAGCGCTTCCAGCGCGAGCGTGAATCCCGCGTCTGGGGCGACGTGGTGGACCAAATCGGCGCGCCTGCCCAAGGCGTCCAACTGATCCATGTCTTTGACCGCGGCGCGGACGACTTCGAGGTGTTCTGTCATCTCATGGAGAACCGCTGCGACTGGGTGGTGCGGGCCAAGTCGCCCCATCGCAAGATTCACGCGTGCTGGGGCGAGGAAATGCCGCTGCAAGCCTATTTGAAGACTTTGCCGCTGGCCGGCAGCTACGAATTGAAGTTGCGGGCGCGTCCCAGGCAGCCGGCGCGGACGGCGAAGCTGGAAGTGTACTTCGGCGCCTTGTCGATGCCCATCCCTCGCCATCGCAGCGCGTACGTCAAGAACCTCGATCCCGCGCCGCTGGCCATGAACGTGGTTTGGGTGCGGGAAAGCCATGCGCCGCCGGGAGTCGAACCGATCGCGTGGGTGCTCTACACCTCGCTGCCGGTGGAAACGTTCGAAGACGCCTGGCAAATCATCAGCTCCTACGAGTGTCGCTGGCTGGTGGAAGAGTATCATAAGGCGCTGAAGACCGGCTGCAGCGTGCAACGTCGCCTGCTGCGCAAGGCGGAACGTTTGGAGCCGGTCGTCGGTTTGATGTCGGTGGTGGCCGTGCGACTGCTGCAACTGAAGACGATCGCTCGCCAGCAGCCGGATCGGCCCGCGCGCACGGTGGTGCCGGACTTGTGGCTTCACATGCTCAAGGCCGCTCGCCAGAACCTTCACCGCGTGCATGATCTGACGGTCTACCAGTTCTACCGCGAGTTGGCCAAGCTCGGAGGGTTCCTCGGCCGCCGCAGCGATGGCGAACCGGGCTGGATCACCATCTGGCGCGGCTGGGAGAAACTCAATACACTTGTTCAAGGCGCGATCCTCGCTTCCAAGCTCAAAAAATGTG
>CAYXPN010000529.1:0-1577 GCA_964467075.1 uncultured Planctomycetaceae bacterium
GTAGGGTGACACTATGAGAGAGGAGATCGAGCCGACTGGCTTTTCCTTGAATACGTGGTAAACCGGAGGTAGTAAACCGTCCCTGTTTCCACAAAAGGAGCCAAGCCATGAAGTACGTCGGCGTCGATCTCCACAAACATTCTATCGTCCTTTGCGTGGTGGTGCGAGTTGCGGGCCGCCCGAAAGTGGTAAAGCGGGCCCGGTTTGACTGCAAGGAGACGGAGGCCATCCGGGCCTTTTTCCAGGAGTTGGGGCCGTTTCAGGTGGTCGTGGAGGCCACCGCCGCCTACGAATGGTTTTTCCTGCTGATCGAACAGTTTGCCGATCGCCTGGTGCTGGCGCACCCGAAGAAGCTGCGGGTGATCGCCGAGAGCACGCGCAAGAGCGACAAGATCGACGCCCAGGTGCTGGGGGTCTTCCTGGCGTTGGACATGATCCCCGAGGCCTACCGGCCCACGCCGCGGATTCGCCAGCACCGGGCACTGGTGCGTCATCGCTGCTGGCTCAGCCGGCGGATCACCTCGTTGAAATGCAAGATTCGCAACATTCTGGGACACTACAACGCGGACATCCCCAAGCTGTTTACGCGGAAGGGAGACGAGCACCTGGCGTCGGTGGCCCTTTCGCCGGCCGATCGCTTTGTGGTCGAGTCGTTGCGGGAGCAACTGGGACTGTTCGAGCGGCAGCTGCGCCAGGCGGAGCGGCAATTGGGTCAGTTTGCCGAGGGGGCGCCCTTGGCCGAGCAGGAGGCCCGGGAACTGCTGGACTCGATCCCTCAGGCGGGCCTGGTGACGATCGAGGTGGCACTCAGCGAGCTGGGCGACTGGCGGCGGTTCCGCTCGCAGAAAGCGGTGACGGCTTTTGCGGGCCTGGATCCGGGCTTCCGCAAGAGCGGGGCGAAATGCCTGGAGCTGCACATCAGCAAGGAGGGTTCGCGGCTGCTGCGTTGGGCGCTGATCCAGGCCGCCTGGCGGTTGCAGAGGCGTTCGCCGCGCTGGGCAATGATGTTCGATCGGCTCCGCGCCAACACCGGTTCGAAGAAGAAGGCGATCGTGGCCGTGGCGCGTCACTTGTTGTGCATGATGTTCGCCATGCTCCAGGCCTGCCGGCCCTACCAGGCGTTGGGCGTTCCCAACGCAAACCAGCGGAGCGGCAAGGCCGAGCCAGCGGCAGGGCCCTCCGCTCCGGCTCGACAGAAGGGGGGGCGCCCCTTCGGGCCTTCCCCGTCGCGTCGGCCTCGGCGCTGCGCGAGGGGGTGAAGACCGACGCGACGGCGAAGGCGGAAGGGGCTTGCGGGAGGCCCCGTTGACTAACCCCAAGAAGAAGGAGACCGCATTCGACGCGATCCGGCGTGGGACCCCGCAGCGACCCCGTACTTTGACCCTGCAGGCGGCTTCGTGGGCCGACCGCGATAGGGTGAATGGCGGCGCTGCCTTGAATTTCTTTGTCATGGTGACGGCGCCTTGTCGCCGATCCCGAATAGATGGTTGAGCCCACCCGCGGCTCGTGGAAGCTCCCAGCCCGATCCCGATCGAAGACCTGACGGTGGGTCTCGCTTGCGCTCGACCCACCCACAA
>CAYXPN010000530.1:0-1572 GCA_964467075.1 uncultured Planctomycetaceae bacterium
ATGAGATACGGCCACGACAAAGCGTGGCCCTCCAGAAGACGGCGTTGGAGGGACGCGGTCCCTCGCGTCCACTGGACCCCAATCAAGCGGCCACGACGGAGTTGGAGGGACGTGCTGCAAAGCGCGTCCGTCAGAACCTGCCGCACACGCGTAGTAGTCCGACACACGTGAAGTGTCGAGTTGGGTGCCACTGCTGGCTTGTCCAGCAGTGCCGAATACACGGCGCTTTCGCGATCAAGACATCATCCGGCCGCACCCGCGTAATTCCGCTTCGCAAATCGTCCTCCTGCCATGCCCGAACAACAAGGCGACAAATCGCAGGAAGCCACTCCGCACCGACGGCGGCAACTGCACGAGCAGGGCCAGGTGCCCAAGAGCCAGGACCTGAGCTCCGTCGTGCTGCTTCTCTTGGGACTGTTGTGTCTGGCCATGCTCGGCAGGTCGCTGGTCGGCTGGGTCGAGGAGCTGACCCGCCAGCAGCTCGGCGGCGAGCCGTGGATCGAGTCCAGCCCGAACCTGGCCGCCTCCCAGGCCCGCCGCGTGCTCTCGGGACTGGTCAAGCACCTGCTGCCGATCTTCGGCCTGATGCTGGCCGGGGCCGTGCTGGTCAACGTGGTGCAGACCGGTCCGGTGTTCGTGCCCCAGCGCGTGCTGCCCGACCTGACGCGCATCGATCCGCTGCGCGGGGTGAAGCGGCTCTGCTCGCTGGCCAATGTGGTGCGCCTGGGGTTCGGCATCTTCAAGGTGCTGGTGATCATGGCGGTGGCGTTTGTGAGTCTTTACGCCGAGCGCGAGGCCATCCTGAGCATGACCGGCATGAGCGTGCTCGGCGGCGGGGCGTTGCTCTTTAAGATTCTTTTCAGCATCACGCTCAAGGTGGCCCTGGCGCTGTTGGTCCTGGCGATCCTGGATTTCGGCTTCCAGCGCTGGCGCTATGAGCAGGACATCCGCATGACGCCCCAGGAGGTGCGCGAAGAGCTCAAGAACCTCGAGGGCAATCCCCAGGTGCTCGCGCGCCGCCGGGCCGTGCAGCGCCAACTGGCGCTCAACCGCCTCTCCGGCGCCGTGCCCCGGGCCGACGTGGTGATCACCAACCCCACCGAGCTGGCCGTGGCCGTCCAGTACGATGCCCAGACCATGGCCGCCCCGATCGTGGTGGCCAAAGGAGCGGGCGTGCTCGCCCGGCGCATCCGCCAGCTCGCGCTGGAAAACGGCGTAGCGCTGGTGGAGAACAAACCCCTGGCCCAGGCGCTGTTCCGCGAAGTGGAAGTGGGCCAGCCGATCCCCGAGGACAAGTATGCCGCGGTGGCCGAGGTGCTGGCCTACGTCTATCAGCTCCAGGGCAAGCCCCTGCCCGGCACGCCCGGCAACGCCGCGTAAACCACCACTCTCCTTGCGCACCAACGGCGAGCCCGCGGCGTGAGCCGCAAGTTCGGCCGCCAGGGGCCTGGAGGGACGCGGTTTCTCGCGTCCGTGATCGTCGTCGCGTATGCATGCGCCGGCACGACGGGCTACACCGGCCACGACAAAGCGTGGCCCTCCAAATGACGGCGTTGGAGGGACGCGGTCCCT
>CAYXPN010000531.1:0-1570 GCA_964467075.1 uncultured Planctomycetaceae bacterium
CCTCCCAATGAGAGCGTGGCCCTCCAAATCTGGGCGAGGGCCTCCGGCGGTCGCGGCCTGCCGCGGCCGGCCAGACCGAATGATCGGCACGATCGGCTGGACAGACCGCCAACCGCCCCCACAGCGGGGCAGCGACGGGCGCTCGGCCGGTCGACCGCGCAGTTGACAGCGGGCCCGGCGGGATTCAGAATTGAACACTTGCACCTTGCGTGGTGCGGTAGGGAGTCGCGCGCCCGCGCCCTACGGCCTGTGTGGTGCAGCCTGCCCGGCGCGGGGCGAGGTTTGCTTTTTCTGCGGTCCGCTGAAGGAGTTTGCCGTGCCTGCCCCCTGGATCACCTATCGACCCGAGCTGAAGGTTCTCGACTGCACGATCCGCGACGGCGGACTGGTCAATGACCACCAGTTCGCCGACGACTTCGTGCGCGCGGTCTATCAGGCGTGTGTGGAGGCGGGCCTCGACTGCATGGAGCTGGGCTACAAGAACTCGAAGCGGCTGTTTCCACGCGACCAGTTCGGCCCCTGGAAGCACTGCGACGAGGAGGATTTGCGCCGCATCGTGGGAGATAACCCTACGGAATTGAAGCTGGCGGTTATGTGCGACGCAGGCAAGTCGGACTGGAAGACCGACGTGCTCCACAAGAGCGAGAGCGTCCTGGACATGATCCGCGTGGCCTTCTATGCCCACCAGGTCTCCGAGGCCGTGGACATGATCCACGATGCCGCGGAGAAGGGCTATGAAGTCTCGGCCAATCTGATGGCGGTCACCAAGAATACCGAGCAGGAGATCGACCAGGTGCTCGAGGAGGTGGCCCGCACACCGGCCAGTGTGTTCGTGGTGGTCGACAGCTTCGGCGCCATGTATGCCGAACAGGTCGAAATCCTGGTCAAGAAGTACCTGGAATACTGCCGGCCGGGCGAGAAGGTGGTGGGCATGCACGCGCATAACAACCAGCAACTGGGCTTTGCCAACACGATCGAGGCCATCATCCACGGGGCCAATCGCGTGGATGCGTCGATGGCCGGCCTGGGGCGCGGGGCGGGCAACTGTCCCATGGAGCTTCTGATCGGGTTTTTGCGCAATCCCAAGTTCCGTCTGCGTCCCATTTTGCGGGTGCTCCAGGAGCACCTGCTGCCCCTCAGCCGCCAGGTGGAGTGGGGGCCGCACGTGCAATACAACATCACCGGCCAGCTCAACCAGCACCCGCGCGACGCGATCGCCGCCCGGGCAAGCGAGAGCCGCGACGACTACGTGGCCTTCTACGACAAGCTGATGAGCGACGTCTAAGCCGCGGCTACGGGGCGGCTTGGCGAGATATCGCTTCGTCTGGCCGACCCAGCACTTGGTCTTGGAGACTATCCGGAAACTCCCCTCTCCCGGAGGGAGAGGGGACCTGCATTCGACACCTTTTCGGATAGCCTCTCGGCCCTCCCAAAGGGATTGTCTCGTCCCGGGGCTTCACTTCGTTGCAGCCCCGGCCACCCAGAGTTGGGGCACGTGATGGGGGAGTCAACTCGTTCACTTCGTTGCAGCCCCGGCCACCCAGAGTTGGGGCACGTGATGGGGGAGTCA
>CAYXPN010000532.1:0-1564 GCA_964467075.1 uncultured Planctomycetaceae bacterium
AACGCCACCGACCCCAGCGGGATGGACGCGTGGACGCGCTTCGAGGGCGCGTTGCAGGCCCTCTGGGGCGTGGTGCAAGTGGGCGGGGGCGGTTTCTTGATCTTGGGCGGTGGAGTAACCGAGGGCGGCACCGGGGGGCTTTCCACGCCCGTGTCTGTTCCGGTGATGATTCTTGGCGGGGTGATCGCCGTCCACGGAATCGACGATGCGCTCACGGGTGTGGAGAAGCTCTGCACCGGCCAATACCGCCCCACGCTCACCTCGCAGGCCATCGCGGCGACAACCGGCAGCACGCAGGTCGGCGAGATCGCCGATATGTCGATCGGCATGGCGGGCGCGTTTGCGCCGGGCCCCGCAGCGGCCCGAGCGGCCGGTACGGTCGCGTCGCGTTCGGGGGCCACGCAGAGGATCGGCGTGCTCGGCGGCAAACAGGTTGCCGGCGCCGGCCGCGCGGGTAGAATGGCAGAGGGCGCAGCCGAGGCCTCTGCGGCCCTTCGTGCCCGCGTGCTGGGCAACATCGCCAAGTCTCGCGCCGCCCGGCAGGCGTCGGCCAGAGGGGCAGCGAGACTCGCTTCAGAAAGTGCCACCAGCAGTGTTGCCCGGCTTGAAGCGAAGCTCGCCGCGCGCACGATGACCAGAGCCGAATGGAAGGCCTATTACCGGTTCCTGCGGACTGCGGGCCCGCGGGGTCAGTACCCGGTGAGGAGTGTGCCGTGGCGTTACGCAGATATGCCTGACTTGGGTCAGACGGATATGTTCGGCAATATCCTGATTTCGCGCGGTCTTGTGGGGCGAGAGCTTGCTCAGACGGTTCGGCATGAAGGCGTCCATCGTTTGTTGAGCCCTCTCCGGGGGCCGTTTCGAACCGCTCGTGCCAAACTCAGAATGGGCGCATACCAACATTCGCATCTTGTGCGGTACCTGGAAGAGGGGCTTGCGGAGAGCGCAGCCACGGGAAGCCTGCGGCAAGGATTCGCATTTCCATTGCGCGCGGGTTATGGCCTGTCCGTTGGGCGGATTGTCCTGGAGAGTGTGGGTTACACGACAATTGTCGTGGGCGCCGGCTATGGGAGCTACGAGCTCGCGAATGGGCCGGAGTAGCCGTATGAAGTACTTCCTGCGTCTGGTCCGTTTGATCTTGCGTATCCCGCCCCCGAAGGTCGGCAGGGAAGAGGCGATCCAGATTGCGCTTGCTTATTGCGAAAAGCGCGGTTGGACACTCCGTGAGCCCGGCGCTATTGAAGGCTTGCGCACGTGGAAGCTGACAGGCATGATGGTCATCGGAGGTCCGTGGATGATCATTGACCAGCAGACGGGCCTTATTGTGCGCAAGGGCTGCCCGCCACGATAACGGAGACGAAAGGGGACAGGCGCATGTACTGTGGCAGGTAGGGAAACTGAGCCGAGGGGCTTACAGGCACCGGACTCTACTACAACCGCGCCCGCTGGTACGACCCGGCGGTCGGGCGCTGGCTGAGCGAAGACCCCATCGGCTTTGCCGCCGGCGATGCCAACCTCTACCGCTACTGCGGCAACTCGCCCGACAACGCCACCGACCCCAGCG
>CAYXPN010000533.1:0-1540 GCA_964467075.1 uncultured Planctomycetaceae bacterium
GTAGGAAACCGAAGCCGTCGGGCAGCACCTCCAGCGTGCCTTCGCCGAACATCAGGCCGTTCAGCTTGATCCGCTCCTTGAGGATACGGAAGATCAAGTCCTGGCGTTTCGAGCCGGCGATGTCGGTGACGTTCTGCCGGCGCGCTTCCTCGATCAGCTCGGGCATGGACATCTTTTGCAGTTCGGCGATGTAGGTGGTCTCGCCCGACTGCTTGACCTGCTCGTAGCGCCGCTCGAGCTCCTCGCGCACGTGCTTGCTGCCTTTGCGCTCCACCTCGGCCGCAAGCTCCTCGGCCAGCGAGAGCGGTTCTTCGGCGTCATAGTCGGTGGCGGCAGCCGACGGGTTGCGCGGGGGAGGATCGTCGGCGGGACCCCGGGCCGGGTCGCCGGCGTCGCGTTTGGTGGTTCGTTGACGGGCCATGTTCCTGCCGCTCCTGAAGGGGGTTGGGTGCCGGCACGCGGAAGGCGCCGGCGGCGGGTGATCGCCGTCCCCACGAAAAATGAGTCTTTACGAGGATGTCTTGGAACTTCGGAAAAGCGTTCCGCAGTCGGAAGGCACACCGGCTTCCTTGGGCCGGCGAACATCTTGCCCCTTGCCCCGTTCGGCCCATTGCCCAACCGCTCTCCCCCCCAAAAACACCCGACGATCGGCAAGGGCGCACCGCCGGGCGCCGTGGTTGCTCGCTGCTGGCGCCAAACGAGCAACGGCCGGAATCCGCGGGCTGGATGGACCCTGTTGCGCCGGGCCCCAGCGTGGTTTGAGGATTTCGTCGAGGAAAAGCCTGGGGGATGACTGAAAGGCCGGCCGAACGGGCCGAAAGGCGCCGGGGGGCAATGCAGCTCAACCGACCAGCGACTGCCAAAACCGCTCAATCTGGTCGCGCGTCTGCTGGAGGGAACCTGAGGTATCTATCACCACATCGGCTCTCCGACGCTTCTGATCTAAGGATTCCTGGGCGCCCTCACGAGCCTCAAAATCCTCCGCGCTCCACCCGCGTGCCAAGGCGCGCCTCCGGCGCACGTCCCGCGGGGCGTCGGCAAAGATCAGCCTCTCACATAGCTTATCCCAACCCGCCTCCAAAAGCAACGGGGCGTCCAACACCCCCACCTCGGTCCCCGAGGCGGCCAGGCGCCGGGACTGGTCGGTCAACAGCCGGGCGATCTCGGGGTGGGTCAACTGCTCCAGCCAGGCCCTCTCGGCCGGCCCCCGGGGCGGCGGACCGAAAACGATCCGCGCCACTTTCGCGCGGTCGATCCGGCCGTCGGGGCCGAACACTTCTGTACCCCAGCGCTGCCGCAGCGCCTCCTCGATTTCCGGCCGGCGCAGCACCTCGTGGCCCGCGGCGTCGGCGTCCAACAGCGCAGCGCCCAACTCGGCCAGCATGCGCGCGATGGTGGTCTTGCCGCTGGCCACGCCGCCGAGGATACCGATGATCTGCATGGGTGGATTCCGAGGAATGGGCAGTTTCGGCGACGGAGCCAACAGTATGGGCCGTTCGGAAAAAAATGCAACATTGTCATTTGAATAGATCGGCGACGC
>CAYXPN010000534.1:0-1516 GCA_964467075.1 uncultured Planctomycetaceae bacterium
CGACGGAGCGTGGCCCTCCACGGTTGTGCCGGCCCATACGGTGCGTGCTTTGCACCCACTCGCTCTATCTGGCCCAGCTACATCTCCCGCATATTGCGCACATTGACTATCTTCCCCCTCAGGCGACCGCGGGCTTGAATCAACGGCGTGGTCGGAGAGAATGAACAATCGGGGTGCCTGCGCCGGAATACCCCAAGAACAGGGGGCAGCCGATCCGCGCCCAGGTGCGGCCCATACACTACCCGGTTTTTCGCCCACCGCTGCCGTCATGCCCGAACCACAGCCCTCAGCACCCCCGACGCGCAATCCCACCCGGCCGGTCCGCATCGGCTCGGTGACCATCGGGGCGGGCCACCCGATCGCTGTGCAGAGTATGTGCGCGACCAAGACTGCGGACGTGGAGGCCACACTCGCCCAGGTGGAGCAGCTCGCCCAAGCCGGGGCCGTCGTGGTGCGCGTGGCAGTGGACTCCCGCCGCGACGTGGAATCGCTCAGGCAGTTGCGCCCGCGCACCAGCGCCAATCTGGCCGTGGACCTGCAAGAGAACTTCCCGCTGGCCGCCGAGGTTGCCCCGTGGGTGGACAAGCTGCGCTACAACCCCGGCCACCTGTTTCACCACCAGGCCCAGCGCCCGTGGCAGGACAAGGTCCGCTTTCTGGCCGAGGTGGGCGCAGAGCACGGCTGCGCGATTCGCGTGGGGCTCAATTGCGGCTCGGTCGATCCGGTGAAGCGGGAGAAGTTCGGGCCCGAGCAGACCGTCGAGGCCATGCTCGAAAGCGCCTGGGAACACTGTGAGCTGCTCGACCGATTGGGTTTTACGCAATTCTGCGTGTCGCTCAAGGACTCCAATCCGGCGCGCGTGGTGGAGCTGAACACCCGCTTTGCTGCGGAGCGCCCGGACGTGCCGCTGCACCTGGGCGTGACCGAGGCGGGCCTGCCGCCCGAGGGCGTGCTCAAGACGCGCGCGGCCCTGGAGGCGCTGCTCGTGCGCGGCCTGGGCGATACGATTCGCGTTTCGCTCTCAGTGCCCGCGGATCGCAAGATCGAGGAAGTAGCGGCCGGACGGCAGATCGTCGAAGCCGTGGCGGCCGGCCGGCTGCTGGGGCCCGACTACCTGCGCCGCTGGCAGGACCCTGCCGAGCGCGGGCTGGATATCATCTGCTGCCCGAGCTGTTCGCGCGTGGAGAACGCGGCGTTTGTGGAGCTGGCCCGCCAGGTGCGCGAGGCCACGCGCTATGCGGCCCGATATCCGATCACCATTGCCGTGATGGGCTGCCGGGTGAACGGCCCGGGCGAGACGGACACCGCTGATTTGGGCCTGTGGTGCGGCGCGAACCATGTGAATCTCAAACGGGGTGCGGTCCACGTGGGCAGGTTTTCTTACGAAGAGATCATACCGCGATTGAAGCAGGAGCTCGACGCGTTGATCCGCGGCCTTGAGAACTTGTAAGAGTATTACTTCCCGGGGCTGCGCATCGAATTCGGCAAATAATTCCTTTACAAGTCCTGAGCCGCC